>DGPZ01000181.1:516-84623 GCA_002390675.1 Deltaproteobacteria bacterium UBA4427
CGCGATGCGGATCTCTCCGCATCGCGCGCCGATCAAGCTATTCCGGAAGCAGAATCTCGCCGGCGGCCATCTTGGCGCCGACTTCCGCCGGGGTCCAAAGACCCCCGTCGTCCGTCTTCGTGACGCCTTCGGCAGTTACGACTCGCATTTCAGCGATGCGACCTCCACCGGCCATGAATGTCTTACCCGTCAGCTCCTTAGCATCATCCGAAGCGAGATAGACCATCAAGGGCGACACAAGCTTGGGGTCGTAGGACTGTGCCGCTTTCTCATTGTCGAAGCCCGGCAAGTCTTCGGTCAAACGCGTGTGCGCCACCGGCGCGAGGATATGTGCGCGAATCCCGTATTTATTGCCTTCCAGGGCGAGACACCGCGTGAAGCCTGCGATGCCGGCCTTCGCGGCTCCGTAGTTGCATTGGCCGAAGTTGCCATTCAGTCCACTCGTCGAAGACGTGTTGATGATGCAGCCACCCGCACCTCGCTCCTTCATGTGGTTATACACGGCGAAGGTCACGCAGTACGTGCCCTTTAAGTGGACCGCTATGACCGGGTCCCAGAGATCTTCGGTCGTCTTCGCGAAGCTCTTGTCACGTAGGATTCCAGCATTGTTAATCAGGATATCGGCCTGGCCGTAGGCATCGATCGCAGACTGCAAGATCCCCTGACCACCCTCGACGGTCGAAACATTGTCGTAGTTAGGCGCCGCTTCGCCGCCCGCAGCCTTGATGAGATCAACAACCTGGTCCGCCATCGCTACGCCGCCGCCACCTGTACCATCGCGAGCACCCCCGAGATCGTTCACAACTACCGCGGCACCTTCCGCTGCCATAGCGAGCGCGTGCTCGCGCCCAAGTCCGCCGCCCGCTCCGGTCACGATCGCGACCTTTCCGTCCAAAAGTCCCATGACGTCCTTCTCCTTATTCAGAATTCGATGAATTCGCAGCATCTGATTTCCGCTACGACCAAAGTCAATTAGGGCGCGGAATGCCGCGCCGGATCCGCACCTTAGCTGAGCCTCCGCCCTAGCTTCAACGAACTCCGAGACAGCCTCGGATGCCTCAGACTGGCCGAGCTTCGCGGCCGCGCTCACCGCCTGCCGTGCGGTAGACTCTCCTAAGCGCTCAGGAGGCCTCTAGATGTTTCCCACTCGTCGTCAAGTTTCAGATGCAGCCACCGGCCGTATTAGCGTCGGAAGCATTCGCTAGGGGGATATCTCCGAGTTCAAGAGCTGGCCTCGCAAGACGTATCCGCCCCGCAACCCCGCATGGCCTCGCGCGACTCCACGACGAATATGGCGTCGAAGCCGTCTGGAACGTCGAAATCGGTCGATCGCTTTGCGCCGCGACCTTGTCCATTTTGCGATCTGCCTAACACCGAAATTCAACGCAGATTCAAAGTCTATTTAGTGAAAAAGAATCGTTCGTAGCTCACTGAATGCCTCGAAGCCAAGCGCCTCATAGAGGTTCAAAGCCCGCTCATTCCCATCAACGACTGCTAGCTGCACGTGGGCGGCACCGCAGGCAAACGCTTCTCGGACAACAGAATCCATCCCGCGACGTGCGAATCCTCGCCGACGAAAATCCGGCCAGGTGTAGACGCCCTGAACGAGCCATCCTTCGCCCGACCGCACATCAGCATAGGCAACGAACACAATACGTCCGTTCTCGGACACGACTCTCGCCCGAGGCAACCGACCGCGCACCCATCGTTCAAAGCCGTGAGGATCGCCTTCGCTGGGGTCCGGCCGATCCTCTTCCCAAAGACTCGCGCGCGCCGCGTGGATCAAATCTTCGAGATCTTCTTCGCGCGCTGGCCTAGCAACTCCGGGCAATTCCGGGTCGGCAGGAAGGATCGCTTCCGGTCTAAGTCGATAGGCGATCTCGACGCGATCAATAACGGCCTCCCGCCCCGCCGCCTCGAGGGCAGACCATATTGAGTTCACCAACTTGTGTTCGCTTTTGATCAGCCCACTCGGCACCCGCATCACCAGTGGCATCAGCACGGACTGCGCATTGTCGGTCATCCCAGACGAGAACACGACGCTCGGACGAAGCGCGACGATCGCCTCAATCCTCTCGCCCTCAAACGCAGCATAGAGCTGAGAGGGCACCTCGCCGGGCCCCAGAGTTCCACCGAGCCGGCATGCGTAATCGATCAGGCTCAGATTCTCGTCGGGCCTCGCGCGCAGGTATTCGAGCGCCCGGGACCGATCCCCGGTCACGAGTCTGCGTACGTGCAGTCCCTCGCTCATCAACTCGCGCTCCTCTCCAAATCGCCCCCTCGCACGCGCGCGTGTCCTCGCTAACCCTCGAGGACGACCAGGATGTCTCCTTCTTCGATCGACTGCCCCTCGGCGACGCGGATCTCAAGCACCTTGCCGTCCTCCGGGGCCTCGACCGGTATCTCCATTTTCATCGACTCGATGATAAGCAGCACATCGTCTTCTTCCACTTCGTCGCCGACCTTGGTCTCGATCTTCCACACGTTGCCCGTAATCTGGGCTTCGACCTCGATGCTCAAGTGCTCTCTCCTTACGATCGTCCCGACGCGGTTTTAAACATCCGGCCGATCGACCTTGACCGATCCCGCCAGACCACGCGCGGATCGCGTGGCGGTCGGGGAGTCCAAGCATGCCGACCTAGGCGGCGCGCGGCAAGCACGAGACCAATGAGAAAGCTCGGTTCCTCGGCCCGCCGGCCGATGCGGCTGCTAACCTTCGCGCCTTCCGGAGGAGCCCGTGCTCGAGACCGTCACACAAGGATTCAAAAACGCCACCGACCGACTCAAGGGCGTTCGCGAACTCAATGAAGAAAGCATTGATGAAGCGCTGCGCGATGTGCGTATGTCGCTTCTTGAAGCGGACGTCGACCTCAAGGTCGCGCGTTCTTTCCTCGATCGCGTCAAAGAACGCACCCTCGGCGAAAAGATCAAGACGAGAGTCAAAGATCGCAGTGGCCGCAAGCACAAGGTCACACCAGGGCAGCACTTCGTAAAGATCTGCGAAGAAGAGCTCGTCGAGTTGATGGGCCCCGTCGACACTTCCCTTGAGAAGTCGCGCGGCATGACCTCGATCATGCTCGCCGGCCTTCAGGGTGTCGGCAAAACAACCGTCTCGGCCAAGCTGGCGGTTTATTTGCAGAAGCAGGGCCTGCGGCCTCTCCTCGTCGCCGCCGATATTTACCGCCCCGCCGCCGTCGATCAGCTGAAGACTCTGGGCGCATCGATCGACGTCCCCGTCCATCATGGCGTCGAAGGCGACCTTCCACCTGCCATTTGCGCTGCCGCATTCGAGCGCGCCAAGCGCGACGGCCATAACGCGATTATCTACGACACGGCGGGCCGTCTCGCCGTCGACGACAACTTGATGGCAGAACTCGAAGAGATCGTCGTCCGCGTCGAGCCCGCGAACACGCTGCTCGTCTGCGATGCGCTGATGGGCCGCGATGCGGTCAACGTTGCCAGCGCATTCGCGGAGAAAATCAGCCTCGACGGCGTCATTCTTACAAAGCTCGATGGAGACGCGCGCGGTGGTGCGGCGCTCGCGGTGAAAGCCGTCACCGGCGTTCCGATCAAATTCCTCGGCACCGGCGAAACCGTCGACCGCCTCGAAGAGTTCCGTCCCGAAGGCCTGGCCTCTCGCATCCTCGGCATGGGCGACATCGTCGGTCTCGTCAAAGACTTCGAAGAAGTCGTCGATGAGAAAGAAGCTGAAGAGGATGCCGAGCGGATCCTCAAAGGCAGCTTTGGCCTCGATGATTTGCTCAAGCAGATGCGGATGATCCAGAAGCTCGGCCCCTTGAAGGATGTCTTCTCGAAGATGCCCGGAATCGGGGGCCTCGCCGACCAAGTCGATGAAAGTGAACTCGGCAAGGTCGAGGCGATGATTCAGTCGATGACCAAGGCGGAGCGATCCGAGCCGAAGATCATTGACAAGAGCCGCGCGAAGCGGATCGCCAAGGGCTGCGGTCGCCAGGTGTCGGACATCGAAGCGCTCGTCGACCGCTTCAGCCAGATGCGTCAGATGATGGGAATGCTCGGCAAACAGGGCGGAATGCTCGGCGGACTCGGCGGCGGTGGTGGAGGCGGAATGCCGGCCATGGGCGGCGGGATGCCAGGGATGGGCGGCATCCCCGGAATGGGTGCCGGCGGGTTCGATCCGATGGCCATGCTCGGCGGTGGCAGCGGTAAGGGCTCGACCAAAAAGCGTCAGGATCCCAAGGCCAAAAAGAACAAGCGAAAGCAGCAGCAAGCCTCTCGCAAGAAGAAGCGAAAGAAGTAGGCTCTGCCGACCGCTTTCTTACGGGCCGTCCGAGAATCGGAGCACCTCGCGCGGACAGAATCTCGAGCTGAATCAATAAGGGAACTAGATGCGACGCTCGAGCGACTGACTCTCCTAGGTGCTCGAATCCGCCAGGATAATCGAATCCCTCCCCCCGATTTACTGTATGCCCAGCGGGTTCCCCGCCGGGAAACGGCTCTTTTCTGCTCCGATTCTGCGGGTCTTCTGCCGATCGGAGAGGGGAAGAGGGAGTTCATGAACCGATTGCAGCGACTGGTGCCACTCAACCGAAGCGAAGCCAACCGCGTACGCCTTTCCAGGCTCGATATTGTTGGTGTTCTGGCCTGCGGAGCTTTGCTTTTCGCAGCGCTCTCTGTGGCGACCACGGTTTCCGCCGCGCCGAAGGATTTTCCGCGCCCCGCGTCCCTCGAAAGGGACGTTGAGTTTTGGAAGCGGATCTATTCAGAGGTTGGTACCGACGCCGGCCTGCTTCATGACACTCGCAACCTCGCGGTCGTCTATGAAATCACGAAAATCCCGACGGGACTCTCGTCTCGTTCGCGCGAAAAACACACAGACAAGCGCAAGAAGCACTACAGGCAGATCCTACTAAAGCTCGCGAAGGGCAAACGATCTGGACTGTCTAAGGAGGAGCAGCGGGTTCTTGGACTCTTCCCGGCAGGCGTCTCGAATGGCACTCTCAAAAAGAGCGCGAGCCGCGTCCGCTTCCAGTTAGGGCAGGCCAACAAGTTTCGCGCCGGAGTCATCCGTTCCGGCGCCTACAAGCCATTTATTCTCCAGAATCTGCGCAGCATGAATCTCCCCCTTGAGATCGCAAATCTGCCGCATGTCGAGTCTTCCTATACTCCCAGTGTCTATTCGAGAGTGGGCGCAGCCGGCCTCTGGCAATTCACGCGTTCGACCGGACGCCGCTTCATGCGCGTCGATCACGTCGTCGACGAACGCCTCGACCCCTACCGCGCCTCGATCGCAGCAGCGCGATTGCTCGAGCAGAATTTGCGCGTGACCGGCAGCTGGCCTCTCGCCATTACCGCCTATAACCACGGGGCCTCGGGCATGCGCCGCGCGGCACGTAAGCTTGGAACTAAGGACATCACGAAGATCGTTCGCAACTATCGTTCGCGAACATTCGGCTTCGCTTCCCGAAACTTCTACGTCGAATTCCTCGCAGCCAGCGCAGTCGCAAGCGATCCCGAATTCTATTTCGGCCCGCTCGTGATCGATCAGCCGATTGCGTATGAGACGGCAGAGCTCCCTTACTTCGCAAAGCCTAAAGAACTCGCCAAAGCGATCGGGGTCGACCATGCGACCCTTAAGGAAGCAAACCCCGGCCTGCGTTCTGACGTGTGGCAGGGCTCCAAATATATTCCGAAGGGATTCGAAGTCCGGGTACCGCGGGCAGCGCTGCCTAAGCCTCTCGCACGAGGCATTTCTTCTCTCCCAAAGAACCAGCAATTCGCCAAACAGACGCGTGACGCGAGTTATGTCGTGCGCCGTGGCGACACGCTATCCACGATTGCCCGGCGTCATCATGTTCGGATCAGCGAACTCGTCGCCCTTAACGGCCTCCGAAGCCAGCATCGCATTCGCATCGGACAAGAGCTGAAGCTTCCGAGCGATGCTGCACGAAGCACGCAAAAAGCCTCCCGCAAGAAGAAGAAAAAGAAGACTTCGACGAGGGCATCGACGCCTGAGGTGACGGCACCCGCCGCGCTTCCAGAGAGTGGCACCTACAAGGTCCGCCGCGGGGACAACCTGTCGAAGATTGCAGATCGCTTCGGACTCACCGTCGCCGAACTCGTTGAGATGAACAAATTACGCAGTCGAAATCGCATCGCTGCAGGCCAGATGCTTCGCATCGGCAGCGCCGCCAAAGTCACCGTCGGCACGAGTAACGCCGCGATGAGTCCGAAAACGCAGCATCCGGATGCCGTCGCTTCCCTCAGTCCGGCACGTACCGCCAAGCTTTCTCCCGGCGCCGACGACTTCGCTGCCACGAAAGCTGCGCCCGCCAGCATGGCGCCCGAGTCCGAGCCGACGGACGAAAGCCCCACCGAGCCGAGTCCTGGCCTTCTGGCGGACCCCACCGACTACACCGTCGCCAGCAATGGCACGATCCTGGTGCAAACCGGCGAAACCCTCGGCCACTACGCCGAATGGCTCGGCATTCGTGCCAGCCGCCTGCGCAAGATCAACGGCTTCCGCTTCGGCGACCCGATGGTCGTGCGACAACGAGTTCGACTCGACTTCGCCGAGGTCTCACCGCACGTCTTCGAACGCGTCCGGATCGAATACCACCGGTCGCTCCAAGAAGAGTTCTTCGCAGAGTGGGAAATCGAAGGCACCGTCGTGCATCGAGTCGGCCCTGGCGATTCGCTCTGGGTGCTATCGACGCGGCGCTACGACGTTCCGATCTGGCTCCTGCGCCAGTACAACCCGGACGTCAATCTCGATGCACTTACTGCTGGCACACCGTTGATTGTTCCGAAGCTACGCCAGCGCGGATCCCAGACGAGCGCCCTCGCCCCGGTCGCCGCCAAAGGGTAACCGACCAGCGAAGCTCTCGCGTTTAGGCATCCTGGTCATTGAGCGAACAAGCGACTAGGTGCTCTGAAAGATCGTCTCGTCGGGAAGGCGGATCCCGGTCAGCGGTCCGCCATAGACGGCCCCGGTATCCACGCCAATGCTGAAGGGCGGGTTCCATCTCACGCCGAAGTCTTCGTTAGGCGTATGCCCATAGACCATAGTCACCCCAAGATCATGAGGCAGTTCGCCTGAAGTGCGGTTCCAGAGGATATCCTCGGGCCGGCTCTTGCGCAGCGCATAGCTCAGATCGCCCGAACGAAGATGATCCTGACTCACGCCGGCGTGCACGAAGAAGTAGTCGCCCTCTACATGCGAGAGGCGTAGTCCGAGCAGAAAATCCTCGTGAGGCTTCGGCAGTCGGAACGTATCACGGCTCGTCTCGTCGCGATCGAAGTAGCCGTAGCCCGCAAGTGTGCGGTCCCCACCGTTCAAGAGGAAGGCGTCGCCGCCAAAGTAGGCGTCGTCGGTCCACCCGAGAAAATCGAGAAACATCGACTCGTGATTCCCAAGCAGGAACACGCATTCGTATCGCGTCGATAGCGAAATCAGCCGGTCGATTACGCCGGGCGAGTCCGGACCGCGATCGATGTAATCGCCCAAAAAAACGAGACGATCGCCCGCTTGGAGCGACATCATCTCGATCAATTCATCGAGCTTCTCCAGCTCGCCATGAATGTCGCCAACTGCGTAGAGCATATCCCCTCGCGCGGAATCAAAGGGGGTACGCGTCGGCGCCCTCCCTCTCGGGGACATCGGCGGACTGAGACCTCTGCTTGATGGCTTTCCCGCTCAGAGGACCGAGTGCAGATGATCCGGACGCCTCGTCGATTCAGACAGCGCTGGAGCTCTCATTCGTCGTTTTCTGCACGGGGCCGGGACGGCGATTCGCGAGCTGACCGCAAGCGGCGTCGATGTCACGGCCGCGATCGCGACGCAGCGTCACACGCATTCCACCATCGTGAAGCGCAGCGGTAAAACGATTGATCGTCTCTCTCGACGGAGCCCGGTACGGAGCATCCGGATGCGGATTCATGGGGATCACGTTGAGCTTACAGGGAATCCCCGAGAGCAGCCCGGGCAGACGGCGTGCATCCTCAACGGAATCGTTCACGCCTTCCATCAAGGTGTATTCGAAGAACACCGGACGCCGTCGATTAATCCTCGGCTCGGCGCGAAGCGTTTCGAGGAGCTCCGCAATCGGGAATTTCTTGTTGAGCGGTACGAGCACATCGCGAACCTCGTCGGTCGTCGCATGCAAACTCACTGCGAGATGAATCGGCGCCACCTCAAGCAGTGGTGCTATCTGCGGCAGCACCCCGGACGTCGAGACAGTCACGCGCCTAGGCGCCAAAGCGAATGCCTTTTGATCCGTCAAAATTCGTATCGCTTCGGAAACTGCAGGCAGATTAAGAAGCGGCTCCCCCATCCCCATGAATACGAGATTCGTGAGCGTGGTCTCGGGTTCCATGACGCGCATCGCCTGCAACACCTGGTCGACAATTTCGCCCGTCGTCAGGTTCCGCGTAAAGCCGAGAGCGCCGGTCGCACAGAAGCTACAGGTCAGCGGACATCCGACTTGCGTCGAAACGCAAAGCGTATTGCGCCGCTCTTCAGGAATCAGAACCGCCTCTATGCGCGCGCCATCAAAGGCGCCTAATAGAAGTTTCTGCGTCCCGTCAACTGACTTCTGCGTCTCCACGACTTCGAGGGATCGAGTGTCGAACTCCGCCGCGATCGCCGAACGAATTTCAGCAGGCACATTAGTCATACCGTCGACGTCTTCGACGTCGTTCTTGTAGAGCCACGTCGCGACCTGATCCGCGCGGTAAGCAGCCCAGCCCCGCTCCTTAAAAATGGCGCGCAACGCCTCTCGTGAGTAGTCCTTCAGGTTTGGACGCCTAATCGCATGCCGCATCGTATTGAGATCACTCATTCGTCGTCCCATTCCCCGCACCCCGGGACCGATGGCTGAAAAAATGCATCGGCCGGCCAGCTGCACGCCACTGCTCTTCGTAACCGGTCTGCCCTCGCCCAGGCACTTCGGGAAGGAATGGCCACGGCGCGTAGGCGTTTTCCAAGCGCGGCTCTGCGGAAAAGACTTCGTTCATCTGGTGCGCATAGGGAACATCATCCGTCGCGACGTAGAAGTGCCCGTTGGATGCGAGCGCAACGGCGGCATCGCCGACGAAGTTGCGTTGGATCACCCGACGATGACCCTGTCGACGCTTGGGCCAAGGATCGGAGAAGTTGATCCAAATCTGGTCCAGCGTTCCCGGCCCCGCGAGATGCTGAATCGCTTCCTCAGCTCGCGCTTCCACTAAACGCACGTTCGAGAATCCAGCCCGCGCAACCTTGCGAGCCATTTTTAGAGTGCGCTTATACGACACTTCGATGCCGACAAATTCGACCTCCGGAGCACTCGCGGCCATAGCCAACAGAAACTCGCCGCGACCAAATCCGATTTCGAGCACACGCTTCGGACGATCCCCGTGCGCGGCAGTGCCAAACACGCTGGCCCAGCCCTTCTCGGCCCATTCATCGAAGGCGACGCGCGGGTCGATTCCCGGAATCTCGTATTTAAGAGAGCGGCTCATAAAGCGGTCGCGATCCTGATCATGCAGAGGGGTTAGGACGCCGTCGTCGCGGCGCCTCGTTCTGACCTCCCGGCGCAGCCACAGCTTAAGGGGCGCAGACGGAGAGGAGCGAGTGACGGGATCCTAATCGACTGCGGACGCTTCCGCCGCGCGTCGTTCACCAAGTTGCCCAACAACGTGCTTCACAACCCTTCGGGCAGCCCCCTCAAGGTCCTGTACATCAACGACAGGCACCGAGAAGCGCCGCGCCCGCTCGAGGAGATCCTCTTGAATCGTGAAGATCTCACGGAAGTTTCGCACGTAGCGCTCGGAAGCGCGGGCTCCCTTGCCATGCGCGCGCGCAACGAGGTGACCGTGGAGCGATTCACGGTCTTCGTCTGCAGCAAGCAAAAAGAAGACATGCGCACGATCCGCCCATTCCTTCCCATCGAAGAGTCCGGGCACGATGCTCACGCCATCGAGAACCGTACTCGTTCCTTCAGCGATCGCCCGCTCGATCACCGCACGAACGCCGACCGAGACCGTTCTAGATTGCTCAAGGAAACCCTCGATCACGGGATCCGCGCCCTTATGAACCGCCGTGGTGAGACGCGAATGCGCTTCGAAAGAAGACACATGCAGCGTCGGCACGAGCTCGTCGGTCAGCATCATGCGCATCACGTCTCGAATCGAATCCGTTGAAAGCACTCGTCCAATTCCGAGCCGGCGAGCGACTTCGAGGGCCAGAGTCGATTTCCCGACGCCGCTCGTCCCGCCCAACAACAGGATCAAAGGACGCTCGTCATCCGCCTGAAAAGATCGCCATGAAAGATACCGATTCGCACTCTCCAACGAGAAACGCTCTCTAAGGTGGTTTGCGGCTAGATCTCGAATGAAATCGCGAGACACTTTGCGGTCGCTGCCGTCGTGTAAATCTCGCTCGATGTCGACGACAGTCTCAAAGGCTTGGATCGGCTTCAGACCGGCGGCCAAAAGCGACTGCTGCAAACGCGCTTGGTTAAATGGCCATCGGCCATCCTCGCCAAGGACTTCGAGCTTCGAGTCGGGCGGCTTAGCTCCCAACGAGTGAGATTCTCGACCCGCTTCTTCCGCAAGCTCCGAAAGAGATTCCGACACCAGCTCGCGCAACTGATCCTTAGTGACGCGCGACCGCCCCTTCACCTGCAGCCAAACCGCCTGCGCGATCTCATAGGCGTCTTCGAATGGAACCCCCTGTTCTGTCAGGGAATGGACCAAGATCCCGCGCATAAAGGGACGATGCGTATCCCCATCCGCGACACGGACTCGCGCGAGAGTCGCTGACGGCTCGTCACCTTCCGCATCATCTTCATCTCGATCATTGCGCCAGGCGCCACGCTCGGAGTCATGAAACGTGCCCTGGGTCGCGAACCGAGAGAGACTTTGCCGGGGTGGCACTCCCTCGGCGAAAGCGCGTGAGGCGATGGCGCCTTTGACTGTACCTTGCGCAGCGAAACCCTCAGATTCGTCACGAGGCGCAACGGAGGCGTCTACGGGGCTCTTTTCTTCAGAGTTGTCTTTTCGCGAGTCGGCCATTAGGTGACCTTACCCCGAAGCACGCGACTCCGTAACGAGGGGCGACGGACCCGATTCTTCCGCCTCGCAGTTAGGTAACATCCTAATGAAGGAAAACTTTTTCACCTCCATCGCGACAAATCCAGAGGCTTTTGGCTTGACTTGGGGGGGCGCTCCTCATTTACTCTGGGAGTGCGCGTCAACGAAGCGGGTTTCACCCGAGAAGAGACGGGTACCCCCCAATGAGAAAATCCGACCCGAAAAAGTCGGCGTACGTATGTGGAAGTCAGGAAAACCGGTCAGCCGGAGTCCGCACAGCAAGTAGACCGCTTTGTAAACAAGGGCCCTAGCCTAGAACCTCGTGGCTAGCACTTGGAAACTGGGAACAGAGATGGGCCAAAAGATCGAGCAGAAGAGACTGGGAGCCTTATTGGAATCCGGAATCACAGGGGGTGAGTCTAAGTTGGATCCGTTGGAATCGTTGAACCCGCAGGACTCGGCATCAAAGGCCACGCGAGCGCCGCAATTACCTCGCAGTGCGCGAATCGCCGCAGACGTTGTTCGTTCCCAATTCAAGACGCGTGAAGTCGTCGACCTGCTCGACCTATCACGGCGGCAGCTTCAGTATTGGGCCAAGACCGGACTGGTAGAACCGTCCGAGCGGACCCCGGGCGGACACCATCGCTACAGCTTCGATGACCTCGTCGCCCTGAAGGCGACAAAGCGCCTCATCGACGCGGGCGTCTCCGTACAGAAGATTCGCAAGAGCGTGCACGCACTTCAGGCACTCTTGCCCAAGGTCGGCCGACCCCTCTCAGAACTCATTTTGGTCGCCACAGGCGATGTCGTTCTCGTATTCCGCGACGACGCTGTCTTCGAAGCGATTACCGGACAAGAGTGGGTCTTCGAAGTCGCTGACTTCGAGCGCGAAGTATCCGCGTACCGCATGAGTGGCATCCGCCCGGGCATTACGGACGCAAATAAGAACACGAACGAACAAGCAGCGGGGACCGACAATGTCGCTCTTCCCGCGAAGCCTGGACCGCGAGCGGCTCAGCCGTCGCTCATGGATCAAAACAAGGATTTCAGTCACGCCGGTTGATTGAGAGGGAAACCTCTCTTGGACCATTGTGACTGTGAAGCCCCGAGTTTCGGGGCGAGGTTGCTGTGAGATTCATACGCTCGCAACGACCATGACAGCTTCGCATGCCGACGCCCATGGGTTTCGAGGGCGCGGAGAAACGTTTCGGGGGGGACGTTATGCGGGTTATTGCCATCGTGAATCAGAAGGGCGGTTGTGGGAAGACCACAACCACCGTCAATCTCGCCGGCGCACTCGCCGCCGACGGCTATCGCGTATTAATCGTGGACATGGATCCGCAGGCCCACGCGACACTTGCCGTTGGCCTTGAGCCCGATGATCTCGACGTAAACCTGTACGAGGTGCTCGTCGATCCATCGGGCGCGAGCCGCCTCGACTCCGTGATCATCGACGTAAGCGACCAGATCGACATCGCCCCGTCAAGCATCGTGCTCTCCGCTCTAGAGCAAAAGCTCGCGACGGAACGCCACGACGCACGCACGGAACGTTTATCCGCAGCACTGGATAAGCTGCCTCCGCTTTACGACTACGTGTTGATCGATTGCCCACCCAACGTCGGTCTTCTGACCTTCAACGCACTGCGCGCA
Organism: Deltaproteobacteria bacterium UBA4427; assembly: GCA_002390675.1. Lineage (GTDB taxonomy): Bacteria > Myxococcota_A > UBA9160 > UBA9160 > UBA4427 > UBA4427. The sequence continues at coordinate 13,219 of DGPZ01000181.1, forward strand.
GCAAGCGAGGTCCTCGTACCGCTCGAGACGAGTTTCTTTGCGATCGATGGCGTGCAGAAGCTGCTCGAAACGATCAGCTTACTCTCGGATCGGATCGGCCACGAACTTTGTGTTCGCGTGTTGCCGACCCTCTATGATGGGCGAACGCGCTACGCGCGACAGACCCTTGGTGACATTCGCGAGCTGTTCAAGGAGCTCTGCTTCGACTCCGTCATCCGCCTCAACGTGAAACTTCGTGAAGCGGCACGGGCTGGGCTGCCAATCTCACTTTATGCACCTACTGCAAATGGCGCACTCGACTACGCCTCTGTGGCCCTCGAGCTTGCCGCCAGTCCTCCGGCTCAAATTTCTCCGCGAACGGTGGCTCAACAAGAAGAATCCATCGTAGTGCCCGAAGGTCCGCCCCGCGAAGTGGTGGTTCGTTTCGCGGATTCTGTCGCGGGGGATGTTCGAATTGCGGGTGACTTCAATGGCTGGGTGCCCGACCGCGGCGTGCGATCGCTGATCGCCTCAGAGGGTCTCGAACGCGTTTGGACAAAAGTCCTCACGCTTGAGCCCGGGACCTATCAGTATCGCTATGTCGTAGACGGCGAGTGGCGAGAAGATCCGACGAACCCGCAGTCCGCTCCGGGCCCGACCGGCCAGCCGAATTCGATCCTTCACGTCGTCTAGCGAATAACATCCCGAGCCTCCGGTCGACGGCTCGGCGGTGAGACAACCCGACCCAAATCTTGTCATCGAGGGACGACTTGCCGCGAGATCTCGCAGATGTCTTGCATTATTTCCTTCCGGAGCTCGAAGAGAGCACTCCGTCTCCGGAAAATGCGTCGGAACTACCCGCTCCATCTGCGAATCCGAGCGGACCGCCGACGGACTTTCAGCGCCGCCGCGGAAGTCACTCTTCGGCACTACCTATTCTTGGCTTACCGATCGGAACTCAAGATGTTGTGCGCGCCGCGCTCGCCTGGAATCTAGCGATCGAGACCGCGCGCCTCGGTGCCGCGACAGTGCTAGTCGCTCCAGAGAGCGACCGGGGCTCACCGCTTTGGCCGGAGCCGGGCATAGGTCCACTCGGTTGCGAACTCGTCTTTTGCCCGGCGAAAGACATCACCAGTCTCTACGAAGCGGCCGCAGAAATCGCGCTCAGGCGCGCCGGCTCTGCTAAGCGCGGAGGCGTTGTCTTCCTGCGAATTCCACCGGAATGGATAGGCCGGGATGCCGCACCGCAGAGCCTGGTTCGCTGGTTTCTGTTCCTCAGCGCAGCCCGCCACGAGGATCTCCGCGACACGCTCGCCTTCGCGCGAAAAATGGTTTCGCAGCATCCAGACGCCGAGATCGGCCTTTCCGTGCACGGAGTTTCCTCGATCGCCGAAGCGCGAAAAGCCTATGAGTCCCTGGCCAAAAGCATGCGCCATGAGCTTTCACAAGACCTCGTTTCCTACGGGCTGCTCGTAGATGATCTTCATGTCTACCGCGCCATCGCGGCCCAGCGACCGATCGGATTGGCCCACCCACAGTCCCCCGCGGCACGTGCCCTCGGCGACGTCGCGCGCCTCATCTACGAGGACGCAAGGAGTCGTGTCCTTGGCTGATTTGGAATGGACGGGCACCATCGAATCCGCGTCGCTTCGACGTGCACTGCGCGGCGCTTTGCGCCGACAAGCTCCAGAGCTCCGGCTCATTGCGGAGGACTTCTTAGCCGAAGAGAGTCCGCTGGATCTCCTCGCCGTCGGCACCGACGGTGAACTCGTGAGCGTGCGAATCTCGTTGAACAGCGATCCGGCGAGCGCGGCGCTGCTCTTCACACGTGGGCTCGCAGACCTGAGGTGGCTTCGCCTTCGACATCAGGATCTGCTGAAGCTGGCGCCGGGCCTCGGACTCGAAGTTGGAGCCGAGCCTCGCAGCATCATACTCTGCCCTGAATTCGGGCAGGAATTGCGAAGAGCGGCCGAGAACCTGCCGGACCCAGCCGTTCGCTTACTCACTTTCCGGAGCCTCCGGCAACAGGGTCAGCTGATGCTGCTCCTCGAGCCTCAAAAGCCGGCGCTCACCGGCGCGCGTGCGACTGAAGAAACTCCTGCCACGGCTCCTCTCGACAGCGCCCCAGTCGTAGTTCAGCCTATCTCAGCCCCAGCTCTGCAATCGGCCTCACACCCAAGCTCTTCGACGTTCCGAACCGGGCTTCGCAGCGAAGATCTTCGGCTGGAACCCCTCCCTCGCGAGTCGCATCGCAAGGCATAGTCCGCCGCAAGCAGGCACCTTTCCCGCGGCTTTCGCTGCCACTAAATCTGGCAGGACGTCAAAAACGGCGATATCGAGATCCCTCCGGGAATCCCGCATGAATCGCTGCCAATTTTCGCTAGCAGTGACAATTTTTGACACCTCGCCGCACCTGAGGGCAACAACCTTACAGTGGGTTTTGTCCGTTTCTCCAGTTCTATCTGAGAACTCGGAAAACCTCGTGGAAACCGAGTCGCAACGCGGCTCGCAACCACACGCAAGCATCTGCTCGCAGATGCGAATTCGTCGTTTGCTGCCGAACTGAGGGAAACCTCGCCTCTTCACCCGCAAAGTGCGGGAGTAAGGAAAAGAACCGGCAGGAAGCCAAACAGAAAATCGGAATCATTGCCTGGTGAGGGCCTGGGGTGATTCGAGTGCGAATGAGAAATTCACCCAAAGGATTTGACTTTGCCCCCCAGCGCCAGCGGTATTAGGACAAACAGCAGCACAGCTTCGGATTGCGATTCTAAGAATCGGGATGCGGGTACGCTCGTTGACTCGTCGACGCTTCAAACTTCAGGGCCAGAAGCCTCTAATCCCTTATCACTGTCACCGCAGGCCCAGCGTTCGTCCTCAGCCCCTGCGACCGGCAATTCCGACGAAGCACTGGTTGACCGCCTACGAACCGGTGACCGCGAAGCCTTCGACGACATCTATGAGCGCTACTTCAAGCGCGTCTACAGCTTCCTCCACAAGCGACTTGGCAATCGCGCGGACACTGAAGAGACGACTCAGGAGGTGTTCGCCAACATCTTCTCGTCGATCGATTCTTTCCGTGGAGACGCGCCCTTCGCCGCATGGATATTCGGCCTCACCCGCCGGACCCTCTCCGCCCGTTTCCGGCGCAAGCGCCACCCCACCGTTCCTCTCTTCGAGGAAGACGAAGACAGCTCCTTCACGTCGCTCACTGCAGGCGGCCAGGCCGAGGCCAGTCCGCTCGAGAACTACGAATTCTCCGAGTGCACGGACCGACTAGACCACGTGCTTGAGCATGAGCTCAGTCCCGTCCAGAGACGCCTTTTCGAAATGCATCACCTCGAATCGCTGCCTATCGCAGAGATCGCGAAGACTTTGGGTAAGTCAGAGGATTCGGTGAAATCCGGTCTCTATCGGACTCGTAAGCTTCTGATGCCCTGAAGCGAATCGTGCGGACTGCTACGGTCCATGGCGATGACGACTTCCGAATCACTCCTTCACCGCCCTCACGACGAAGCGCCCGCACGCGCGTCGCTGCGTGCCGGCGCTTCTGATCNNGCGCTTCTGATCGTGCCGGCGCTTGGGCCGGACTTTCCGCCCACGCCTTCGAGTTCGTTTCTCGCGGTGACTTCGTAAACGGCGTGCTCCATCAGCAACCGGGCGGATCCGCCGCGCCGCTCATCTTGGTACTTCACGGCACCGGGAGCGCTGCCGAGTCAAGCGCCCTGGACTTCGCAGCCGACTGGGTCAGGGCCGGATTCTCGGTCGCACGTATCGACCTCCCCCTGCATGGACGGCGCGCAAGCCCCAAACTGTCAGACCGGCTCGTAGCGGGCTACCGAAGCCTGGCCTCAGACCAACCGCTCGACGCCGATACGCGTGCGCTCGTCGAGGAATTCGCGCGGCAGTCGATCTCCGATATATCCCGAGCAGCACAGGCCCTCGGCAAACTCGACAATATCGACGCGAGCCAAATCGCCCTCGTCGGAATCGGCGTCGGAGGAACCGCTGCGCTGTGGGCAGCCAATCACATCTCAGGCCTACGAGGCTGTGTCGTCTCTGGTGGAGCGGGTCGTTTCGCGGATTCGGAGCTGGACCCGATTTCCGAGTTCGATGCCGCGAGTCAGCGGAACGTCTCATCCCTCATTCTGGCGCCGTCCGGCGAATCCGAGATTCCCGCCACGAGCCAGACCGCCTTCTTTGAGGCTCTTCCCGAGCCGAAACGCCGAGTGGACGTCGCTGCATCCGACCGCAACGGGGGCCTCGCCAGCGACGCGGTCAGTGTCATCGGCGATTTCCTCAAAGAGACACTCGCCTAATATCTCCGCGCCCGATCGATCATGCCGAGCTAAGGCTCAATTGACCCATTCGGTCCAATCAAGCCCTTTCGATCGCAACTTCCGTACGCGTCCGCAGAACCAGTAGTGTGCCCGCCGTCACGAGCGACGGCATGACGACCAGGTTAAGTCCCGGCACCACGCAGGATACGAATGCCACTCCGCCGAAGCCGACCATCGTCGGTAGATGCTCGCGCAGCCATACTCGACGCTCGCGAAACGAAATACCGCGACGGTCTAGAGCGAAGCCCGCGTAGTCCAGGGGCAGGAAGAGCACCGTGATCGCGACGAGCAGCGGGCTTGTCAGCAGATGCGCACCGGGCAGCGCTATGCCCACGAGAGTCAACCCGACCCAAATGCCGCCGAGGAAGCCGAGCCTCTGAAGCTCCGCTCCGAAGCTGCGAATCGTGTCGCCCAGGAGATCGGCTAAGCCCTCGGTCTCGTCGACGGCTTTTCCGAGCACAATCGCTTCGACCCTTTCAGAAAGCGCATCCAGAAAAGGTGCCGCCGCTAAATTCGATAGCAGCAAAGCAGCGATCAGGGTCACCATGAAGCTCACAATCACAGCGATCCAACGGAGCAGGAAGAAGAGCACTTGCCCTGGACCGACCCATATCCAGGTCCACCAAGTCGTGGCTTCTAGATGCGGGAATACGCCCTGAAAAACCGAATGGATCTCGTCGAGCTGAACCCAGAATATTGCACCCGCGGTCCCCACCGACACGGTCGCGAATAGCACCGGTACCAGAGCGAGCATCCAAAGATTCGAATGACCACGAAGAAATCGCCAGCCCTCGGAGAGCAGCGATACACCCGCCCCAAAACGGCTCAACAATCCAGCATCTTCAATCGACTGCGCCACGAGACCTCCTCGGACGGGACTCTACCGAACCCGGCTACTTCGGCGATCCTCCGGTCCCGAGGTCCTGAATCCGGCCAAGAATTTCGTCCCGCCGACGTTCCATCTCGGTTGCGGTATCCGCTTCGAGATTGAGACGCAGAACCGGCTCCGTATTCGACGGACGGATATTGAACCACCAGGTCGGATACCGAATGAGCAATCCATCGAGCCTAGAGACTTCCGGCGCATCTGTATGTTCGCCAGCAATCGTATCTATCACGTGATCCGTATCCGCAACGCGACTATTGATCTCACCACTCGCAGAATAACACCGGAGCGGTTCGACCAGCTCGCGAAGCGGTCGCCCTTCGGCACCTAACACATCAAGCATTGCTACCAGCGCGGCGGTTCCGTCGTCCGCAATTAGGTTTTTCGAGAACCGAAAATAGAGATGACCGGAAAGCTCGCCTGCAAAGGCGGCGCCCTCCTCTCGCATCTGAGCCTTCACGAAAGAGTGGCCGACTCGGCACATGCCTGCGACGCCGCCCGCTCGTTCAACTTCTTCAGCGACAACTCGACTCGAGCGCAGGTCATAGAGGATTCGAGCACCCGGCTCTTTTGCTAAGACGCGTCGCGCGATCAGTGCCGTCGCCAGATCCGCCGAGACCGGATCCCCCTCCCCGTCCACGAAAACGGCTCGGTCGCCATCGCCATCAAAGGCAACTCCGAAGTCCGCGCCTTCACGCCGCACGACATCAGAAACATCCTGCAAGTTTTCAAGCTTAAGCGGATCGGCTTCGTGATTCGGAAACGTTCCGTCCGGCTCAAAATAAAGTTCGACAACATCGATGGGCAAAGCATCGAGCACCGGCCCTAGCCCCGCCGCTGCCATGCCGTTGCCGCAATCGATGACCACCTTCAACGGCGGCCTTTGTTCACCGACTGAGAGCGCGTGCGCCGCGTAGCCCTCGAGCACATTGTGTTCGGCAATTCCACCGCGCTGCGAGGCCTTCGCGGCCTCGCGCCGCTTGGGCACGAGCGCCTCGATATCTTTCAAGCCACTGTCTTCCCCAACGGGGACAGCGTGCGCACGACAGATCTTGAACCCGTTGTACTCGCCCGGATTGTGCGATGCAGTCACCATCACGCCGGCGTTCGCGGAAAGCTGTTCGACTCCGAAATAGAGCATCGGCGTGGCGACCAACCCGAGATCCAAAACGTCGAGCCCCTCGTCCCGGATTCCGTCGATCAACGCGGCGGTGAGTTCCGGCGAATGGCTGCGCGCATCCCGCCCCACCGCAATCGGGCCGGACTCCATGAATGCCGCGATGGCCCGGCCGATCGAGTAGGCCTTTTCGGCGTTGAGGTCGTCCGGGACGATGCCCCGGATATCGTAGGCCTTGAAGAGTGCCATGTTCGAATTTCCATTTTCCGTCGCCGTCGGGGGCGAGCTATTGAGTGACTGTACCGTGGGAATGCGCGAAAGCCGCCTTGCGGCACCGGAGGAATGCATTCTGTGACTTCTGAGAGGTCCAATTTGTCGGGCGCTGCGATTCGCTGCGCTTGACCGTGAGACTCCCCAGCGGCAACATGCGTCTCGACCGCGCCGTGTCGGCGCGACAGGAGACACGGATGTTCGGATTGGGACCCATGGAGCTCGGGATAATTCTCGTGATCGTGGTCGTGCTCTTTGGCGCACGTCGGCTTCCCGAGATCGGCTCCGGCTTCGGCAAGGCGATAAAGAACTTCAAGTCCGGCCTTTCTGGGGAGGACGAGATCGACGTGACCCCCGAGAACGAAAAGGTCGGAGACAAGGCCCAAGACAAAACGGACTAGCTTGCCGCTTTAGAGGTCCAACTCGGTTTTCCAGCTACGGCTCTGATTGGTAAGCGCCCAGCTGCCGCTCTCGCTGGTTTGCAGCATCCTCCGACGTCGGGATAATCGGAGCACTGTCCGGAGCGGCGAAAGCCAAGGGGGCTATTCGTGGTTGGCCCACTTCCAATTCGAACCGAGTGGCCTTATCAGGCAAGCGGGCTTCGAGTATCAACGCTTCGAAGGGCCGTACCTCACCCGGTGCGAGTGGCGTCGCCGCAAACCGTCGCGATCCAGCAGCAGCTTGCTCACGCAAGAACTCACTCGGAGCCTCTCGCAGAACGGATTCTTCGACTGGAACACCCGCCACGATCGTAGGCACAGCGAGCCTCGCTCCCTCACCGTCGAGCAGCGCTATCTCCACGCTTCCCGGCCAGACGGCCAGCGTCCCGGTATTGCGGAGTTCACCCATCAATCGAAGTACTGGCCCCGCACGACTCGTGTCGACCCAGCTCGACTCGAGCGTCTGTGCAGTGAGCGGGCCGCTAATCACGGTTTGCTGCGCCTCCGACCATCTTCCGGACTCCGCAACTAGGCCGAGGTATCCGACCGCAAGAACAGCCGCCGCAGAGAACGCCCAACCGACGAGTCGCGCAAGCTGCCCGACCGGTCCCATCACCAAAGAAGAATTCGCGAGATCCATGTCGTAAACCGAATCATCGAAAACCTCTGCATCCGAAAAGAAGTCGCCCTCGTCGACAGATTCCGGGATGACATTCGCCGCGTCTGTACGAGCCGCTGACACTGCGAAGTCGTCACTCCCGACGAGATCCCACCCTTCAGGATCGCCCAGGTCGTCGCTCTGCCCGGTTCCCGAGTAGGTCCCGACACAATCGCTACCAAGTTCGGAACTCGTCCCCTCTGCGTCTCCGCATGCGATAGTCCTGTACTGAGGGTCCTCATCTTCCATCAGTGACGAAAAATCATCCACCGAGCCGAAGCGCGATTCATCTCGCGAGACGGCCGGCCCAGGATGAGCCTCGGCGGCCATCGAAGGAAATTCTACGCTGGGTGCGACCGGACTGTCCGTGTCCAGTCGAATCCCCGAACCGCCGTTCGCCGATTCTTCAGTCACCACCGAAATCTGGGGTACATCGATCGCTTCCGCCGAAACGTACGCCTGCATCTCGCCCGAAGCGAAAGGATCAAAGCCCTCGTTGTCGAAGGAGCCCGCGGATCCGAAATCACTCCCGGACGCCCCTGCACCAATCGTATCGGAGACCTCTCCGGACAAACCTTCGTCTGGGTCCATCGATAAGTCTTCATCGAGTTCATCGCCCTCGACTCGAATATCTTTGGAAAACTGCCAGTCTTCTTCATCCTCGAGCGCGAAATCGAGACCGGCATCAGGCGTCACTTCGGGCTCGGGGATCGGTTCTGGTTCCGGGGGCGCCACGGACATCGACTCCGTGATGCACGGCGTTTCGCTTCCCAGCCCATCCCACTCGCTCTCGTTCAAGTCTTCGGAAGCAGCGAGGCCCGCAAAATCAGGATTCGCCGCCGCTTCCTGCGCCAGGTCGTGGACCGCTTCGGTTTGGCTCGCGGACGGGTTGGGCAAAAAGAAGGCGTGTTTACACCGGGAGCATCGTACCCGCGCTCCGCTCGCCGGAATCCGCGATTCATCGAGCTCGAAGCTCGTCGTACATTCATCGCAAGTTACGATCAAACCACTGCTCCCGAAGATCGCGCGCCGCCGGCTAGCTCGAAGGCGGTCTTCGGTCGCGGCGGGACGGAAAAACGCAGTAACAAGTGAATGTTTCGGAGAATTACGCATGTTCCTTGAGCTGACTGATGAGAATCCACCCTCGATCGCGGAGAGAGCCGCAGTCCGGGCTAGACTCATCGGTTGACGAAGGGTTTTTCCCTCCGACCAACGTCCTCCACCCCGAGCCCCCCGGAGACCCTAACATGAGTGTCGTCCCGCCTTCGCTCCTTGAGCGGCGGCTGATCATCGTCACAGGCAAGGGCGGCGTCGGGAAGACGTCCATCGCCTGCGCAGTCGCTGACGCCGCCCGGCGCAAAGGAAAACGGGTCCTGTTGGTGGAAACCGCGCCCGTAGAGGCCGCCGCCGCTCGGTTCGAGCTGAAGCCGATTCCGGTGGGATACGCGGGGCGAACGCTCCGCCCGGGACTTCATGTCATGGGCATGGATCCTCACCAAGCACTTGCCGAATATGCGCGGCTGCAGATCGGCCTTGGGCTGATCACAGACCGCGTGCTCAAAACCCAGGCATTTCGCGAGCTACTCGATGCCGCGCCGGGTTGGCGAGAGCTGATTACTCTCGGGAAAATCTGGCAGGTCGAACAAAGCACAGAGCGAGGCGGGCGCCCCGCCTACGATCTGATCGTGGTCGATGCGCCGGCCACGGGCCACGGCATCACCTTTCTCGATGTCCCCCGGGTCGTACAGCAAGCCGTTCGCACCGGCCCTTTGATGCGCCATGCGAGCTGGGTCGAGGAGCTCATCCACGATCGCGAGCGAACCGTGATGTTGCCGGTCACCTTGGCCGAGGAATTGCCGGTCAGCGAAACAATTGAACTCGTTGCGCGCGCCCGAACCGAAATCGATTTAGAAATCGACCGCATCGTCGTTAACCGCATGCCCGAGGCGCCCCCGACAGGACTGAGTGCGTCGCTTGCAAGGCTGCCCAAGGACCTCGCATTCAAAGTCCTTCCGGAACCTACTGTTTTGGCCGAGTTCGCAGGCGACGCAATCGCCCGAGCCACCCACGCCTTGCACGAACGCTCGCGCGTTTCGACCGAATGTGGTCTGCCTATCGTCGACGTACCCGTCGTGCCCGGCGGATTCGGGCCCGAGATCGATTGGTCAACGCAAGCCGACCTCGTGCTTGAACCCCCGTCATGGCCTAACGCTGGAAATATTGGAGAGGATGCAGCATGAGCCACTCCTCGGCCGGCTTTTCACTTCCAGAAGCGCTCGAGTCCGCCGGCGTGATCGTATGCGCCGGCACCGGTGGTGTTGGCAAGACAACGCTCGCAGCTTCGCTCGCACTTCGAGCCGCGTGCTTGGGGCGACGCACTCTCGTCCTCACAATTGATCCCGCGAGACGACTAGCCGATGCGCTAGGCATCGAGACACTCTCCGACGAACCGGCTGAAATCGACCTCCAAGCTATCAACAAGGGCCTGCGTTCAACCGGCGGATCGTTGTCCGCCATGATGCTGGACCCAAAGCCGACCTTCGACCGCCTTGTCGACCGCCTAACAGACAACAAAGAATCGCGACAGCGCATCCTGGACAACCGCTTCTACCAGCATCTCTCGGAGGCCCTCGCAGGAAGCGCCGAATACGCTGCCATGGAGCAAGTTAATGAGGTGGTCGAATCCGAGGACTACGACCTCGTCGTCGTAGACACGCCCCCCGCGAGCCACGCCCTCGATTTCCTGGCTGCGCCCCGCAGGCTCCGCGCCTTCCTCGAAGGGCGCTTCGTAGGCACACTCCTCAAACCGACGATGTCCGCCGGACGATTCGGATTCCGGGTTTTCGGACGCCCGCTTCACCTCATGCTCGGCTTGATCGAACGAATCGGCGGCAGCGGTTTTCTCGACGACTTGTCCGAGTTTCTGTCCGCCGTATCCGGGATCGCCGACGGTTTTCTCGATCGGGCCCTTCGCGTTGAGAAGATTCTATTAGGGGAGTCGACCCGATTCATTTTGATCGGCGGCGCACGCTCCGGCACCGAGCCTGGCACGCTTGAGTTTCTAGACGAACTAAAAACGCTCGATGCGAAATTGGCGGCGATCGTCTTGAACCGCGTCTCGCCCTGGCCCCTCTCTGAATCGGCAGAAGCCTGGCTCGCGCGTGCCGATGGGCAAGGCATGCTCGACGACAAACGGAGGCTCGCAGAAATCTTTGGCGCAGTCGACGCAGACAAATCACGTGATCAAGCCGAGGCTATTTCAAGAATATTGCGCGAAAGCGCTATCGCGCGCTCCGACGCCAACCAATCTCGCTCGCTGCTCGCCGCCCGCGCTGCATCGAGCGGCATTGAGTGTCACCTGATCGATGAACACCCGGTCGGAATCGACCGGCTACCGAGCCTCTTCTCCCTCACCGAGCCCCTCTTCAAAGAGACTTCCGCATGACCCAAGAATTCGACGAGGCGGTCGGACGGGCACGGGAACACCTTCGTCGCGCGACTCTCGAAGGACTCGAGGCGGCAACCGCGTTGCTGGAAGCGGCTTCTTCGGTCAGCGGAACCGGCCCGGCCACGGAAGGCATTTCGGCGGATCTGCTTCGCGGAATCGAGCGCATCCTACATGGGCTCCGCTCGAATGGTCGCTTCGCGTTTCCCGAAGCCGTCACGGGGCCCCTCGAAGAGGCTCTCGCAAGGGAAATTGCGCGCTGGGAAATCCGGTCCAAATCCGATCAAGCAGCGAGACCGGTGCTGCGCGCCTTTCTCGGCTTGCGCGAGCTTCTATGGGAGCTCGGCATGAGAACCACGCAAACTGCATCCAGTCAAACGGACTCAACCGCTTCGTCGACGAATGCGCCATCTGGTGACGGACCTGCCAAAAACAGTGAGGAAGCCCCGCCGCGCAAGCGACGCGTACAGAGATTCGATGTCGAGGAATGAGTTGAATAATGAAGCAGGGATCGCGGAACGCACCGCGATCGCGCGCTGGGCGCTTAATTCTCGAGAAGACGCGACTCGAAAGCGTACAAGAGAGAGTTGAGCGGGATCTCGCGCTAGACTCTTGTGATGGCAATCTTGATCAAGCGCTATGCCAACCGCAAGCTCTACAACACCGAAACCAGCCGCTACATCACGCTCAAGGGCATCGCAAAGCTCCTCGACGAGGGTGAGTCCGTGCAGGTCGTCGATAAGGAGACGGGCGAAGACATCACCCAGGTCGCGCTCTCTCAAATTCTCGTCGGGAACGAGCGCGCTAAAGAGAACCCCTCCGATACGCTGATCACGCAGATTCTCTCTCGGGGTGGGGACGCTTTGTATGGCGCTCTCAAGAAGAGCGTGGACGACGCGAACGACGGGATCGAAGATTTCCAGGACCGCGTCCGCCAATTCGTGAAGCAGTCCGAATCCGCGGGACGCGGCTTCGCATGGGACGCTTCCCAGAACGGAGAACGCCGTTCACCCTTTGCGAGTCGTGGCGAGACTTCGGATGATGCGGTCGATCACGACGGCACCAGCAATACAAAAGACGCGAATGGCGCCGAACGCGCTGAAAACAGCTCGGGATCTCGCGGCTGGACGCGAATGAATGGCCTCCCGGATTTCCGTGAAACGGTCCAAGCCGCTGTCGAAAACGCATTTAACAACATCGGCGGCGCGAACGGGGACTCCTCGAGTAAGTCGGGCCCCCTCGGCTTCAGCGCCTTCCCCAGCAAGCGCGATTTCGATGCGCTGAACGCCAATCTGACACGCGTCGCAGACGCGATCGGAAAACTGGAAGCGACAATCGAGAAACAAGCTTCAAAGGACGAATAGCGCCAGCCTAACAACCTCTAGAACAGCCCCTAAAGCAGCACCGTAAGACTCCGGAGAGCACCGACCGCCCCGCCAGCCGCGAGGGCGAAGGAGGGCCGATGGCCGACTTGCAACCCACCCCACGAATCGAAGTCGTTGAAGATTCGCGCTACCGAGCCCACCGAGGCCCAGATGGCCATCCCGAGCGTCCTGAACGCTTAGTCGCCATCAGCGAGGCCCTCGACCCATTCCGGTCGCAGCTCGAATTCGCGACACCGCGCGCCGCAGAGCCCTACGAAATCCTTCTCGCTCATGACAAGCGCATGCTCGACGCCCTCGCAACGACGCGTGAGCTGCCTGCGGGACGGATTGACGCGGATACCTACCACACGCCTGAGAGTTTTGACGTGGCCAGGCTGGCCGCCGGTGGCACGATTGACCTAGCACGGCGGATTCTCGCAGGAGAGGTCAACCGCGGCCTCGCCGCAGTGCGGCCGCCCGGACATCACGCGGAAGCTGCGCGCTCCATGGGTTTCTGCCTTTTCAATAACGTGGCGGTCGCTGTGCGTGCATTGCAGGCCGACGGCGCCTCGCCGCGTATCCTCATCTTCGACTGGGACGTTCATCATGGCAACGGAACCCAGCACATCTTCGAAGACGACCCTAACGTGCTCTACATCTCGACCCACCAATTCCCTTTCTATCCCGGAACCGGCAATTTCGACGAAGAGGGTGAGGGCCTCGGCCTCGGGACGACGCTGAATATCCCAATGCCCCCTGGCTGCGGAGATGTGGAATATATCGGGGTCGTCGAGCGGCTCGTCGTACCCGCCGCGATCGGATTCGCTCCGGACATGATCATCGTATCCTGCGGATTCGACGGGCATCAGGATGATCCGCTCGCCCAAATGGAGCTGACGCTAGAGGGCTACCAAGTGATGGCCGCACGAATGCGTTCACTGGCGGATATGTTATGCGGTGGACGTATCCTGCATGTCCTCGAAGGCGGCTACTCCCTCAGCGGAGTTCGCGAAGGCGCGCAGGCGGTGATCGAGTCCCTCGTCGCCGATGAGTCACGAATCGAACAGGGCCCACGAGACGGCCGCAACAATCTCGGGCCGGGCACGCCGCTCAAATCGATCGTTGACGACGCCTTCGCAATCCACGGGCGCCGCATCGCGAATCTCGGCGCGCGCTGATTCTTAGCGACCTTATTCGCGATCCCAACGCAAACGACTGGGCTCCGGGCCCGAGTGTTTCGGCCCGAGAACTCATGAGTCCAGCGCAAAACCGTTTCGGCGCTACCCGCCCCGCGTGGGGGCAGCGCCGTTGACCGGGCGCCAGAGGTTTCGGGTCCCCATTTGGCTCCAACTTCTCGGCTTCGCGCGACTCCCCTAGCCCTCTCTCCGCAGGAATACCTAGACCGAGTGGGGAGAAATCCCATGACAGCCGACGTCGCTTTCGCTGCAGATTCGACTCGTCGCGACAAGCCTGCGAGGGATATGTGCAGGACGGAAAAAAAAACACATCTGTGCCTGTTTTTGCCTTGCCAGAGTGGGACAAAGTGGGATAGAAAGTCATATGTGTGGGGCACGGTGGGATGAAACATCGCCTATGTGGAGCCAAGGGGGCTCACTCAGCGGAATACCCATCAAGCCAGACTCAAGCGTAGCGATGATTCGCGACTCAGACGGTCTGCAGGAAAAAACGAGGCATTTATAAAACAATGTTTCGCGGACGCCACGATCACACAATGGACGTCAAAGGGCGACTCAGCATTCCGCGAGTCTTCCGAGGTGAGTTGGTCGGAGATGGGGAAAGCCCCCCGATGCTGGTCAACGAAAAAGATCATCTAGCACTCTTCCCGGCCAATGTTTGGTCCGCCGAAGAACAAAGACTGATGGAGATGTCGAGCCTCGATCCCGACGCCCAGCGACTTCGTCGGTTCTACGCAACGGGCTCTGTGCCTTGCCCGGTTGACTCTCAAGGCAGAATTCTTGTTCCCGGTTTTTTACGCGACCACGCGGGACTCGAAAAAAACGTAATTGTCGCGGGCGTGCTCGAGCGGATTGAAATCTGGAGCCCCTCGCGTTTCGAACAAGGTCAGACCACAACAGTGCATGGCCTAGAAGACATCAAACGATCGATAAATCAGGGAGTTCGGTCGTAGGTTTTTTTGGGGGGACTGGAGCGCTTGCGCTCCAAGAGAGAGATTGGGGTTTCCCGGGGCACATAGGGTCTCCGGCGCGGTTACTGGGGGGTACGTGCCGAAGATACGTGTCCCGGGACGCCCCATCTTTTTCTCTCACCCCGCTTTTCAGAGGAACCATCCCTAGCCCTCGCGGCAGTCGTCGCGAAGGCATCCGCGCAATCGAGTTCGGCCATCTCAAAGGACGTCAAGTCTAAGGCGTCCCGCGAGATGCGAACCGAGGAGACCTAACGGTCCACACGACGAGAGGCACCCTGAGTGGTGAGCACGGACTACCACGAACCTGTCCTTCTCGCCGAAACCCTCGGGTTCCTAGACTTGCAACCCGGCTCCGTCATTCTCGACGGCACTCTCGGTGGAGGCGGTCACGCAGAAGCGATTCTCGAGCGAACGGGCACTGATGGCGTACTCGTTGGTCTCGATCTCGACGCGGAAGCGATCCGCGAAGCGGGCCAAAGACTGACGGGCTTCGGCAATCGTGTACGGCTCTTCCAGTCGTCCTTTCGGCGTATTAACGACATCGCTGCCGAAATCGCACCAGTCGTTCTCGACGGCATCATTCTCGACCTCGGTGTCTCCTCTCATCAGCTCGACGCACCCGAGCGCGGCTTCCGCTTTGGACTCGAAAACGGTGAAAGCCCGCTAGACATGCGCATGGACGGCAACGGCGACCGTGAGCCCGCATCCACCTTGCTCGCAACCTGGAGCGCCGCAGAGCTCGAGAACATTTTCTCGAAGTACGGGCAGCTTCCTGGCTCTCGAACTCTCGCGAAAGGCATCGTTGCTGAGCGTGATGCGGCTCCCTTTGAAACAGCCAAAGATCTCGTCAGCCTCATTGAGGATCTCCGGATCGGCCGCGGCCGCAAGCACAACCCGGCGACCTTGGTCTTTCAGGCCCTGCGCATCGCCGTGAACGATGAACTCGCCGCGCTCGAACAAGGACTCGCCGCTGCGATCAATGCCCTTCGCCCGGCCGGTCGACTCGCTGTGATCTCATATCACAGCCTCGAAGACCGCATCGTGAAGCATGCCTTTCGGGCGGCAGCTAAGGGCTGCACCTGCCCGCCTGAATGGCCAGCCTGCAATTGCGGCGGCGTTCCGAGCCTCGAGCTGCTGAATCGACGCCCCATTATTCCCGGCGCCGACGAAATCGAACGTAATCCCCGAGCGCGCTCAGCACGGCTCCGCGGCGCCATCAAGCGGGAGACTTCATGAGTACTTCGACGCCCGGAGGCCGCGCCTTCCCCCGTCAGTCAGAGACCAAGAGGTCGAGCCTAATGGACGCACGAAAGTACGACAATGATGATCGCATGGATCACGACACCGAAGACGATGCACCCGAGCGCGACGGCTGGATCGGTGTCGACTTCGCGCATCTTGTGACCCCACCTTCTTCTCGCTCGTGGGTTCCTCTCGTCGCCCTCGCCCTACTCGCGGCCCTCGGCGTCTCCGCACTGCGAATCGATCTGATTCGCACTCGTTATGCGTTGGCCGAAACTATGGCAACTGAAAAGTCTATGATCCAGGATCAGCGTGACCTCATTGTACGCCAGCGTCGACTACGCGATCCGGCGGTCCTAACTGCCTTGGCCCGGGAGCGTGGCTTCCGGCCGATTCTTGCAGCGCAAACGCTGCCTGACCCGATGCCCCATAGCGAATCCACACGCGGCCTTCCGTCGGTGGCTGCTGGACCGCCCCCTCGGTGGACGCCTAATATTAGTGGAGCTGTGGCTCCATGAGATCACAAGCACTCGATCGCGCTTCGCGCCGTATCGTCTGGATCCGCTTCGCGGGCCTGGGCGTAGTACTGCTCCTCGCGGGCCGGGCCGCCCATCTGACCGTTGCCCATACCCGCGCACGCACCCTCTACGACCAGCAAATCCAAACCGAGCAGCGCCTCTCCGCTTCACGCGGGACCATCTTCGACCGAAACGGCCGAGAGCTTGCGATCACGACCGACGCTGCATCCGTATACGTGATGCCGCGCCTCATGGAAGACCGCGCGGCAACGGCCAGCGCACTCTCTAAGGCCCTCGACCTCGACCTCGAACATCTCGCGCATCGCCTCGCTAACCGCGACGGCTTCACATATATCGAACGCTGGGTCGAACCCGAAGAAGCCGCGCGCATCAAGGCCCTCGATCTGCCCGGCGTTGGCCTCGACCAAGAGGCCCGTCGCTCCTATCCAGCCGGCGTCCTCGCCGCACCGCTCCTTGGCTTCGCGAACATCGATGGACTCGGCGTACGCGGCATAGAGCAGCTCGAAAACGAATGGCTCACTGGCCAGCCTCGTCGCGTCCGCGTCGAGCGCGACGCTCGCGGCCGTGCGCTTGCGCTTCGCTCAACGGATCCGCGCGAAGTCCAAGGCGGAGATGTCGCCCTCACTCTTGATTCCGCCATGCAAGGAGCCGCGGAAGCAGCGCTTGCCGCGGCGGTTGAGAAGACGCAGGCCGTCGGCGGCATGGTCATTACGATGGACCCGCGCAATGGTGATGTGCTCGCAATTGCGGAGGCGCCCGGCTTCGATCCAAACGGCTTCCGCCATCTCGAATATCAGGAAACGCGGTCCCGGGCATTCGCCGACAGCGTCGAAGCGGGATCCACCATGAAGGCGTTCCTTGTCGCCTCTGCGCTGGACGGCTTATTAGTTGACCCGGAACAGGCTTTTGATACCGAAGAGGGATGGATTCGCGTTCGCGGAAAAACGATTCGCGACCGCAGGCCTTTCGGCATTTTGACCCCCGGAGACGTGCTTCGCGTATCGAGCAATGTAGGCGCCGTGCAGATTGCACAAGCGATGGGGCGCGAAGCACAGCACCAGGGGCTTCAACGCTTCGGCTTCGGAACGCGGACTCGCTCCCGCTTTCCCGTCGAGTCCTCGGGCATCCTCCGAGATTGGCGCAAGTGGCAGCCCGTCGACCAAGCGGCCATCTCATACGGACAAGGAATTTCGATTACGGGGATGCAATTGGTGTCCGCTCTCGCCGCACTCGCGAATGATGGAATGCGAATGGAGCCGCGTCTCGTGCTCGCACGAAGGCAAACCGGCGGTGCATGGCAAACGACCGAAATACGCCGGCACGGCCGTGCGGTTTCCGCGAATGCTGCGCGACTCACCCTTGACATGATGCAAACCGTTGTGAGCTCAGAAGGTACCGGCCGACTCGCCGGCCTTCGCGGCGTCCGCGTCGCAGGCAAGACCGGCACGGCCCAAAAACTCGACCGAGAAGCAGGACGTTATTCGCAGGATCGCTACATGGCGTGGTTCATGGGTGTCGTACCTGCGGACGATCCCGAACTCGCGATCATTGTCGCCATCGACGAGCCGAGTGGCCCGATGCATAGCGGCGGCGGTGTTGCCGCCCCGCTCTTTGCACGCGTTGCCGCGGCGCAACTCGCTCATCGCGGAATCATCACAGAACCCGAACCCATTGCCGCAGCTCCTCTCCCGGTTCGCATTGTCGAACGCAAGTTGACGCCGGAAATTCAGCTAGCCCAGCGAGACGAGCCCTTGCCAGTGGTTTCGGCGGCACCCCCGAAGCAGCGCGCGGCGGCAAAAAACGAACGAACACAACGGCCGCTTCGAGCGGCTGTAGCGGCCCCCCCGGCCGGTCCCGCCGCACAAGCTGCGGCGGGGCCTTCACCTTCGCGCGCGAAGGCCAAGCCATCCGCGAAGCGCGCCGTGCTCTCAGCCAGAGAGCAGGTTCGCTTTGGGCTCGTATTCGTCCCTGATTTCGGTGGACGAAGCATGGCCAGCGCGCGCCGCATCGCCGACGGCGAGTCACTCAAAATTACAACTCTCGGAGCCAGCGAGGGCCGAGTGGTGTCTCAATTCCCCGTGCCTGGCACGGTGCTCGATGGAGGCGACCGCACAGTCCGCCTCCGCTTCGAGCGGCGCTCCGACCAACGCAGCGCTGTTCCCCGCCGCCGGGAGGAGAGCTAATGCGACTCACTTCTCTGATCGAAGGTCTACCCGAATCTATGCCGGCTCTCGAATGGCGACGCAGCGATGCCATCGATGACCCCATGATTCGAGGGATCCGTTACGACTCCCGATCTGTGTCGTCTGGCGATCTCTTCGTGGCAATCCGCGGAGCGAACTCTGATGGCCATGACTATCTTGAACGTGCGGTCGCGCTTGGTGCCGCGGCTCTCCTCGTCGAAGAGATGCCGAGCGACGCAATTCGCAAAGATCTGCCGACCGTCCGCGTCGCCGACGCGAGGCGCGCGATGGCTCCCCTCGCCGCACGCTTCTTTGGCCATCCTGCAGACGAAATCAATCTCGTCGGCATTACCGGCACGAACGGTAAAACCAGTACGAGCTACCTCGTCGAATCGATCCTTGCCCACGCCGGCCTTCGCGTGGGTCTCGTGGGAACCGTCGAAATTCGTTATGCGGACACGCATGAAGTCTCGGTCAACACGACACCTGAGAGCCTCGATCTCCAGCGAACGCTTCGCGCGATGCGCACGGAACAGATAGACGCAGCCGTAATGGAGGTCTCTTCGCACGGCCTCGAACTCGGACGCGTGCAGGGCTGTTCATTCAAAGTTGCGGCCTTTACTAATCTATCTCAGGACCATCTCGATTTTCATGGATCTATGAACGCCTATCTCACTTCCAAGGCAAGACTCTTCCGTGACCATCTCGCGCCTAATGCAACGGCTGTCGTCAACATAGATGACGCCTCTGGCGAGAAGATCATTGGCGTCGCGCGCGAGGCCGGCGCTTCAATCTTACGCGTCGGCCGTGGACCAAACTCCACCGCCGACTTTCGCCTCGTAGACCATGAAATTCGCCTCGAGGGTACTCGTGCCACGCTGGAAGATTCAGACGGCCGCTTTGATGTCTCATTCCCACTCATAGGCGACTTCAACCTCGAGAATCTATTAGTCGCTGCAGGGATCGGCCGCGCGATGGGCATCGATCATGAGACCCTCGCCGCTGGGATCGCCGCTTGCCCCCAAGTGCCGGGACGGATGGAGCGCGTCCTTGGATCTGGCAAGAATGAACCGACGGTCCTAGTCGATTACGCACATACCCCGGACGCTGTCGAAAAACTGTTGTGCGCCGTGCGACCGCTATGCAAGGGTCGTTTGATCGCCATATTCGGATGCGGTGGCGATCGGGACCGAACGAAGCGACCTCTAATGGCGCAAGCCGTCGCGGCACATGCCGATTGCGCGATCGCCACCAGCGACAATCCGCGAACCGAAGATCCCGTCGCGATTCTTGCGGACGTCGAAGCTGGCCTGTCTACGCTCACGCGCGTCGAGGCAAGCGAGCTGCTTTCAGCAGGGGCTGCCCCGGGTCGATATAGCGTCCTAATCGATCGCCGCGAAGCCATTAATCGGGCCATCCTTGGCGCGGGACCGAATGATACGGTCGTGCTCGCAGGCAAGGGTCACGAGGACTACCAAATTCTGGGACGCGAAAAATTTCCCTTCGACGATCGACAGGAAGCACGCCGCGCACTCCTCGCGCGTACGACTGAGCAGGCGGATCGCGCATGAGCGTGCCGGCAAGTGTCGATGAACTTCTCGGGTGGACCGGCGGCAGCCTCATCCGTGGTCGCGGCGATCAAACCTTTACAGGCACGGTCATCGACAGTCGTGCTGCTCTGCCGGGTGATCTCTTCGTTGCGATCGTCGGCCCAAACCATGACGCGCACCGTTTCTTGGGCAATGTCTTGCTAGGCGGTGCCGCCGGAGCGCTGGTCCAATCAGATCGACTGAACGAGCCTCTTCCCCGAAGTGATGGTTTCCTCGTCCAGGTTGATGACACAACGACCGCACTCGCGTCCCTTGCTCATGGTCATCGCCAGTCTTTTGCCGGGCCTCTGATCGGTATCACGGGCAGCAACGGCAAGACGACCACAAAGGAGCTCTGCGCAACGATTCTCGAGAGCCGCGGCTCAACCCTCGCCACCCGCGGAAACCTAAACAACAACTTCGGCGTACCACTTACGTTGCTGAGGCGAGAACAAGAAGACCGCATAGCCGTGGTCGAGATGGGCATGAACCATCGCGGCGAGATCGCAACCTTGGCTGAGATTGCCGAGCCGACGATCGGTGTTCTTACGAATATAGGAACCGCTCACATCGAGTTTCTCGGCTCCCGAGAAAATATCGCGCTGGAAAAAGGTGACCTGCTGGCCAGGCTGCCGGCAAACGGGACCGCCGTGCTGGGCCGAGACGACGCTCTCGCCTTCGCCCAGGCCAAAAGAACCGCGGCGCAGGTACTTTCCTTTGGACGCGCCAAGAACTCGGACCTTTGTGCGAGCCAGGTCCGCTTCCTCGAGGAGGGCGCCTTCGCGTTCCAACTCGAATCCCCCTTCGGCCGCGGGGAGATTCGCGTATTCGGTCTGGCTGAAACGATCGTTGAGAATGCCCTTGCCGCGGCGGGCGGCACTTTTGCCGCAGGCGCGAGCTTTGAAGACGTCGCTGACGGACTTGCTAGGCACGAGGGGGTTCCGGGGCGCATGCAGCCGCGCACTCTCCCGAACGATGTGTTGCTGATCGATGACACATACAACGCGAACCCCCAGTCCATGCAGAACGCCCTCGAAACCCTTGCCCGCATGCCGTCAACCGGGAAGCGCCACGCCGTCCTCGGCCAGATGGGCGAGCTCGGCGAATCCGCCGCGCAGGCACATGCGGAGATCGGCCGCCTCGCAGCAGAACTTAATGTCGATGCTCTCTACCTACTCGGGGATATGGCCGACCTAACCGCGGAAGCTGCAAAGACCGCTGGGCTTGCC
Source organism: Deltaproteobacteria bacterium UBA4427 (assembly GCA_002390675.1). Taxonomy (GTDB): domain Bacteria; phylum Myxococcota_A; class UBA9160; order UBA9160; family UBA4427; genus UBA4427. The sequence continues at coordinate 34,664 of DGPZ01000181.1, forward strand.
CTCGAACAAATTATTCAGAGCGAGAGCCACGAGGCCCTCGCAGAGAGTCTTCGGAACCGAATCAACAAGGGCGATCGTGTCCTCGTCAAAGGGTCTCGCGCCGCGAAAATGGAACGTGTGATCGAATTACTCGAAGAGGGAAGCCCCTAATGATTTACCACTGGCTCTATCCCTTGGCAGACACCTGGAGCGGACTCAATGTCGTTCGCTACATCACATTCAGAACCGCGGCTGCGACGCTGACCGCGCTCTTCATCTCGTTCATAGTGGGACCGTGGCTGATCAGACGCCTAGCGGAGCTAAGAGTTGGGCAACCGATTCGTGAAATCGGTCCCGATCACCAATCAAAGGCCGGCACCCCAACCATGGGCGGGCTCTTGATCCTGCTTTCGCTGATCACATCTACCCTTCTCTGGACGGACCTCACGAACCCCTTCGTCTGGATCGTGCTTGGCCTAACGACCGGATACGGCGTACTCGGCTTCATCGACGACTACCACAAGGTCACAAAAAGCAATAGCGACGGCATTTCCGCTCGTATGAAGCTCACCTGGCAAGTGATCATGGCTTTTTGCGTCGCGGTGGCGATCTACAACAGCCCCGCCTTCGACTCGCAGCTCGCCGTTCCTTTCTTCAAGAATTTCACGCCAGACATCGGAATCTTCTACATCCCCTTGGCGACCTTCATCATCGTCGCCGCGAGCAATTCCGTGAACCTGACCGATGGCCTCGACGGGCTCGCTATCGGCCCCGTGATGATCTCCGCCGGCACCTTTCTCGTGCTCGCCTACGCATCCGGCCACGCAGGCATCGCCGAATATCTTCAGATCAAGAACGTTCCCGGGTCAGGACAGCTCGCGATTATCTGTGGCGCCCTGTTCGGAGGTGGACTCGGCTTTCTCTGGTTCAATGCATCTCCGGCGGAACTCTTCATGGGAGATGTCGGTTCCCTCGCCCTCGGTGGCGCGCTCGGCACGATTGCCGTCTTGATTCGACAGGAAATCCTGCTCGCCGTAGTCGGCGGCATCTTCGTCATCGAGACCCTGAGCGTGATCATCCAGGTCGTCTCGTTCAAAATGACCGGTAAGCGCGTATTCAGGATGGCGCCGGTCCACCACCATTTCGAGCAGTTGGGTTGGCCCGAGCAGAAGATCGTCGTCCGCTTTTGGATCGTCTCGATCATCCTCGGCCTCGTCGCGTTGTCGTCGCTCAAACTGCGCTGATCGTATTGGCGGATCCTTGTCGGGCCCGCAGCAAAAGAGAGTCGTACATGGAATTCGAAGGACAAAGCGTCCTTGTGCTAGGTCTCGGCCTATCGGGATGCTCTGCGGTGAACTATCTCGCCGGACAGGGCGCCCGAGTGGTCGCAGCAGACGAACGCGCTGAAAGTGCGGTTGTCGACCTGGATACGTTGCCGGGCGATATCGAATTGCATGTCGGCCGAGAATTCCCTGCTCTCGAAGACTTTGACCTCGTCGTGCCTAGCCCCGGCGTGCCCGCCGCGCGATTCGCAGGCCGCGCCCGCAAGGCTTGGGGAGACATCGAGCTTTGCTTCCGCGCCCTCCGAATTCCGGTCCTTGCCGTCACCGGCACGAACGGCAAGTCGACGGTCGTTAAGTTGATCGAAGCGATGGCCAACGCAGCCGGGATTCGGGCACGAGCGGCAGGCAATCTTGGCGTACCTGCCCTGGACTTGGTCGGCGCGCCCCTTGATCTCGCAATCCTCGAGGTCTCTTCTTTCCAGCTGGAAAGCGTCGACGCCTTCGCGCCTCGAACCGGTGTGCTGCTCAATCTCTCCCCCGATCATCTCGATCGCCACGGGAGCATGAAAGGCTACCGAGATGCGAAGGCGCGCCTCTTCGCTCGGCAAGGTCCTGGACAGAGCGCGATTCTGAACGGCGATGACCCTCTCTGCTCAAATCTTGCATTACCGGATGGCGTCGAGCGCCTCGAGTTCACACGACACCGCCCGGTTGCGGCGGGCGCCTGGCTCGATGGCCGAAATGCCATCGTCCGACGCGCTGGTCGTCAGCAATCAATTTCACTCGAAGGCGCCGAAAGCCTCGGCCCACAAGATGACAACCTCCTCGCGACGCTCCTCGCTCTCGACACTCTAGACGTTGACCTCGGGTCGGCCACGAAGGCGTTCGAAAGCTTCGAAGGCTTGCCTCATCGATGCGAAACCGTCGGCGAGTACAAAGGCGTCCGTTATGTCGACGATTCGAAAGCGACAAATATCGGCGCGGCACGGCGCTCCCTCGAAGCACTCGGCGGAAACTTGATTTGGATTGCAGGCGGTCGCCACAAGGGGGGCGCGCTTGACGAGCTCGCTGAGAGTGCGAAAGCACTAGTGAAACAGGCACTCCTGATCGGCGAAGCCGCCAAGGAATTCGAAACCGCTCTCGCGCCTCACGTCGCAACTGAAATCGCAGGCGACCTCAACTCAGCCGTTGCCCGGGCGGCAGCGATCGCATACCCGGGCGACGTCGTATTGCTTGCGCCGGCGTGTGCCAGCTTCGATCAGTTCAATAGTTTCGAAGATCGAGGCAATGCCTTCCGTGCGGCGGTAGAGGCGCTGTCCTCCTCGCACTTAGATTCAACAAAGGGGCGCACATGAGTACGACCGCCGCACTCGACCGACATACTCGCCCCGCGCCGTCCTCCCGACCAGCCTCTGGCGTCGATCCCGGAATCGCTCTCGCTACCGGCCTCTTGATCGGCATCGGCGTCGTCATGAGTTACAGCGCGACCGCCGCCCTGGCTCTCGAGGCCAGCTTCCCGCCGCTCTTCTTTGACCACCTCACCGGCCTCGTCTTAGGCGGCATCGCCGCGAGCATCGCTTATCACCTCCCCTCTTCATGGCTGCGAGATTGCGCGATGCCCTTCTGGGCGTTCACTATGGCACTGCTCGTCGCGACCCTACTCTTCGGCATTGAGGTCAATGGCGCACAGCGGTGGATCGCTCTGCCGGGTGTTCGGTTTCAACCCGGCGAACTTGCAAAGTGCGCAACGCTCCTGGCAGTCGCGGCCTGGCTCTCACGTAAAGACGACAAGCGTGAGCTTTCTACGCGCCGCTCAATTCAGGCCGCCGGCATAGCAATTATTCCCGCCGCTCTACTGCTCATGCAGCCCGACCTCGGCAACGCGGTCGTGCTTGTCGTGCTTTCCGCCGGTTTGCTTTTTATAGCCGGAACACCCTGGCCCCGATTCGTTCTACCGGGCATCGCGGGCGTTCTAATAGTCGCCGCCTATGTCGTGAATAACGCATACGCCTGGCGCCGAATATTGGGCTTCCTCGACCCCTTCCGCGAAGCGCAGGGTGCAGGATGGCAGCTAGTTCAATCCTACGTCGCATTCGGACAAGGCGGCTTCTTCGGCCAAGGGCTCGGCAACGGACGGCAGAAGCTCGAGTACTTGCCTGAGGTGCATACGGACTTCGTGCTGGCACTCATCGCCGAGGAACTCGGCCTCGTTGGTGTCCTTCTCGTGCTTGGCGGTTTTGCGGCGCTTTGGGTGGCAGGGACCCGCGCAGCACGCCGCGCAACTAATCGCTTCGACCTCTATGTAGGTTTCGCCATGGTGACCCTGCTTACAATTCCCGCTTTCCTCAATGCGTCCGTCGTCATGGGACTGGTGCCTACCAAAGGCCTGACACTGCCTTTCCTCTCCTACGGTCGGACATCACTCGTCGTAAGCTGCTTCGCTCTCGGGCTTCTCCTCGGCGTCGCCCGGCGTCATCCCGCACGTGCACGCCGCGCTGCGCCCAACACTTCATCTCGCAAGGAGAGCGCTCGATGGTGAAGCGATGGGTCATCGCGGGTGGTGGCACAGGCGGCCACGTAACGCCGGCACTCGCATTAGGCGAAGCGCTTCGCTCCAAGGGTGACGAAGTTCTTTTCATCGGATCCGCTCGGGGACTCGAGTCTCGACTCGTACCGGACGCCGGATTCAATCTGGAAATTCTGCCGAGCGAACAAGTGATGGGTCGCAATCTCCTCGGTCAAATCAGAGGCGCATTCGCAATCCTTCGCTCAACGTTCACGGCCCGGCGTATCCTTAAGCGATTTGATGCCGACGCAGTGATCTCGGTTGGGGGCTACGCAGCGATGCCCGCCGCCCTGGCCGCCAAAACCCTGAGCCGACCGCTCTTCCTCGTTGAACCCAACGCTATTCCTGGCCGAGTCAACAAACTCACGGCACGATTCGCCCGTACGGTCTTCGTCGGCTTCGAGTCCACCAGGGGCAACTTGCCTAGCGGACCGGAAAGTCTTTGCGTCGGCGTACCCCTTCGCCGGGCCCTATACCGCGCCTTTGCGGACCGCCCCGAAAAGGGTGTCCCCGGAACGCCTCTCCGCGTATTCGTGTTCGGCGGTAGCCAAGGCGCTCGTCAACTCAACGAAAACGTTCCGAATGCGCTTTCCCGTCTGCGGAAAAAATCCGTCGAGGTTTTTCATCAGACCGGCGAGGCGGACCGTGCCGATGTTGAAGCACGCTATGCCGAGTTGGGCCTCCCTGCGGAAGTTGTCTCCTTCGAGCACGAAATGGCAAAACGCTACGAATGGGCAGACCTCGTGATTTGTCGTGCCGGTGCGCTGACCGTTGCAGAACTCGCACTTGCGAGGATGCCTGCACTACTGATTCCGTATCCATTCGCAGCGGACGATCATCAGTCAGCGAATGCGAACGCACTAGAACAAGCCGGCGCCGCGCGAAGCCTTGATGCAAAGCCCCTCGACATAAATGCTCTCGCTCAAGCCGTTGCGGAGTTCGTCACGACGCCTGGACGTCTCGTACTCATGCGCGAAGCAGCCGACCGACTCGCGAGACCTCACGCCGCGATCGATATCATCGAACATTGCACGGCGAGGCTCGATGGCCGACCGCCGCGGGTTCAACGCGACGCTAAGGACCATGCAGTCACCGAGGGGGAAGCATCTTGCCCCGAAAGTTGAGCCCACTGCATTTCGTTGGAATTGGTGGAATTGGCATGGCCGCCCTCGCCGAACTCTTCCACGCCCAGGGCCATACGGTTTCGGGTTCGGATGTCGTTGCGGGCGCGACTTTCGAGCGACTGCGCGAGTTAGGCGTCCGCGTCCAACTCGGGCATGCCGCAGAAGCGGTAAGAGAAGCCGCGACCGTCGTTCACTCCTCCGCGATTTCGCAAGACAATCCCGAACTCGCCGCGGCGCGAGAACAGAATATTCCGATCATCGGCCGCGGTGCATTACTCGCAGAAGTTCTTCGTACACACGACGCGATCGCGATCGGTGGTTCCCACGGCAAGACAACGACATCTGCGATGACTGCGTATTTGCTCGAAGCTGCTGGACTCGACCCGACTGCTCTGATTGGCGGACGCGTGCCGCGGCGCAGTGGTGGCGCGAGCCCCGTCAAGCTCGGCCAGGGTGACCTGATCGTTGCCGAAGTGGACGAAAGCGATGGCTCGTTCCTACTCACACGCCCACTCTTCGCAGTGATCACGAACGCCGACCCGGAGCATCTCGATCACTACGGTACTAGGGAAGTACTGCTAGATGCCTTCGTGCAGTTCGCAAACTCAGTCCCCGTTCACGGCGCAGTCATTTTAGGAATCGATCATCCGGGCGTTGCCGAAATCGCACCGCGCATCACATCACGGAAGATCACCTTTGGGTTCGCGGAAGATGCAGATCTTCGTGCGGCATCGATTGAAGTGATCGCAGGGGGACAGCGGTGCCATGCCGTCCTTCGCGACGACCAGCGGTTCACCTTCGACGTCCCCATGCCAGGCAGGCATAACGTCCTTAATGCGCTCGCAGCTCTCGCCGTCGGTCTCGAACAAGGCGTAGGTGCTGAAATACTCTGCAAAGCAATCGGTACCTTTCCGGGCGTTGCGCGGCGCTATGAGCGTAAGGGCACTTCACGGGGAGTCGAATTCATAGACGACTACGCTCATCATCCCGCCGAAGTCCGTGCCGTACTTTCCGGCGCCCGCAGCGTTCACGACGGCCCAATCACTGCAATTTTCCAGCCCCATCGCTACACACGAACCCGCGATTGCTGGAACGAATTCACTGAGGCCTTCGCGGACGCAGACCGCGTGCTGATCTGCGACATCTATCCCGCAAGCGAAACTCCAATTGAAGGCATCGACGGGGAACGACTCGCAGATGCGATCCGCAGCCATGGTCATCCAGACGTCCAATTCGGTGGCAGCCTGGAATCGATCGAAAGGGCTTGGTCCCAGCAGTTTAACGACGGGGAACTTGTGCTCACACTCGGTGCCGGCGATGTGGTCGCCCTAGGCCCACAAATTTTAGCTCGTCGACAAATGCTAAACGACGGAGGCTCCGCATGATCGGTCAAGCTGCACGCCGATCATTGGACGACCTTCTCGGCGAACGAGTTGAGTTCGACGCGCCACTCGCACGCCACACGTCCTTGCGTATCGGGGGTCCTGCGGATGCCCTAGCCACTCCATTGAGCCGTACGGAACTTGCAAAGACGCTTGCACTCTGCCACGAACATGGCCTAGCAACGCATGTTCTCGGTGCTGGCTTCAACGTCCTCGTATCAGATGCAGGACTGCGCGCTGTTGTGATTCGCCTCAAGAAGCTGCGCGGCATCGAGCGCGTTAGCCAAACGACGATTGCGATTGAAGCTGGCGCCTCACACGCCACGATCACTCGCTACTGCGTTGAGCACGGATTATCCGGCCTCGAATTCGGCGCGGGCATTCCCGGAACACTCGGCGGATGGCTCGCCATGAATGCCGGAATCGGAGTGCGCGAGATCAAGGACGTCGTGGAACGAATCGACCTTCTCGCTGCTGACGGACAACGCCTTCCCACGATTGAACGCGAGTCTCTCGACTTCCAATACCGAACGCTCCCGGGGCTGCCTAAGGGTTCTGTCATGGTCGGCGCACACCTAGCAGTGACCGAGAGCCAACGCCCCAAAGTTCAGTCCGAAATTGATCGCCTCCTCTCCCACAGGCAAGCCACGCAACCGACCGACATTCCCAGCTGCGGATCGGTGTTCCGCAATCCGCCCGACGATTTCGCGGGACGCCTCATCGAAGCAGCGGGCCTTAAAGGCACTCGAGAAGGCGGCGCCGAGATATCAACGGTTCATGCAAATTTCATAGTGAATCGCGGTGGAGCAACCGCGGCGGACGTGCTCCGGCTCATAGAACGCGCACGGAAGGCCGTCGCGCACGGGAGCGGGATCCAGCTCGATACGGAAGTCCAGCTTCTCGGCGAACAACCATCAATCTTGGAGATGAACGCGTCATGAATATGATCAAGCGACTCTTCTCGGGTAAGTCGATTCGGCGCCGCTCCCTCGAACGCGAAACCGCAGCCCGTGCGCGCCGGGCACGAGACCATCTCGAGAAGAAGCGCGACCGCGAACGCATACGCCTAGCACGAGACCGCGCACGACATGAAATCAGCATGAGTCGTCGTCGAACTCTTCGCGTGCTCTCGCCAGTGCTCTTCGTGGCTGCCTTCGCAATCGGTTCGCAGATCGCGCCGCTGCTCGTCGAAAAGGTATGGCTACAAACCAAGTTTATTGATCGCATCGCAGTTCAAGGCGCCGTGGCCTTAACACCCGCAGCAATTGCAGCCAGCGCTGGCGCACTCACGGGGTTGCCCCTTAGCCAAATAGACCCGCAGCAAGTAGCAGAGCAGCTCGTTGCCGACCCATGGATCGAAGCCGCGCGTGCATTGAGGCTCCCCAGCGGAACCCTCGTCGTCCGCGTGGTGGAACGCGAAGCGATCGCTCGCTGGCAGATAGGAGGCCGCACCGATCTCATAGATCCCGAAGGCAGCCGCTTTGCCGGCGCCATAGAGCCCGGCGGCCCGCTCCCTACTGTCGAAGGAGACAGCGTGGATCAAGGACTCCTTCCCAGCGAAGCCCTTGAGATTCTCGAAGCAGTCGCCCAACACGCGTCACTGACCCGCGACTCGAACGCGATCCGCCTGCACTTGCCCGGGCTCGAGACAGACGCCGAGGGAATCCTGCGTGGATCCACCTCAGGCTATGTGCTCGAAATCGGCGCCGAAGGTCCGCGGGCCTTGCTAGGACGAAGACTCTTTTCACAGCGTGTTGCGCGCTTGGCCTCACTCCTCGATCACGACGAGGATGCGATCCAAGCCGCTGCGCTGATCGATTTACGGTTCGCAGACCGTGCGGTTTTGCGTACCGAGTCCGCCTCTGGGTAGAGGTGGGCCATCAGCGGCGACGGGGCCCGGATGGGTCAGGTCGTCCATCTTAGGGGGCCCCGGATGGGGTCTCTCAATCTCGAGGGTGAATAGTCTTCGAGTGGAGGGTAAGCATGTCCAAGAAGGATGAGCTGATCGTGGGGCTCGATATAGGGACCACAAAAATCTGCGCAATTGTCGCAGAGGAGACGGAGAGTGGAATCGACATCGTCGGCATAGGGACGCACCCGAGCCGAGGACTTCGAAAGGGGGTTGTTGTCGACATTGAAGCGACCGTCGATTCCATCAAGCGTGCGGTCGAAGAGGCCGAGTTGATGGCGGACTGCGAGATCACGTCGGTCTATGCAGGCGTGGCAGGAGGCCACATTCGTGCCTTCAACTCCCACGGTGTTGTGGCGGTGAAGGACTCGGAAGTGCGTGACGGAGACGTCAAGCGCGTGATCGATGCAGCAAAGGCCGTCGCAATCCCGATGGACCGCGAGGTGATCCACGTGATCCCTCAAGAGTTTATCGTCGATGACCAGGACGGGATCCGGGAACCCCTCGGCATGAGCGGGGTCAGGCTTGAAGCCAAGATCCATATCGTGACCGCGGCGGTGACCAGCGCCCAAAACATTGTGAAATGTTGCAATAAGGCCGGCCTGAATGTGATGGACATCGTGCTCGAGCCCCTCGCCAGCGCGGCCGCGGTGCTGGCAGACGATGAACGGGACCTCGGGGTGTGCATGATCGACATCGGCGGCGGCACGACGGATATCGCCGTCTTCGCAGACGGGTCGATCAAGAACACTTCCGTGCTCGGAATCGGTGGCTATCACTTCACCAACGACATCGCCGTCGGTTTACGAACGCCGTTTGATGAAGCGGAACGCATCAAAAAGAAGTTCGGAGTCGCATCAGCGCGATATCTGGGCTCTGACGACGTGATCAGCGTGCCTTCGGTCGGTGGACGAAAACCTCGGGACGTCTCTCGGAAGACACTCTGCGAAATCATCGAACCTCGGGCCGAGGAAATCCTATCGCTTGCGCGACAGGAACTGCATCGGGCCGAATTAATCGACAAGATCCCCTCCGGCGTCGTGCTGACAGGGGGTGCTTCGGCCCTTTCGGGAATTGCGGAGCTCGCGGAAGAGATTTTCGAAGCCCCGGTCCGCCAAGGTCTTCCTTCTTCTATAGGTGGACTACAGGACGTGGTTCGAAGCCCTATGTACTCGACCGGTGTTGGTTTGGTGCTCTTCGGGCTCGACCAGCAACGTTCGAATCGTAGTAGTCGCTTCCGGATTCGAGACGAATCGATCTTCGGCCGGGTGAAACAACGCATGCGAGACTGGTTCTATGCAGAGTTCGACTGAGACACTGGGCAGCCTCTTTCCGGGTCAATGTCCACCGTGAGCAAAACTATTCCCGGAAGATCAACAAGAAAAGCCTGGATCATTCATTCATGAATCAGGACAAATTCCACCAAAAGGTGTTACATTCCGAACTGCTGCCAAGCATCGTCGGGGGGTGAAAGCATGGCTAAGAAAACTAACGATCGTTCAAAATCTGAAAACACGTCGAACTCATGCGGTTCAGATGGCGTGGACCTACTTGAACTCGGACCGGAAGACGGTCAGGAACTACTCGAGTTCGAGGGAAGCTCACACCAAGAGGCCATTATTAAGGTCATTGGTGTTGGCGGTGGCGGTGGGAACGCTCTGAATACCATGATCCAGTCGGGTCTTGGTGGCGTCGATTTCATCGCTGCAAACACGGATGCGCAAGCGCTCTCGCATAACCTGGCTCCGACTAAGGTCCAGCTAGGAGCGGAGATCACGCGTGGCCTTGGTTGTGGTGCGAACCCGGATCGCGGACGCGCTTCGGCGCTCGAAGCCCGCGACCGATTGCGCGAGCTTCTCGAAGGCTCGGACATGGTCTTCGTGACCGCCGGTATGGGGGGTGGCACCGGAACCGGTGCGGCGCCTATCGTGGCGGAAGTCGCGCGGGAAGTCGGAGCGCTGACTGTTGGCGTTGTGACTAAGCCGTTCCCGTTCGAGGGTCGTGTGCGCATGAAGCACGCGGGTCACGGACTCGACGAGCTTCACGGTGTTGTCGATACGCTGATCACGATTCCGAACCAGCGCCTCCTTGCCCTCGCCGGTAAGGGCACCGCGATGAAGGATGCCTTTTCCATTGCGGATCAGGTGTTGCTCAACGCAGTGCGTGGCATCTCGGACTTGATCACGGTCCATGGCCTGATCAACCTCGACTTCGCCGACGTTCGTACGGTGATGAACGAGGCGGGTGTCGCGCTCATGGGCACAGGCACCGGGCGCGGTGATACGCGCGCGATGGATGCGGCAGCCGCAGCCATCTCGAGCCCGTTGCTCGAGGATCTCTCGATCGAGGGTGCACGTGGCGTGCTGATAAACATCACGGGTGGTTCGGAAATGACACTCTTCGAGGTCAACGAGGCTTCCTCTTTGGTCCACGAAGCAGCACACGAAGATGCCAACATCATCGTGGGTGCGGTCATCGACGATCAGCTCGGCGAAGACGAACTGCGCGTAACCGTGATTGCTACGGGACTCGACAGCGCGGACGCTCGACGAACTCCGCCGGCCCCGCGGCCGCCGGAGCCTCGCATGCGCGTCCCGGATCCACAGGCGGAGATCGAGCGCGAACGCGCGATGGTCGATGCGCCTAACGTGACGCCGATTCGCGACCCAGAGCCGATGCCGGCACATGCTTCGGCAGAGATGGAAGAACAGCCTCCCGCTCAGCAGCAGCAGGTGGCCGCCTCTGGCGGACAAGCGGCAGAGGATATGGCGCAAGACGGACTCGGTTTCGCATCGCCCTTCGAGGACGAACTCGACACACCCGCGTTCCTACGAAAGCGGACCACGGGAAGTGATGACCGAGACGTCCCGCCGTTTATGCGGCGAGGCGGCAGCGAATAACGCTCAGCTAGGCAGCCAAAAGTGAAACGGCCCCCTCAGAACTGAGGGGGCCGTTTTGCATCTGGGAGCTGACTCCGCCGCAAAGCCTCAGCCGTGAATCCACAGCGCAAGATCCCGGGGTGATTCCGCGAACTGTTCTGTGCCTGCCTCACGAAGCTCCGGTTCATCGCCGTATCCGTAGAGCACACCCAGGAACGCCATGCCGTTACGCGAGGCGCCCACTGCATCTGCCCCGCGATCGCCGACCATCATCGAGGCGCTTGCATTCACGCCAGTCTTTTCGAGTGCGTAACCGAGCAAATCCCGCTTGTCCGAGCGTGTTCCGTCTAGCTCCGACCCAAAGGTTCCGTCCAAATACTTCGTGAGATCGAAGTGATCAAGGATCCGTTCGACAAAGACAAGCGGCTTACTCGAAGCAACAAATAGTCGGCGACCCTGCGACTGAGCCTCTGCTAACACCTCAGGAATGCCATCGTAGACCTCGTTTTCGAAGAGCCCGACATCTCCGAAACGCTCTCGGTAAAGCTTCACTCCTCGCGGCGCCTGTTCTGCGCCAACGAGCTTCTCGAAATTCGAGAGTAAAGGCGGACCGATACACCACTCGAGCTCGTCCTTAGTCGGCACCGGCGCATCGAGCCGTTCGAGTGCGTACTGGATGCATCCCGTAATCCCGGGTTTGGGATCAGTCAGGGTGCCGTCGAGGTCAAAAAAGACGTTCTCCTTTGTGCTCACCGAGCATCTCATCAACGAAGCGGAGACAATTCCGCACCCTCACACATTCCGAGCGCCCCTTCCATCAGCATCTCTTCCCGCTTCGCATGGCGATAGAAATACCTAACAAACGCCTCATCTCGCTCTGGCCCCGAATCGAGCACCAATTGATGCATAGCTCGATGCCCCTCTTTAACACTCGCAGGCCTCTTCCCTAACAACTCGCCCATATCATCAAGTTCCTGATCGTCAAAGGCGAGTCCCAAGCGATCCCCATGCTGTAGATGCCGCGCAAGACGCGAAGAGAACCACATGCGGTTCTTGAGGAACGAATTCTCGATCGCCGGCGACTGTTCCTCTTCGAGGTTCTCGATCAGCATGTCGTAATAGTGCGAGAACCGGGTCTCGCGGGGCGCTGGAAGATCAACATCTTCTAGTTCGACGCCTGTCGCCTCCGCGAGGGACTGCGCCGTTGTCCTTAGATAGAAGACATGCTGCGCGATCCACTCCGCGTGCTCAGTCCCAGCGTGCAAGTTCTCCATCACCGGCGCGAGCGCCATCGGGACAAGGGCCTGCGTCTTCACGTTATAGAACGTGAGCGTATCAAAATCGATCTCGCGACCGGAGATTTCCGAATAGCGCCGAAGCCGCTCGGCGAAGCGGTCGACCGGAGTGTAAAGGTCACGGGAGCGGATACATGCGATGTCTGTCATCGGATCTGAGATATGCGCGAGTTCAAAGTCGACGAGCGCAGTCACCCTGCCCTTGTCGAAGAGTAGGTTTCCCGGACCCGTATCGCCCTGGCATAACACTGGCTCGACATTTTTCCGAGGCACGTTTCGCCGCAACCACTGACACGCGAAGGTGAGGAGCGGAACCGGCTCGCGCACGCCCGCTTCGTAGGTCGATTGCCAGACGTCCAGATCGTTAAGCGCGACTTCCTCTGGTGACTTAGGAATCGTGACGTCAGCGTTTTCGAAATGTGAGATATCAACGCTATGCAGCTGCGCCAAGACCTCTAAAAAGTGCTCCATGATCGAGTCTCGCTCGGATTGATCCGTCACGAGGTTGAAGTTGTCTTCGCCGACTATATGACCGAGGACTGCGGCTTGCGGGTCCTCGTGAAACGCGAGGACACAAGGGACGGGGACACCCTGCTTATGAAGCACGTCCAGAATCTTTGCCTCGCGCGCCGTGGAATAAATCTTTACGTAGGAAAATGAGTCGTCCCGCGTTCCACGTACATAGGTCTTTACCTCTTGGCCATCGACCTCGAGGTCCACGAACCACGCATAGCGCCCGCCAGACTCTCGCCCCTGGCGTGCGCGTCGAATGATCTTGCCGCCGAGCTCGCCCTCTATCCAGGGAAAGATGGGCTCCCAACGCTCAAGATGTTCGTCGCTCATCTGCTCTCCAATCTCCTGGCCGTCCGGTCATCCGGGGCTAGTTCGACACTCGCGCAGCTCGCTCGGGCGCGCCATTCTCGATCGACACGAAAAACATGGAACTAGACTTAAATGGCTTCCAGATCCCTTGACCCAACTACCTCGCAGAGCCGAGACGAAGCCTCTATGATGCGGCGCTGGCTGAGCGAGCCATTGCTCGCCCCATGACGCCACTCCTCACCGGCGGGTTCATATTCGCAGCCGGCACCATCTTCTCCGGCGCCTTCATAATTCCCCGCCGCCATCCCTCAGCCGAGATTCCAGCAGATGCATTCCTTCATTCGCGATCCGCGCGCAAACCGGCGCCTCGTGGCCGCAGATTCCCGCTCGCTAAATGCGCTCTTCTTGTTCGTCGCCTTCGCCAGTCTGATTTTAAGCTTTGCAGGCCCCACGCTTGCAGCCGATGGACCTACCGACACCGCTAACGCCACGCCAGAAAACGCGGCCGATCAGGCCCCCAGGGTCACCCTCGGCTGGACGGACACGCCCCCCGAACTCGACGGTGTGATGGACGAGGAAGCTTGGCTCGCCGGTGGCCTCATTACAGATCTCCGGCAAGTGCTCCCCAATTCGGGAGCGCCCCCGAGCCAGCGAACCGAGATCCGCGTGCTCACCGACGGCGACACGCTCTTCATCGGCTTCCGCTGCTACGACACTAATCCAGAGGAGATTGTTCACAATCGTATGCAAAGGGACACGTTCCCCTACTACGACGATCGCGTCGGCATCACGCTAGACACCTTCTATAGTCGGCGGAACGGCTATTTCTTCGGTACGAACCCGAACGCTATGCGACACGATGTGTTGCTGGAAGCCGAAAACTTCGAAGTCAGCTGGGACACGATCTGGTATGTCGAAACGTCCATCGACTCGGAAGGATGGACCGCGGAAGTCGCGATTCCCTTCTCATCTATCGGCTTCGATCCCGAAAGCGAAAAATGGGGCATCAACTTCGAACGCGGTATTCGGCGAAACGATGAGGATCTCAGATGGTCCAATCATGATGCGCATAACAATGTCGCAGCGATGGGCGTCGCTGGAACTCTGGAAGGCGTAAAAAATCTGAACCAGGGCCTGGGCTTCGAACTCACGCCCGGCCTTACGGTTCGACGGGTCGATGGACAGAAGACCGAGCGCTTCGAAGCGGATCCCACCTTCGATGGCTTCTACAAGGTTCTGCCTTCGGTGACCGCGGCGGTTACGGCCAACACCGACTTCGGCCAGGTCGAGTCGGACGATATTCAGATCAACGATGACCGCTTCGCTCTCTTCTTTCCGGAGAAGCGCGACTTCTTTCTCGAAGACGGACTGATCTTCGATTTTGGCGACATCAGTCAGAACGGTCGCCCCTTCTTCTCCCGACGCATCGGCTTCAATCCTGGAGGCCCCGTCCGGATTCAGGGCGGCGGCAAGATCACGGGACGACTCGGACCTGTAAAATTCGGCGTCCTCGACACGTTCGTGGAGCAAAAGAACGGGATCGAGGACCGAAATCTCTTCGTCGGCCGCGCGGCCATGAACGTGCTCGGCGAATCAACCCTTGGCATGATCGTCACCCACGGCAATCCCGACGGAAGTCGCGCCCGAAACCCGAGCCAAGGACCCGCTCTCGACCCTGTTACTGGAGCCGGAGGCGGTCGCGCATCAACGACGGTCGGAGCCGATTTCCTCTACCGGAACACGAATTTCCTAGGAACCGGCAAAGCAGCTCGCGCCAGCCTCTGGTGGGCCAAGAGCATCGAGTCGGGGCTCGATGGCGGTCGCAATAACGGATACGGCATTAAGCTCGAATACCCGAACGACCGGATTAATTGGCTCGTCGGCTACGAAGAACTCCAAGAGGACTATGCGCCGCGACTGGGCTTCGTTAATCGAAACGATATTAGGCACACGTTCGCGTCGGGCCGTTACCGACATCGGCCGACGAGCGGCCCCTTCCGCACGATCGATCATGAGATCTTCGGCCAGATCTACGTCGACTCCGGCAACGAAATCGAGACGATCAACATGCGCTTCGTGCCGATCAAGTTCACGACCCCGATCGATGATGGATTCGATTTCCGATATCGATTCCGACACGAAGATGTTCGTTCCGCCATCCCCAACTTCGATATCCCGCGCGACAAGTACACCTTCCACGAAATCGGCGCGAGGCTGTTTACGAGCCGGAATCGACCTTTCCGACTCGAAACCGAGGTCTGGTATGGCAGCTATTTCGACGGCACACGCACGCGCGTCGACGTCGATCTGGAATATCGCCCCTCTCATTATCTCTTCGTCGAAATCGAGTACGAGTTCCGAGATATCAATTTGCCCAAGGCAGGATCACTCCTCATGGGAAGCCCCGATCGAAACGATCGCGACCTGCAACTCGTTCGCCTCAAATTTGATCTCATATTTACGCCCAACATCACCTGGTCAAATTTCGTTCAGTACGACAACCGCAGCGACTCCGCTGGCCTAAACAGTCGCTTCCGCTACATCCTGCGCGATGGCCGCGAATTCTTTATTGTCTTGAATCAAGGCGTCGTGACGAACGACAATGATCTCGAATTCACGCGTACCGAAACTCTTATTAAGGGCGTCTGGACTTTCACGTTCTAGAAACCACTACCAGGAAAATGTTATGTCCACGTCCCACGAATTGGTCCGCCAAGCCCGCCACGGTGACGTCGTTACTGTGCACTTCAACGATCCGGGTCGCCTGAATGCCATGACACGCGATATGGGCGAAGCCTTCCGCGATACGGTCGCCGAGCTCGCTACGGACGAGTCGCTCCGTGCGGTCGTGATAACGGGTGAGGGACGCGCATTCTCAGCGGGCGGTGACCTCGTCATGCTTCAAGAGCAGGCGGATCTGGGTGCCGCCGCGCCGGGCCGAGCCTGGCGCGGGATCCGCGACACGATGAGCAGCTTCTATCGGCTCTTTCTGTCGGTTCGAGACCTGCCCTGCCCCACGATCGCGGCACTCAACGGCCATGCCATCGGCGCCGGCTTCTGCGTCGCTCTCGGCTGCGACTTCCGGTACACCGCCAATGAAGCCAAACTCGGCCTCAACTTCACCCGGCTCGGCGTTCACCCCGGAATGGCCGCCACCTGGAATCTCCCGCGACTCGTTGGCCCCGCTCTCGCTGCCGAATTGCTCTATACGAGTCGAATCATCGACGGCGAAGAGGCCCTGCGCGTCGGCCTCGCGAACCGGGCAATGCCTCGGGAATCAGTCCTGGCTGAAGCCCAGGCCACCGCCGCGGAAATCGCTGAGAACGCGCCGCTCGCGGTGCGCGCCGTCAAACAGGCTCTCCGTCGTAGCGAGTCCAGCTCGATAGAGGACCAACTGCAGTTTGAGGCGAGTGAGCAGGCCAAGCATTTCGAGTCAAAGGACGCACAGGAAGGGATCGCCGCTGTCAGAGAGAAGCGCGACCCGTCTTTTGAAGGGCGCTGATCAAGCTCTGACCGCCACAAGATCGACGAAGCGAGGTCATTTACGACGCTCGCGCCCCGCTTAATGCAGACATAACCCGCTCAACCGACACTATTTGGTGACGAACACCACAGACATCGCTTTTGGAACCATAGAAGATACGAGCGGGTCTCAAGTCCTGCGCCCATCGCTCGACAAGAGAAGTGTCGAAACGAGGTCGCCAGTCGATACCCGAGTGGTCTCCACTTGAAGCCCCGTATGACTTTGACCCCAACTGATTCCCGGAAGGATCCCATCGTGACTCGCGCCCTGCTCAACCAGCAACTCTGGCTAACCCTGACCTACTTTGGCCTCTTGACGCTTATGGCGCGAGGCTTCGCGGCTTAATACCCGACTCGCTCGACCGCGTTCGACTCCGCTTTATCCAAGGGGACCAGCACGAGGACGCGTTCGACAGGCTTCTCTTCGGCCATCCTTCGAAACAAGGCCAGGCAGAGACTCGCTTACCCCCGCTTCACGGGTGGCGAGGGGCAGCAGAAAGCCGGACGACCCGCCGAATGAACGGCCGGCCGCCCGGAAACTCCGTGCTAGAGCGCTTCCGTAATGCCGGAGATCTCGTTGGCATTGAAGAAGTAGGATGTCTCGAGCTTCGCCGTTTCGGGCGCGTCGGATCCGTGGGTCGCATTCTGCTCGATGTCGGTGCCAAAATCGCCACGCATCGTGCCGGCGGGTGCCTCGTTCGAATTCGTCGGTCCCATCAGGTCGCGCCACTGCTTAATCGCGCCCTCACCCTCAAGAATCATCGCGACGACGGGGCCGGACGTCATGAACGTCACGAGTTCGCCGAAGAAGGGACGTTCCTTGTGCACTGCGTAAAAGCCCTGCGCGCCTTGCTCGGACAGCTGCATCTTCTTCATGGCAACGACCGTGAGGCCGTTCTCTTCAATACGGGCAATGATTTGACCGGCCACCTTCTTGGCGACGGCGTCGGGCTTAATGATGGCGAAGGTGCGCTCTACGGCCATGATTCGTTCTCCTATTTCGGCCCTTCGGCCGCGCCTCTCGGCGATCGGGTGACACTTCCCCCCACGAGTCAATCCGGGGTCGGCAGCGTTCAAGGTTGGATTCGAGGTCGAGGCGACTCATTTGGCCGCCTCGGATGGGCCCAGGACGGCGTCCGGGCCTCTGCGGCGGCGGAACGTAGCGGAGATTCCGCCAGAAACGTGTGAATCGACCCGTGTTTTTCGAAGTGAGGGATAGACCTATTATCCGGTTGGCCCCGAGGTCGACGACCTGCGACTCTTCCGGCGCCCTGCCTGGAAGTCCTGACCTTCGTGAACCAAGACGACTCACATCTAACGCCCGTGCCCGCCCCTGATCCGGCAGCCCCACTGCCTACGGACAAGGCCGGGGCTCCGCCCGGTGCCTTGCGCGATATCGCCCGTTTGCTCGGGCTATCCCTCCGTTATTGGGAGTCACTCGTTGCGGTGATCCTGCTCGGCTTCGTGCTTGCCGCGACGCGCTACGTACGCGGCTGGCTGATCCAACCGCTTCTCGATGATGTTGCCCTTCCCCTTACGGCCCAAGGGCTTGATTGGGAGGCGGCCAGTCCGCTGCTCTCGGATATCGGCCTGATCCTCGCGGCCACTTTTATCCTGTCTCCCTTTGCCGTCCTCGGTCGAGGCTATTTTGCGGAGTGGAGCGCCGCACGCGTACGACAGCGCGTCGACATCGCCGTCGCGAAAAAATTCCTCCATGTCCCGCTCAAAGTCTTTAGGGACGGCTCTAGCGGCGACTTCATGTCCCGAGCGATGGCAGATGCGCAGATCGCATGCCAGGCCGTCACCCTCGTCTACAAAGATGTCCTGATCAACGCCCAGATGCTAGTCGGTGGCGTGGCCATGATGGTATGGCTGAGCTGGGAACTAACGATCTTGGCGATGCTTGCGGTACCGCCTTTTTCAGCGATCTTGAATCATTTCATGACGCGGCTTCTGAAGAACGCGACTCGACGCCAGGAGACCCAAGCAGACCTCTCGGATCGCTTAATCGCGATCCTTTCCGGTATCAAAGTCATTAAGGTCTTCCGAGGCCAAGCCGTCGAGCAATCCGCGTTTAACGGCGAAGCTGGGAAATATTTCCGGCGCCACATGAAGGTGATGAAAAATGCCGCCATAGCGAAGGCGGCAAGCGAGGCGATGTATCCCATCGTCGGCGTCGCAGTCATGGGCTTCGGCGGCTATGCAGTTGTATCAGACCTCTTCGGCCTCACCCTCGGTAAGCTCACAACCTTCGGATACACCCTCACGATCATCTACAAGCCGGTTAAGAGCCTCACATTATCAGTTCCCCGGATGCTTGAGTCAGTGGGAAGCGCCAGGCGCCTCTTCGAGATTCTCGACTTGGGCGAGGAGATAGCGGATCGACCTAACGCCGGGGATATGACGGGGCTCACCCGGGACATTCGTTTTCGCGGTGTGAGTTTCGACTATCATGCCGCGCGTCGTGGCAAGCCCGGCCAAAGCGACGAGGTCCTCGGACGTCCCGTACTCGACGGGATTGATCTCCACGTTCAGGCCGGTGAAGTGATCGCCGTAGTCGGTCGGACCGGTGCTGGAAAATCGACGCTCGTCGAACTCGTCCTTCGCTTCCACGACCCGACGAAAGGCTCGATCGAAGTCGACGGCATCGACCTCCGCGACCTCAAAAGAACCTCGTTCCTCGACAATGTCGCCCTCGTAACCCAAGAGCCCTTCCTCTTCGACGAATCGATTCGAGAGAATATCCGGTACGGCCGCCCAGAGTCTTCGGATGAAGAAGTGCACGCAGCCGCAGTCGCTGCCTCCGCGGACGACTTCATTACAGACCTACCAGAGGGCTACGACACGCTCGCAGGTGAATTCGGATTGCGCCTCTCGGGTGGACAACGCCAGCGGATCACCATCGCCCGGGCCATTCTCGCGAACGCTTCTATCCTGGTCTTTGACGAAGCGACAAGCGCCCTAGACGCCCAGACCGAGCGCGCCGTACAAGAGGCCATCGAGGGGTTGCGCGGCCAACGCACGATATTCCTCGTCGCACATCGTCTCTCAACGATCGAACGCGCCGATCGAATCGTCGTGCTCGATCAAGGCCGGATCGCTGAAACAGGAGACCATGCGTTTCTCGTCGAAAAGGGCGGCATCTACAGCCAGCTGATAGGTGCACAAAGCGCGCAGGCCAGCGGGACGACCGGTTAGGCGAGAGCTGTCTGCGACGACCCTCAGTCCGCCTAGCGAACGGACAGAATCACCTTCCCGAAATGAGTGCTCGCCTTGAGCATTCTATGTGCCTCGGGCGCGTCCGCGAGCGGAAATACCTGATGAATCACAGGACGAATCTTCCCAACCGCTAGGTCATCGCCGAAGCGTTCAAGGAACGCGGATACAATCCCAGCCTTTTGCGCGTCAGAGCGTGTCCTCAGCGTCGACCCCAATACGCGAAGTCGCCGCGTAAGAAGTGCGCCGAGTGAAATCTCCGCCTTCGCGCCGCCCATCAAACCGATCAACACGAGCGCTCCGTCAGTCGCCAACGAGTTCAGGTTGCCCTCTAGATAGGAGGCTCCGATCGAATCGAGTACGACATCGACGCCACGACCGTCCGTTGTTTTCTTCACGACCTCGACCCAGTCCTCGTCGCGATAGTTCGCTACCGCATCCGCTCCGATTTCGAGACATCGAGCGCATTTCTCCGCACTGCCAGCGGTGGCAATGACTTTTCCGCCGGCACGCTTAACGAGGTCAATCGTCGTCGTGCCAATTCCGCTTCCGCCGCCATGCACGAGAACGGTTCCGCCCTGGGGCAGATCGCCCAGCTGGAAGACGTTCAAGAAGACGGTCAGCAACGTCTCTGTTAGGCCTGCCCCTTCTTCAAAAGACAAAGCATCCGGCAAAGCAATCGCCGACCCGGCGTCGACTACAACTTCTTCGGCGTAGCCACCTCCAGGGAGCAGCGCCATCACGCGGTCGCCCATAGCGAAACTCTCTACGCCGTCTCCAATCTCCGTCACAACGCCTGAGCACTCGAGACCTAGCGTAGGCGGCGCGCCCGGCGGAGGAGGATAAAAGCCCTGTCTTTGCAAAAGGTCCGCGCGGTTTACGCCTGATGCATGGTTCTCAATTCGAATTGCGCCTGCGCGGATCGACGCGGGGGGCGCCTCCCCGATCTTCATGCAGTTCTCGTCTCCGGGCTCGTCGATCAAAATGGCTCTCATGACGCGGGAGTCTAGGGCATGCAGAAGCCAGCAGTGAATACGCAGGGTCCAAGCAATAAGGGGGAATAAGGAAAGCGGATCGCTCCCGGACATCGGGGACGTGACCTAGGTCACGCGGGCGATTTCCTTATTTCGCCGAAGAACTTCATGATGCCCAAGCACACCTATTCCACAATAATCCTTGCGGCCTGGCACCGCCGGATCACGGCCACGTTGATGGCCTGCTTAATCTGCTCCTTCGCGGGGATCTTTGGGATGACTTCGACCGCCGCCGCGCAGGACGGCATGATGCTGACTAGCTTTAACCAGCCCTTGGTTCCGAACGAAGACTGGCGAGCCTCAGGCCTCGCGTATGTGGAGCTTCCCCTTCGAATCAGGGCCAGCTTCGACGCCAGCTACCGCCAACACGGCACGCTCTCGGATCGCCTCGCTTCGCCCCTCGTCAACGATGTCGGGCCGGGCATTATCTCCGACGAGACGCTCGAAAGTCGAATCTCATTCACGCGTCCGATCACCGAGCGTATTGAGATCGAAGTCGCGTGGCTGACAAGTAATCGCCTCACCACCAGCGACCCTATGGGATTCGGCCGCCAAATCGTTGGCGCGTTCATTCGCCTCACCCCCTGAACGGCTAGCTCCAGCCTCCTCAGGCCTAGGCGCTCCCAAATCCCCCTTCCCCTTGGCTCTCCAACCGTCAGGTTCAGCATCTCCATGCGTGTTATTTTTAGCTTGCGGGAAAGCTATCTAGCAAGCTAATCTGGGCCCATGGAGTGGTTTGAAGACCTGACGCGTGGCTGGACCAATGAGTACCCGGAACTCGACCTCTCGAGCCTTCCCGCCCTCGTTCGAATCGCGCGCCTCGGCGTCTTGCTCGATGCCTTTCAGCACGACGTCCTCGAACCCTTCGAGTTGATGCCCTCGGATTACGGCGTGCTCGCCGCGCTCCGGCGCGCGGGCGCCCCCTACTCGCTCAAACCGAGCCAGCTCTATAGCCGACTAAGACGCTCCTCCGGCGGGATGACGAAAATCTTGAAGCGGCTCGAAGCTTCCGGGCTGATCGAACGAAGCCCGGATCCCGACGACGGGCGCGGCAGCCATGTTCGCCTAACGGATCGAGGACTCTCACTTCAGGACCGCGTCTTCCACGCCTTCGTGAGCGCGACATCCAGCCTAATGGGCCCCTTGTCTTCACATCAACTAAAGAACGCCGACGTCTCACTCGGCGAGATCCTCCAAGTCTTCGAGGAACGAGCCACACAACGTAGTACTGCCGCGCGACGCTAAGTCGCCAGCGCGCTACGGCTCTGACTGCATAATAAATCTACTGAGATCTTCACGCGCTCGTATCACCACTAGCTAAAAGGAAAAAAAATGGGACGTTTCGGACACTTTGTCATCGATGCGGATGGACACGGAGGCGAGCCGCTCGGATGGCGTAAGCGAATTCCGGATGCCTTTGCTTCACGGATGCGGGAATACGTTGATTCGATGCGGGCCAAGTACACGAACTTGCCCGGATCAGGCGTGCGTTCCACTGAGCAGGATGACGATGCGGCGCCGGCCCAGACGACCGACGACGATCTCGAAATCACCTCAGACATGCGCCCCGGAATGTACGACCCGGAACCTCGCATGAAAGACATGGACGACGAAGGCATCGATGTCGCCGTGCTCTTTCCACCAGGATCCGGCGAAGAATGGGCACTCGGAGATGTCGACTTTTCGGTCGCGCTCTGCCGCACGCTGAACGATGCGCGTGCCGAATACGCAAGCCATGATCCCGACCGATTGAAGCTCGTAGCCAAGCTACCGATGATCGAGCCGAAGGCGGCAGCCGAAGAACTCGAACGCTGCGTGACCGAGCACGGGTTCGTTGGGCTCGTCACGGCGACCCATATCCGCGACAAGAACCTCGATGATCCGAGTTTCGACCCCGTCTGGGAAGCCGCCGAGCGCCTGAACGTCGCCGTCTGCACACACGGCGGTGGCCAAGCGCCTGGACAAACGCCGCTCATGATCGATCGCTTCGATACTCGCCTCGGCGTCCACGCGATGACCCATCCGCTCGGCGCAATGCAAGCCGTGATGCACTTCACGGTCGGCGGAATCTGGGCGCGATACCCCGGACTGCGGGTCGGCTTCATGGAAGCGGGCGTGGGCTGGCTTCCTTTTTGGCTAGAGCGACTCGATGAGCACTGGGAAATGATGGCCGACCAAGCGCCGCTGATCGACCGCGCGCCGTCAACGTACTTCGAAGGCCGCGGCTTCCTAACGACGGAGCCCGACGAAAAGATGGTCCCCTATCTCTTCGATGCCGTCGGTTCAGACATCGTTTGTTATTCCTCCGACTACTGTCATTGGGACTGCGCCTTCCCTAATTCTGTCAAGATCCTTGTAGAGCGTGAGGACATCCCCAAAACCATCCACCCGGAGCTCTTCGCAGGGAATGCGGCGAAGCTCTACAACCTCGAGGTCCCGTCGTGAGCAGCTTCTCGCTTCGGCCGCTGACGTCGACGATCGGGGCGGAGATCGACGGACTCGATATCGCGTCGCCGCTCTCAAGCGAGGACCGGCAGGAGGTGCTGGACGCGCTTGTCGCACATCATGTCCTTTTCTTCCGAGAACAGGACATTACTCCCGAGCAACAAGTTGCCTTCGCGAAGCAGTTCGGCCCGATTAGTTTCCCGCCCTTCGCTCCCAAATACGGAACGAATCCCGAGTACATCGTCCTTGACCAGGAAAATCCAAAGGGCGAAGGCGCGGACGCGTGGCATTCGGATAACTCATTCATGTCTGAGCCGCCTATGGGCTCCGTGCTTCGTGCAGTGCTGATTCCGGAGGTCGGAGGGGACACCTGTTTCGCGAGTACGGTTGCCGCCTACGACGCGCTTTCACCCTCGATTCAGCGATTGGTTGATGGCCTAAAAGCAATCCACGACATCACCAAACCTCTTCTGAAAGGAATCGCCGCGGGACATACGACGGTGAACCTGGAAGATGTTCAGGCGCAATGGCCGCCGGTCGCACATCCGATCGTGCGAACCCATCCTGTAACCGGCAAAAAGTCGCTCTACGTGAATCGCAACTCAACAACCCATATCGAAGGGCTCTCTGAGCGCGAGAATGAGATGTTATTGCCTTTCTTGATGGACCATATTCGGTCTCCAGAGTTTCAGTGCCGCTTTAAGTGGGACACGAACTCGGTCGCCTTCTGGGACAATCGAAGCGCCCAGCATTTTGCTGTATCCGACTACCATTCGCGCCGCATTATGAACCGCGTGACTATCGCGGGCGAAAAAGTCCTCTAGCTCCCTCCCCTGGCTCCTTAAGGAGAACAAAGACATGGCTGATGAATCCAAGAAACCTCAGGTCAAGTTCCGACATATGGAAGAAGAAAAATGGCATGAGGTCCGCGCCATAGAACTCCCTACCGGCCGAGCCGTGGTGCGTGAAAAATGGCTCGAGTTCAGCGACAAATGCCTCTCGCTCGTCGCGCGATGGGACCCCGGCATGATGATTCACAAGCATGGGCACAACAGCGAACACGTGCTCTATGTCATCTCTGGCTCGATGCATTGCGGCGATGTGGAATGCACCCCCGGCATGCATATCACCCTCGAACAGGGCGCCTCTTTCGGCCCCTTCGTTGCTGGTCCGGAGGGCGTCGAGCTCTTCGAAGTCATGATGGGCGACCCGCGATCCTTCCCAGCAGACAACGAAGGGTTCGACAAGCTTCTGACTGAAAAGGGTGCGAAGCGCCTGCCTAACCCACCGATCGAATTGCCCGATTGGTTAGAAGACACACGCAACTAACGCAAATCAGGGAGCTGTTATGTCTGATGAACAAAAGCCACAGCCGGCCAAGATCTTCACGTACGCGAATCTCGAATTCGATCGGCCTCTCGAAACATCTTCGCCGGGAACCGCTCCGCCGCGGGAACTCGTTGAGCAAGCGAAGAAGGTCGGCGCTCGACGCAAGAAAATCGTCAAAGGCGAGGCAGGCTTCTTCATGAACCGATCTCAACTTCCCGCTGGCTACCGCGTCCCTCCGCACCATCATAATCACGGAGAGATGTTGATCGTCCTCGACGGCGGATGCACTTTCGACGACGATTTCGGATCTGCGGGCGCGAACGACACTGTCGTAATTCCCGCTCTTAATCGTTATGGATTTACCTGTGGTCCAAACGGCATGGAGTTCCTCACAATTCGCCTCGGCGACGCAACAACCGAACTCTGATGACGGCGTTAGGCTCGAAGGAACAACCGGGCAAAGCCATTGCAGCCGACGGGCTTAACCTCGTCGACTGCCATACCCACGTCGTCTCAAATGATCATGAGCGATACCCCCTCCATCCGCGCGATTTGTCGGGAACTTGGTATCTCGATGCTCCGGCGAGTGCTGCAGACCTCGCCGACGAGATGGATGCGAGTGGTGTTGCGCAAGCCGTCCTGGTTCAAGGCGTTGGAGCCTACACCTACGACAATCGATATGCGGCGGATGCCGCGCGCGAAGCGCCGGAGCGCTTCGTCTCCGCCTGCGCGATCGATGTCGAAGCGCGCGACGCAGTCGAAGTCGCCGACGAATGGATTCGAGTTCAGGGCATGCAGGGCATTCGTCTCTTCGCACTCTCGCGGGAGGGCCCCTCATGGTTGGCCAACGAACAGACTTTCCCAGTTTGGCGCCGCGCGGCCGACCTTGATGCGCACATCATCATCACGATCCTGCCCCATCAACTGGACGAACTCGACCGGGTCCTCACACATTTCCCGGAGACTAACGTCTCTCTCGATCACTGCGCCTTTGCTATGTCCAATCCCGATTCCAGGGCACGCCTTTACACCCTCGCGCGACATTCGAATCTCCACCTCAAAGTCACCACCCACAATCTCGATGATGCGGCGCGGTCTGGTGAAGGAGCGGATGGGCTCGTGCAAGAACTCGTGACTAACTTCGGCGCTGATCGAATGATGTGGGGCTCTGATTATTGCCAGACCCACGACCGCACCTATCCAGAACTCGTCGCTCTCGCCCATGAGGCATTCTCCGGCCTAAGTGCATCGGACCGACGGGCTTGCCTCTCCGGGACCGCACGTCGCCTTTGGCTCGCGCTCGCGCAGCGCGCTTCCGCATAGCCAATCCGACGCTAAGCTCCGGCGCCTCCGGCTCAAGCTACCCACCTACTCCGCTACTCCGAGGCCAACTCAGGCTACTTAGCCGAATCCAAAGCCTTGGCACGCGCCAAATCTCCCGCCACATATCGCGCACCAATCAGGCAGAGTATCGCAGAGAGTACCGGGACGACTGTCGGAAAGAGCAATGCATAACGCAGTGCATGTTCGCCGAATTCAGGCTTCAGATTGTCTGCGATCATGCCAACAACCATGGGTCCGCCGGCGAGTCCAATCAATGTACTGATAAAGGTGGAAACCGCTGCCGCGAATGCGCGCATCCGTAAAGGCGCGACACCCTGAGTGGTCGACATGAAGGGGGCTGTAAAGAGGCCGCCGACAACCGAGCCCGCAATACTGATTAAGAGCGCCACGGGCATCGTCTCGAATAGCGTTCCCGCGAATATACTTGGCAGGGTCACCATGTCAGATTCCGGCCAGAGCAGGAATGCTACGAGAATGGGAACACTGACGAGTTGTCCGAAGGCGGGAACCCAAAGAAGAAAGCGCTTATCCCGCCGAGCCAACTTGTCCGCCAGATAGCCGCCCATAAATATGCCAAACATCGAAGGCACTGGGCTCGTCAAGAAATACCACGTACCCGCATGAAACTGCGACATATCATAGGTCCGCACCAGGAAGGCCGGTTCCCACAAATTTCGCCCCATCGACGCAAAAAGAGAAAACCCATTCGCGCCCAAGATCAAGAGATAGGTACGCGTTCCGAAGAGCGCCCGCAGGCTCGGCCAAAATGCGCTTGTCTCGACTGCCTCTCGTCCTTCACTGCCTCCCCGTTCAGGCTCTCTCACTGTTAGTCGGTAGATAAGAGCAAGCAAGATTCCGGGCACCCCGGCTGCGATAAACGCGGTACGCCAACCCCAGATGTCGTGAATCCAGCCGCCCAAGACCATGCCTAGGCCCATTCCTACGACCGCCCCGATCGAAATAACCGACATACCTTTCGCGCGGCGCTCGGGAGGCAGGTAGTCGGAAATCATCGAGATGCTTGGCGAAGTCGCTCCTGCTTCGCCAACCCCGACCCCCATGCGCATCAAGCCGAGCTGAAAGTGCGTACCCACGAAGCCGGTCGCAACAGTGAATAGACTCCACAAAAAGAGCGCCGCCGAGACGATATTGCGTCGCACTCCCGTTGTGTCCGCATAACGCCCGATCGGCAAAACCAAAATCGAGTAGACCACAGCAAATGCGGGTCCTAGCAAAAAGCCCATCTGGGTATCGCTCAGTCCAAATTCGCTTTTGATGGGATCAACGAGAATAGAAAGGATCGTTCGGTCGACATTGCTGAAGATCATTGTCAGCAAAACCATTCCCAGGACGTACCGGGTATAAAGCGGTGTCGCGGGCCCCGCAGAACGCGCTTGGCCTCTAACCGGTGTATTCCCTTCAGACGGCGAGTCAGTATGGGGCGCCAAGATTTCTCCTTAGGTGGACTTCGAGCCAAGCCGCCGCCAAGAAGCGAGGCTATGAAACTTCGACGTTAACCCAATAGGCGCGCGCTGAAAGCCGTCCTCCAAGTCAGAGCTGCGGGGGCACTGGCTTGATATTCCATCTTACGTTGGCGTGCAGGGCACCCGGGGCCCCGGCGTGCCGCATCGCCCTTTCGAATTAAACGAAGGCTCCCGCTCTGAAGCACCCGGGGTCGACTCACGTCGCCACGTCAGATTGCATCGTGTCCTTCACACGTTTTGCTAGGCCCTGCGAAACTTAGATGCCGCTCACGCGGATTCCTCTTCAACTCGCAGCGCGCCAGGGATTCCCGACCAGCCTGATCACGAACTCACCCGATATGCCATCCCTTCTGGGATAGGGCCGATTCACTTTCGCTTCTGAGACGCTTTTATCTCGTTCAAAGCCCCTGTTACTTGAGGTCGTGTCGCGTGTAGTCGAGCAGACCGCGCGCGATGATCAGGCGCTGGATCTCGCCGGTACCTTCGTAGATGTCCGTGATGCGGCTATCGCGCATCCACTTCTCGAGCAGCAACTCTCGGGAGATGCCGACGGATCCGAGGATCTCGATGCATCCCTGAGTGATCTGGCGAACGGCGGAGCCCGCGTGCGCCTTGCAGATTGAGGACTCAAGATTGTTAGGCAATCCCTTGCCAGCGAGCCAACCACATTGGAGCGTCGTCAACTTTGAGGCATCAAAGAGCGCCTCCAGTCGCATAAACTTCTCCGCTGCCGCCGAGAGTCGTCCGAGGCCACCGGGCCCGGCGGTGTAGTCGATTGTGATGCCGGCTTCCTCGAGTTCATCCCGAGTGAAATCGATCGCGGCTTCGGCGATGCCAAGGCCCATGGCGGCCG
This sequence comes from Deltaproteobacteria bacterium UBA4427, assembly GCA_002390675.1. GTDB lineage: Bacteria > Myxococcota_A > UBA9160 > UBA9160 > UBA4427 > UBA4427. The sequence goes on from DGPZ01000181.1 coordinate 63,130, forward strand.
TGAGCGGGCGCGTCATGTTGAACGTCTTCATGACACCACGGAAGCCACCAGAGCTCGCCTTCGGAATCGACTCATCCAGCCCGAGAAGATTCTCTCGCGGGATGCGACAATCGGTGAACACGTAGGCTGCCGTGTCGTCGGCGCGGATCCCGAGCTTCTTTTCCTTGTGCGGAACGTTGAAGCCAGGAGTGCCCTTTTCGACCAAGAAGGACTTAATGCCTGCCCGGCCCGCGGCCTTGTCGATCGTCGCCCACATCACCACGCCCGTGGCACGAATGCCGGTCGTCACAAAAATTTTCTCGCCGTTGATGATCCATTCGTTCGTGTCTTCGTCGAGAACCGCCGTCGTCGACACACGCGAGGGATCCGAACCGCAACCCGGCTCGGTGATCGCCATAGAGAGGAGCATCTCGCCAAATTTGGCTTTCTGCTCTTCGGTTCCGGCTGCAGCAAGCGCCGCGTTTCCGAGACCACCGCGCATCGAGCGGCGGAGTCGAACTGAGTAATCACCCCAATTCTGGCCCATGCACTGGAGCAGCATCATCACGACACCCTGGGTGTCGTCGTCGCCCACTTCAGGCAACTCGGGATAGTCCTTAAAGAACTGATCCGCTTCCGGAAGCACGTCCGGAATCATTTCGGATTCGTTCTCGTCGAACTCCCGCGCATACTGGCGGCAGATCACGCCTTCCGCACGAGTGCGGCCAAGATGTGCCTTGTCTGTTTCAGTAAGTCGAAAATCGATCATGGATTTCTCCAGCAAAGCGCATTCATTTCACGCGATGCATAGTTTTGTTAGTCCGAGGGCACTCGACTAGAGCGCGACCATTCCTTCGAGAACACCGAGGGTTCGCGCATTACGGAACCACATCTCGACCGGATGCTCACGAATGAAGCCGTGACCACCTAGCACCTGAACGCCATTATCAGCGATCCACATGCTCTTCTCAGCCGCGTAGGAGCGTGCCTGCCAAGCCGCCTTTGTCGCGTCTTCTCCGTGCTCTAAGAAGCTCGCCGCCTGCCAGACCAGCTGGCGAAGCGCCTGCACTTCGATCTGCATCTCCGCAAGACGGAAAGCGATCGACTGCTTCTTAGAAATCGGCTCATCGAACGCCACGCGATCCTTCGTATAAGGCACGCAGTATTCGAGAACCGCGCGGGATACGCCAAGCATCACAGCCGACAGACCTGCGCGAGAGGAATCGATGATCTGCTGAACGTCTGCGCCTTCGGCACCTCCGAGCAAAGCTTCGGGTCCAACTTCAACCCGCTCGAGCTCAAGACCCGTTGTCGTCAGAGCATGCAGCCCCATCTTTCGTTCAACATCTCCGACAGTGAGGCCCGCGGCATCCCTCGGGACAATGAAGACAGCAACGTCATCGCCGAGCTGTGCGGTCACGAGGAAGTGGCTCGCGCGATCACCGAAGACCACGAAGGTCTTGCGTCCCGAAAGGATGAAGGACTCACCCTTCTGCTCTGCCGTAGTCCGCGGGCGCGCCGCATCCGAAAGCGAAGCCGGTTCGTTCATAGCGAGAGCGCCTGTAGCAAAGGACTCGCCGCAGAAGAGCGGCAGGATCGCCGCCTTCTGCTCGTCGGTTCCATGATCGAGCACGGCGTTAGCAAAAAGCGAAGGCGCGAGCGCCGCCATAGCCAGCGCCGCATCTCCATGCGCCAACTCTTCGAGCAGGATCACGTTGGTGACCGGGGACCGTTCTTCCCCTGCGCCGCCGAAGCTCTCTGGAATCTGTGTGCTCGTAAGCCCGAGGCTCCAAACCGTATCGAGGAAATCGGCCGGGATCTCCGCCGATTCGTCGCACTCACGTGCGATCGGTCGCATCGCTTCCGCGGCGAATTCACGCATCGCGTCGCCTACGAGCTCCTGGTCTTCTGTCATGCCAAATGAGATCACTTCGTGTCTCCTGATTAGGAGCAGCACCGGGGGGTCGGCGCGACTCGTTTTGTATTAGTCGTTGGTCTTTAACGGGTCTACGGAGGACGACTCGTCCTCCCTATCCCGAACGAGATGCGCACGCCCACCAGCGATCTGGAAGAAGAACTCATCCATCGCTTGTGGCCCGCCTTCTTTGTGAAGCAACCCAGCCTTCACCGCTTCCTTCGCGTTGAGAATGCCGAGAGCTACGCCACACCAGTCACGTGTCGACGCCGTGTACCGAACGTCTGCACCCTCAGCGAATTCCGCGGAGACCGAGCACTCTCCGTCATCGATCGCGACCGTCCAAACGCCGCCGCCCTCGCCTGTTAGGCGAATCTCGAAGACGACATGTGCACCGCGGGCTTTGTCCTCGCGCAGTAGCTGAGGGAGCGCTTCGAGAACGGAAAGTGGAGAAGTTTCGGTGAACCGTGTGGGATCGACATCGAGGGCGTTGATCCCCTCGCGGACCCACCATCTCGCGATCGAGGCGATGATTGGCGAGAGCGTTCGTCCTTTATCGCTCGCGCGATAGATCGATCGGTTGCCCTTCTGTTCGGTTTCCACGAAGCCGTCCGAGCGGAGTTGCCGCAACCGGCTCGAAAGAACCTTTGGCGCGATCCCGGTCCGAACCCGGAGCTCTTGGAAGCCCTTTGGACCGACGAGGAGCTGGCGCACGATTACCAGGCTCCATCGATCGCCGATCACGTCGAGGGCACGCGCGACTGGATCGAAGATCTGAGCGGGCCTGAGGATCTCGCCACGGCGAGACCCAGGCGAAATCGCCCCAGCGGGTTCAGTCGAATCGAGATCGTCGTCGCGGATCAGTTCCGTCATCATATCAGTATCTAATAGATACTTACTATGATTGCCACAAAAAACTCAAAGTCATGCCAAAATGATCCCGATGCGAATCTAGGGCGCCTTAACCGTTGCCCCGCCAGCCGCCCGCGATAGGATCCGCGTGTCCGCCGAAGGCGACCAGAAGATCGCCGGTGAACAAGCATCGTTCACGGGAGGAAAGTCCGGGCTCCACAGGACAGGGAGGTCGCTAACAGCGACCCGAGGAAACTCGAGGGAAAGCGCAGCAGAAATCACACCGCCGATGGCCCGCTCTTGGACTCGCTCTAAGGATGGGCACAGGTAAGGTTGAAATCGTGGGGTAAGAGCCCACGCGCGACAGCCGGGTGACCGGCGGCGAGGCAAGCCCCTCCCGGAGCAAGCTCGAATAGGGACATCGTTTAGGGCTGTCCGCCCGATCACCAAGACGCAAGTCTTGGCGCGGTGTCCGGGTGAGAGTGCTTGAGCCGACTAGCAATGGTCGGCCTAGAGGAATGATCTTCACCCTCCCCCGGCAACGGGGAGAGGGAACAAAACCCGGCTTATAGGCCGCTCCGAATTCGACTTCGCTTGAATTCGGACCTCTGGGAGGAAGCCTTCGGGTCATCCCCAGAGCGCTTCGACGGACATCGGAGTCCGCGCACGTACGCAACTGCGATTCAATCGACCAGATTGATTCGCAAACAGCGCACGTGCGCGCGTCGCTCCGGATCGTAGGCATCCCATTTGTCAGCGGGGACCTGGGACGGGTCCACGCGCTCAAAGCCGTGACGCTCGAAGAACCCTTCAACACGTTCCGACGTGGTACAGCTAAATAGATAATCGAGCCCGGCCGCTCGCGACTCTTCGATCGCATAACGTACGATCTGCGCACCCGCGCCCTCGCCGACGTAGCGAGTCAACGCGAAGAGTGACACCAGCTCAGCGGCATTCGCGCCGGTATGCGGCAGGATGGCGCCGATTCCGGCCAAATAGCGCCCTTCGATAAACACGCCGACCCCATGGGCCAGCACGGAATCCCGTGCCTGCTGATCCCGTGGCGCCAGGAAGCCATCCACTTCGCCCCGCTCGATCAGATCATTCGCAAAATCATAGTCATCAATCGCAAGCGGTCTAACCTCTGCATAACGATCTCGGGTGAAGAACGTCCCCGCCCCCGCATACGTGAAGAGTTCCTCGGCAAGCTGCCCTGGCGCACAGACGTTCACCGAAGGAATACCGCCCTCAATCATATCGCGGATAGCCGCGAGGATGGCCGCACAGCCTGGACGCACACGGCGTTGCGTAAGCGATTCATCCTCGCCGGCATTGCGTGCAAGCAGCGGCTCCAAATGAGCAAGGTCGATGACCGACACGCGTGCGGCGTCACCGAGCCTCTCGACTGGCGGTAACGACTGCACCCAAACGACCTTCGCGAGCCGTAGGGTGAGCGCGATCCGGCGACACTCTTCTTCGAATCGCTCTTCTGCGATTAGCAGGCCACCGCATCCGCGGTCACGCAGATCCCGCCAAAGAGCTGGCGCGAAACCGGAATCCGAGGCCTCCGTCGCTGCCGAAATTCCAACCGCCGAAAAGAGTGTATGGCTGGGACTCAGCAGGACGACACGCGAGCCGTTGGCCGTCAGTTCCTGGATGACATCCACAAGAGGCTCGACCTCCGCGCGTTCAGAGACCGACACGTCGGCAGGCCAGGCGATTCCGATCGAGCGGCCGCGAAACTCCCCGAGATAGAACTCGCGCTCGCTGAAGGTACGAACCGATTGCGTCATAACCGCAGGAGTGTGACCCATTTTCACGCTCCTGCACCCCAGAAAGCGACGCGAATACTGACTTCGTCGATCAAAGCCCCCGCAAGACACGGGCTCCGGGGCGCCTGGATGGGTTATCGTGCGGCTTCGATGGATTGGCAGATCATCTTCACGCTCGCCCTCGTCGCGCTCGCGCTGACGGCCATGGTCCGCGAACTCGCGGCGCCTGACCTCGTATTGATGGGGACACTTATCTGCTTCGGCGCCACCGGCGTCCTCAGCCCGATCGATACCTTCTCGGGATTCGCCAATCCCGTCGTCGCCGCGATAGGCGCCCTTTTTATAATTTCCGCCGCGCTGCGAGAAACCGGGGCCCTCGAAATGACCCTGGGACGCGTGCTCGGCCGATTCACTGGCACGAGACGCTCGATGGTCCGCATGACCGTTCCGGTCGCTGCGCTCTCAGCTTTCCTTAACAACGCTCCGATCGTCGCCATGATGACACCGACCGTGATCGACTGGGCTCGGCGAAACCAAACCGCTGGATCGAAATTCCTGATACCGCTCTCCTATGCCTCGATTCTCGGCAGCATCACCACGGTGATCGGTACGAGCACGATCCTGACCATCGTCGGTCTCGTCGACCAAGCCGGGCTTCCGCCTTGGCGATTCTTCGAGCCCGCCCCCGTCGGCATCCTGATCGCCGCCGCCGGCCTCCTTTATTTGATCTTCATCGCGCCCTCACGGCTTCCCAATCGAATGGATGCCCCGGAAGAGCTCGACGACAGAACCCGCGAATACACCGCCGCGATGCGTGTGACCGAAGACAGCCCGCTTCACGGACAGACCGTCGAAGAGGCGAACCTGCGCAACTTGCCGGGGCTCTTCCTGGTCGAGGTCGACCGCGGCAGCCGAGTCATAACGCCGGTCTCCCCGGGTCAGCTCCTCGAGAGCGGCGACATCCTGGTCTTTGCTGGCGTCGTGTCGACGATCATAGATCTCCAACGGACCCGTGGCCTCGAGCCCGCCGCGAAATCCGAACTGCTCACGAGCCTTCCCGGCGGGCGCAATCGCCCCATGGTCGAGGCGGTCGTCTCCGCGTCATCGCCCTTGATCGGGCAGACAGTGAAACAGTCGAATTTCCGCTCGGTCTATGACGCCGTTGTCATTGCGGTGCATCGCAACGCAGAGCGCCTTCAGGGTAAAATCGGCGATATCCAGCTGCGCCCTGGCGATACGCTGCTGATGCAATGCGCCCCGGAATTCATGCGCCTACATCGCAATAGCCGCGACTTCTATCTGGCAAGCGAACTCGCTGGAGCCAGAAAGCCTAATTTTGAACGGGCCCGGGTTTCGCTCGGCATCCTGATTGCGATGGTCTTGGTCGTCGCTCTCGGCGGGATACATATATCGATCGCTGCATTCGTGGCCGTCGCGGCGCTGATCGCGACGAGTTGCATTACCCCGAGTCAGGCAAGAGAGGCCGTGGACTGGTCCGTGCTGATCACCATCGGCTGCAGTCTCGGCATCGCAAATGCAATCTCGCAATCCGGCGCCGCCAATTTCGTTGCTGCCGGCCTCGTGGGCAGCGTCGGCGAGTTCGGGCCGATGGCCACCCTAGTCGTCATCTATGCACTCTGCGTCGTAATGGCCGAGACGCTTCATCACAACGCAGCAGTCGCCATCATGTTTCCGATCGCACTCGCTGCTTCGGAACAGCTGGGAGTCGACTCGGCTCCCTTCATCATGACCGTAGCGATCGCCTCAGCCTGCGCCTTCGCCTTCCCGATCAGCTACCAGACACATTTGATCGTCTACGGCGCCGGCGGCTATCGCTTCCGCGATTTTCTACGCGTCGGATTGCCCCTCGACGCGATTGCGGCAGCGGTCGGGTTGACCGCGATCCCAATGCTCTGGCCCTTCTAGGCGAAAATCCGCAGCGTCGCCGACGCTCATACGGAACCGCAGCTGCTATTCCAGCCTCTCAACATCATCGCCTTTTAGGCCACGCATCCTTCTTATTAGGTGCGTTTAGACCCCTTCGCGATGTCTACCGACTCAATTGTTGCGTGCGAGCTGCGTGTTTACTGGCCAAAATGCGCAAATCACCGGCAACTAAATCGCCAATTTTTACCGCTGCGGACTCCGAACCACTAAGAGCTTCGCCACATATCCGATGAGAGAACCACATAAATTCAGATGGAAATCTGATTCAGTCGCACAAATTTCAAAGATTTACGCAAAATTCCATCGCTTAATTGGCCTTGATGCGCACTCACCCTAGAGAACATCGCAGCCGTGACACACGGAACAGGAGGCCCAGGGCGTAGGGATAGTGCCTCACCTCGAAGTTCGAACGATAACGACCGCCCGCGGAGTAGAAAATTAGCTAGCTAAATAGTTGAAATTCAATCATTATCAGGCGAAATGAAGATGCTTGAAAGAGTGGGCCGATCGGCGGATCAGTTCCTCACAAGCGAGTCCCGGCCAATGGCCGACCCGGCTTTCCCGGCGTAATGCAAAACCGGCGCGTACAACCGACCGCGCGGCTGCGAACGCAGGAAACAAGTTAAGCGGTCTAATCTGAAGAAGACTCTTTCACTCTCGACGTGCGATCGCGTTCCACCCAACTGGGCACCGGCCACGTTCGAAAATGCACAAAGGGTCATCCAATGAGCGGCTCATTACCAAATCGACATTTCGCGCCTGTCCAATCGACTAAAGTGACAAAACATGCCCCCTGGGCGGCAATCTCTATTGAGAACCGCACCGGAGCTGAAAACTGGAGGCATCCAGCGGACGGCGGGGACACGAGAGGATCACAGTTTTGACGACTCCCAAAAAGAAGACAGCAGCCAAACCGGCGGCCAAGGCACCCGCGAAAACCAAGACCAAGGCAAAGGCGGCCACAAAGGCGCCTGATAAGGCACCGGCGAAAGCCACTGTCAAAACGGCCACAAAGACCGCGACCAAACCCTTTGCCAAGACCACACCTAAGAAAGCCGCGGCCAAGGCTACGACTAAGACCGTGACTAAGGCCACAACTAAGGCTAAGGCGGCGGCAAAGCCAGCAGCCAAGGCTGCCTCTAAGAAGGCGGCCGCTGCGAAGACAGAGGCCAAGCCCCAGGCGAAGGCAACCAATACGAAGAAGGCTCCCGCAGCCAAGGCTGCAGAGACCGAAGTTGTGGAAGTCGTTGCTGCCGTAACGGAGACGGATGCTAAGGCTGACGCGCCGAAGGATGCCGAGAGCAAGAAAGCAGCCAAGGAACTAGACAAGGACGGCAACCCGAGCATGGGCGCGACTGCGGTCGTTTCCGCTGAGGAACTCGACCCCGGTCGTGAACGGCGACCGCTCGAATCCTATTTCCAGGAAATCGGTGGCACTCGAACGCTTAAGCGCGAAGAAGAAGTCGTGCTGGCCAAGGATCTCGAAGCGGCGACTGCGTCCCTTCGGGACGCCCTCTACGCCATCCCGATCTCGGCCAAGCACGTAGTCTCGCGATGGGATGCGCTCCGCGCGCTGTCCCATACGGGTGCGAAGCTTTCCGAGTCGGTCGGTGACGAAGAGACCGGCGAGATTGCAGCTCGCGTTGAACGCGCCGTGAAGAAGCTGCGCGCGCAGCTTCTCGATCGCGAAAGGAAGATCGACAAGAGCGGCCTCGAATACTGTGGGCCTCTTGAGAAGATCGACGAAAAGGTCCACAAGGAAATGCACTCGGCGCAGCTCAGCCTCGCCGTCCTTCACGAACTTCGTGAAAAGGCCCTCGGTCTCCACGCCGAGATGCGGCGTGCACGTAAGCGTACGAAGAAGCTCACGGAGCTCGAGTACGAGGCCGGTGTCGAGAAGAAGCGGATGATCGAGCTGACGAATGCCGTCGAAGACGCGCATGACCAGATGTCGACCGTCAAGAACCGCTTCATCGAGCACAACCTTAAACTCGTTGTCGCAATCGCGAAGGATTACCGAAACCTAGGTCTGTCGTTCCCCGACCTCATCCAGGAGGGCAACTTGGGCCTGATCCGCGCGGTCGAGAAGTTCGACCATCGCCGCGGCTTCAAGTTCTCGACCTACGCGGTTTGGTGGATTCGACAGGCACTTGTCCGCGCGATCCAGAACCATTCGCGTACGATTCGTCTTCCCTCCCACGTTCACGATCGGCTTCAGCGAAGCCAACGCGTGAAGGCGGAACTCACGGGCAAGCTCGGTCGCGAGCCCACCCCGGCGGAGCTCGCTCCGGCGCTGGGAACGGATACGGACTCGCTCGAAGCCCTCGACCGCCTTTCTCGTGAGGCGATCAGCCTTGAGAGCAATGTGGCGGGTACGGAGAAGCGACTCGAGGACTTCGTTCCTGACGCGGCTGCATCCCGACCCGACGGCGGAATCGATGACGACCGCATGCGCATGGGCGTTGGCTCATTGATCGGCAGCCTCACCCCGCGTGAGCAGCTGATCCTGCGCCTTCGTTACGGCCTTGGCGGCGAAGAGGAACACACCCTCGAGCAGATTGGTCAGTCTCTCGGTCTTTCAAGGGAGCGTGTCCGACAGCTCGAAGCGCGTGCACTCAAGAAGCTCCGCGAGACCCAGCCGGCCCAGCGTCTGCACCCGATCCTCGAACCCTAGGGCGAGATCGATCACGGGTCCGGATAGTACGGAACAAGAACGCCCCCTCTCACTTCGAGAGGGGGCGTTCTGCTTTTGAGGCTGTGGCGGTGCCTTCGGCCACCGTGAGTCGCGATCCCACGGAAAAGAGTGCGCCCAGGCAGATTTTATTAAGCAAGGGTCCAAAGCAGGAACGCCCCACCAGCGGCCCAGCAATACCAGGCCCAATGATGAAAGAGACTGCGGTCAAGCATCCGGACGAAGAGCCAGATCGCGACCAAGCCCGAGATCAATGCCGACGCCCCACCAATCGCTAGGTCGGCGAGAGCAGCCGTATCGGCGCCCTGCAGATCTGGAATCATCAACACCGCCGCACCGGCGATCGCGATGATCCCCATCAAAAACGCAAACTCGGCAGCGGCCAAGGGGGCTACGCCTAACAATAGTGCCATGGCGACGGTCGATCCGCTGCGAGAGATCCCGGGGAGAATCGCGAAGGCCTGGGCGCAGCCGATCAACAATGCGGCTCCCCAAGTAGGCATCAAGGCCACAGCCTTAGGCGCCGTCCATCGCGTGCTCATCACTATGCAGCCGGTCACGAGTAGCGCGATCCCCACGAGAACGGGATTCGAGAACTGCGCCTCTATGAAGTCCTTAGCTCCGAGTCCGATCACGACCGCCGGCAGCGTCGCAACGGCGAGCTTGCCAATATATTCGAGCGTCTCGACATCGCGCTTAAAGAAGCCCGCTACGAGCTCCGCGATTCGAACGCGATAGAAAAAGGCGATCGCGAAGAGGGTCGCCACATGCAACCCTACCTCGAAGAGCAGTCCGCCCTCTTCCCGGCCTCCGAAGAGCGCCTGGAAGATCGACAGATGGCCGGAGCTCGAGACGGGGAAGAACTCAGTAAAGCCCTGCACGAGCCCCAGCACGAACGCTTCGATCGGATCCACCTGCTCTCCCCTTTGCTCGCTGATTCGCGCGGCACACGAGCCACGGTCTCTAGATGTTCTCGCCGATTTCGTGAAGCCAATTGGGGGGTGGGCGTCCCGAACGTACCGAATCGAGTGGCCGGCGGGGAATCTGGAGCGCAATCGCTCTCGGATTGCTAAACCCACAGCCATGGAAATTGCCTGCCTCGACCTAGAAGGGGTGTTGATCCCCGAAGTCTGGATCAACTTCGCTGAACGCACCGGCATCGACGCCCTTAAGGCGACGACACGGGATATCCCGGATTACGACGAGCTGATGACTCAGCGCCTCGCGATCCTGCGTGAGCACAAGCTCGGGATTCATGACATCCAGGAAGTGATCGACGGAATGGACCCGCTGCCTGGTGCGGGCGAGGCACTCGACTGGCTACGCGAGCGCTTCCAGGTCGTAATCCTGTCGGACACGTTCTACGAGTTCGCCGAGCCCTTCATGCGCAAGCTTGGTTGGCCGACGATTCTCTGCCACAAGCTCGAGATCGACAACGCCGGCATGATCACGGACTACAAAATCCGTCAGCCAGATCCCAAGCGAGCTTCCGTGAAAGCGTTTCATTCGCTCAAATACCGCACGATAGCGACGGGCGATTCTTACAACGATGTGACCATGCTCTCGGAAGCAAATGCCGGCATTCTTTTTTGCCCGCCGCAGAACGTAATCGACGAATTCCCGCAGTTCCCCGTAGCGAAGAGCTACGCCGAACTGCAGGCGGAATTTGCGAAGGCTTCGCTCCGAGACATCTAAACAAGAAACTCTGCCCATATCCAACCATGGCTCATCCACTACGCGCCATTCTCGGGTAACGCATCGCACGCCTTGGCGTCGTGCTCGCCGCGCTATTAGGCGTGGCCGCCTATAGACTTGCCCTGCTCTCCGCCCCGAGTGAAGGTCCACGCCTCGTCCTTGGCGTGCTCTTCGAAATGATCCATCCGGACGCAGTCATGGAGCAGATCCTCCACGACTCCCTCGAGACATCGGCCGCATCCATCTCGAACGTCATCTGAACGTGTCGGAGCTGCTCCCGCCGAGAAGTGCTTCTATACAAATGGCGGATCACTCACGCCCCCTACGACGAGGACATTCAGTCGCTGCCCCTCGTCGAACTCCCATCGTCTTTGCGGAGCAAGTCGTCCGATTACATCTGCTCGAGGGTGGGGATAGGCGAGATGTCCAGCCTCTGGCCAGCCGAGCATCGAAGGCTCCTGATCCCTTACGCGCTTGCGTCTACACACAATCGGCCCACGAACACACTCACCCCAGCTTCGCCCCCCGAACCAGACAGGTCGAGTCCAATTGAGTACCCTCGCCCTAACATCCAACCTGGATGAGGGGAACTCAGTGAGTAGCGACGATCAAGACGATTTGGATTTCGAGCGTGCTGAATTCGAGGCACCCGAAGGGCAAACCGACCAAGCGGACCCGGGAAGTGCCTCCACAGGCCCCGCCGGAATAGGTTGCGTCGCCTGCGGTCGCGCAATTCATGACGCGTACTTCACGAGGAACAACCAATTCGTCTGCACTTCTTGCGAAGCCCCTGTTCGCGCTGCTGGACCGCCAGGTTCCGGGATCACCCGCTTTCTTGGCGCGCTCGGCCTCGGGCTCGTCGCAGCAGCAGCCGCCAGCGTTCTGTGGGTGGTCGTCACGGAATTCACAGGATATGAGATCGGTCTGATCGCGATCGCCGTCGGCTGGATCGTCGGCGTAGCGATCACGATGGGAAGTCGCGGCACGGGCGGCTGGCCTTACCAAATAATGGCCGTCGTTCTCACCTACACAGCCATCGTCTTCACCTATGTTCCGATGGTTGCCCCGGCGATAGAACAGCAATGGCTTGAGGAGCAGGCTTCCATCGTCGTGTCCGGCGAAGCATCGGAAGATGTCATGAATGACCCGCTCGCCGCAATCGAAGAAGCGGATCGCCGCGCCGAGGATCCAGGCATCAACAAACCCATTATCTACGCGACCGCAATCGCGGTCTCCTTCACAATCCCTTTCCTCGGCGGCTTCGAGAACCTAATCGGTCTCCTTATCATCGGGTTTGGCCTCTACCAAGCCTTCAAGATGACGGCGAAACGTGAAATCATGTGGGGCGGCCCATTTCGCATCGGGACAGATATAGGGCCCGCGCGATGAGCCTTGAAGCTCCTAGCAGGAATGCGCCCACAGCTTGGCGATGTGAATGCGGAACTGAGCTGCCGGCGAATTTCCTCGTCTGCCCTTCGTGTCATCGTCTGGTCCATAAAGACCGCCTAACGCAATTGACCCGAGAAGCTAAATCCTACGAGGACGCAGGTGACCTGCGGGCAGCCCTGATGAGCCTGCGCGAAGCCTTAACGCTCCTGCCTACAGGGACGCGGCAGCGCACGCGGCTCTCTGCGCAGACAACCCGCCTGAGCGATGCGGTCGATCGCGGCGAAGGGCTTGATGCGAGTACTTCTGCCGCGCCCTCGTCGTCGTCTTCCACCCGCGTCGATGTGGGAGTCGACTACTCGACTGGCCCGGCCTCCCCGGACACTCCCTCGAGCACAAAGAAAGGCAACTCGCTCATTCGCGCAGGCGCCTCCGCGGGCGGGATAGGACTTCTCCTCTGGAAGTTTAAATTCATCCTCGTCTTTGTTGCGACTAAGGCAAAGCTTCTTCTATTAGGCCTGGGGAAGGCGTCGACGCTGCTTTCGATGCTGGTCTCGCTCGGCGTGTACTGGACGATTTGGGGCTGGCAGTTTGCGCTCGGCGTAGTCCTCTCGATCTATGTGCACGAGATGGGCCATGTGGCCGCACTTCGCCGCTTCGGGATACCAGCCTCGGCTCCGATGTTCATTCCCGGATTCGGCGCGGTTGTGCGCATGGAGACCTATCCGCAAACCACGAAAGAAGATGCGCGGGTTGGGCTCGCAGGGCCGATCTATGGGCTCGGATGCGCCGCTCTCGTCACGACCGCCTACTACGCGACCGGGTACCCCCTGCTTGCGGCGATCGCCAGCGTGGGTGCTTGGATCAATCTCTTTAACTTAGTCCCGATCTGGCAGTTGGATGGCAGCCGCGGCTTCCGCGCACTCTCCAAGCTCGACCGATGGATCTTCGTCGTCCTCGCCGGAACCTGCGGGCTCTTCTTTGATGAGGGACTCTACCTGGCCATCGCGGCAGTCGGGGTGTTTCGCATCTTTAGCTCCGAGGCACCCGCCGAAGGCGACCGGCGAACCGCTACAGAATTCGCGGTACTCCTCGTCGGCCTCGGCTTAATCGCGGCGCTCAACGTACCGACTCCAGCGTAGTGCTTCGGAAACGACCTCACCGGCGCCACTACACCTACGACTCCTTCAAACCTCGAGCCTCGGCAGTCGACCCCGAACCTAAATGCGGCGTTAAGCGAACTTCGAGAAATTCCGTACGCCGTCTCGCTTGAACATCGGCTCGTCCGACGGCTGATAGGTCAGCACAATTGCGCGGCGGTCGCGGTCGGAGCGGTTCGGCTCGCTGCCGTGCACGGTGTGTGCACTGAATACCACAAGGCTGCCTGCGGGAACCTCAGCATACCACTGCGAATCTTCATCGAAGGAGTTCGGATTTGTAAAGAGCGGACCTAACGCAGTTCCGTCGTCTAGGCCGGGCAGAAAGCCATCCTTGTGGCTACCCGGAATCAGCCGAAAGCAGCCGTTCTCGCGATCCGCATCATCAAGCGTAATCATCACGTTAGGCAGCTTATCGCAATGCCCACAGACGTGGCTCCAATACGGAGAATCTTGATGCCACTTGAAGCCCGAACCTTCGCGAGGGCGCTTCATGTTGATTTTGTCCGTCCAGAGCGCGACGCGATCTGAATCGAGCACGCCGCAAAGCGGAACGATCAAGCGAGGATCTTCTACGAAAGCATCGAAGACGGGATCGAGATGCACGAAGGGCTCGATGACCCGAATTGCTTTCGAATCCGAGGCGTGCTCAAATTGAACTGTCGCATCCGCCGCTTCGACATAGCGATTGCCGTCTATCCGGTAGTCGTCGCCGTCAGCAGCCTTTGCTGCAGCAATCGCCGTCGCCTTCTCGAGTGCAGCGTGTTCGGCGGCTTTAGCGACTCGCTCAGCAGCCGCACGAAAGCTCACGAGATCCTTGGGCCCGAAAACCGACTCGCGCACGAAAAAACCTTCCTTCGCGTAGCGCTCTCGTTCTTCTACAGCCAGCTCGAGGGACATGCCCGCCTCCGCCCTAGTCCGCCCTAATCTTGCATTGTCGTGTTGCTCTAGCGCTTTCGCAGTGACTGGCTCAGCTGACGCTTGCGCAGGCGAAGCTCTTTGGGTGTGACCTCGAGAAGCTCATCATCCTCGATCCAGCCTAGCGCTTCTTCGATGGAAAGTTGGCGATGGGGTGTGATGATGACTGCGTCGTCTTTGCCCGAGGCGCGCATATTGTCGAGCTTCTTGGCTCGCGTCAGGTTGACATTGAGATCGCCAACGCGTCGGTTCTCGCCAACGATCTGTCCTTCGTAGACATCTACGCCCGTCGGAACAAAGAGTTGCGCGCGCTCCTGAATCTTGAAGATCGAGTGCGGCGTCGTGCGCCCCATGTCAGTACAAACCAAAGGTCCGACACCACGTCCCGGAAGATCGCCCGCATAGGGCTCAAAGCCTTCGACGGTTCGGTAAAGCATGCCCTCGCCGCGTGTGTCCGTCAGGAACTCGCTGCGGTAACCAAAGAGCCCCCGTGAAGGAACGGTGAAGCGCATCTGAACGCGGTCGCCCTGCTTCTCCATCGCGTCCATGCGACCCTTACGCTGTGCCAGCTTTTCCATAACGGAGCCCGCTGCGCTCTCGGGAACATCGGCCACCACTTCTTCGACCGGCTCACATTTCTTACCGTCGATTTCCTGGAGAATAATCTCCGGTCGCGAAACCGAGAACTCGAAGCCTTCGCGACGAAGCGTCTCGATCAAGACGGCGAGTTGAAGCTCACCTCGGCCAGAAACCGCGAACGTGTCCTGCTTATCCGTTGGCTCGATTACGACCGAGATATTAGACATCCCTTCGCGCTCGAGACGCTGGCCAATCTGCCGACTCGTAACGAACTTGCCGTCTCGGCCGGCGAAGGGCGAGTTATTAACGGACAGATGTACTCGAATCGTCGGCGGATCGATTGCGATTCGCGGCAGCGCCTCGGGCTTGCCCGGCTCGCAAACCGTGTCGCCGACATCAATGTTGTCGACGCCTGCGACGATCACAATATCGCCTGCACGGGCTTCTTCGATGTCTACGCGGTCTGTACCGACCGTTCCGAATAGCTTCGTGATTCGGAATTGGTCGGTGGCCCCGTCTTCCTTAACACGAATCACCGTGGAGCCACGCGTCATCTTACCGCGCACAACACGACCAATCACAAGGCGGCCTACAAAGGCGTCGTAACCGAGGGTCACGGCCTGAAACTGCAACGGCCCATCCTCATCGACTTCCGGCGGCGGCGCGTCGCGAATGATCGTATCGAGAACGGGAATGAGATCTTTCATCTCGCCGCCGTATTCAGTCGTCGCGACACCGTTCTTCGCCGAAGCGTAGACCACTGGGAAGTCGAGCTGCGTATCATCGGCACCGAGCTCGACGAGGAGGTCGAACACTTCAGTCACGACTTCTTCGGCACGCTCTTCCGCGCGGTCGATCTTATTCACGACAAGGATCGGGCGAAGCCCGTGGAGCAGAGCCTTGCGCAGCACGAAGCGCGTCTGAGGCATAACGCCTTCATAGGCATCGCATAACAAAAGTGCGGTGTCCGCCATCCCGAGGACGCGCTCAACCTCGCCCCCGAAGTCAGCATGGCCGGGCGTATCGACGAGCTGGATGCGCACGCCTTCGTAGTCAACGGCCGTGCTCTTCGACTGGATCGTAATGCCGCGCTCTTTTTCAATGTCACCCGAGTCCATCACGCGATCCTGAACGGCCGCGCTCTCACGGAAGGCACCGCAGGCGCGCAGAAGGCCGTCGACGAGGGTGGTCTTCCCATGGTCGACGTGGGCAATGATCGCAACGTTTCGGAGGTCCTGGCGGAAGTGCTTCTCAGACATGGATGGATCTCGCTCGTGCACGACACCCTGGCCAAAACCTCACGCTCGGAGCGAAAGTCGTCCGGCGAAGGGAGGTCTCGGGAGGATGAGTGGAGGATTTTCGGGAGTCGGGGGTCTGGGTGAGGCGTGGGATCAGGCGATTCGAAGGCCAAGAGGGGCAGACCGAGGGCTCGGTCCCGCATCACCAATGGCTCGAAGCGCGCCCAAAGTAGCGCAACTGAAGGGGAAAGCCCGTTTTGACCGAACTTTCACAGCCCTTGCCGGGCTCCTTGACGCCTCCCTTCGTAGGCTCTGGCCGCCCTCAACCTACGTGATTCGCACCCGGGAGATACACCCTCATGAGCGACCCCGCTCTGGCCGTCAGCTCTGCCTCAGCACCCGCTGGAACTACCTCGCCCCCTCTAGAGGCGGGCTCAGTTCGCACCGAAGGCCTCTGGCATCAGCTCGGCAACGTCCCCTCCGTAATCTACTGGGGGATCCACGCGGGCTGCCTACTCGCGCTCTACACCGGCTTCGGCACTTTCGAAATAGTGCTCTGCATGAGCCTCTTCTGGCTCCGGCTCTTCGGAATTACCGGCGGCTACCACCGCTATTTCGCCCACAAGGCGTTCAAGACAAGCCGCGCCTTCCAATTCTTCTTGGCCTTCCTCGGGTGCGCCGCCGTCCAGAAGGGGCCCCTTTGGTGGGCCGGCGGCCATCGACGCCACCATAGATACTCCGATCAAGAAGGCGACCCCCACTCTCCGCGCCTCGGTTTCTGGTGGAGCCATTACCGCTGGATTTTCTCCGGAAAATTCGAGGAGACCGAGATCGATCGTATCCGGGATTTCGCGGCCTACCCCGAACTCGTCTGGCTCAACCGGTGGCACATCGCCGCCCCGATCACCCTGGCGCTCTTCTGTTATGCAGTCGACGGCCTAGCCGGCCTCGTATGGGGCTTCTGCATTTCGACGGTCCTGCTCTGGCACTCCACGTACTCGATCAACTCCCTCTCTCACAGATGGGGAAGCCAGCGATACGACACGGGAGACGACAGCCGCAACAACCTCTGGCTCGCCTTACTCACCCTCGGCGAAGGCTGGCATAACAACCACCACCACTACATGGCGTCCGCACGCCAAGGGTTCTTCTGGTGGGAGATCGACGTGACGTACTACGTACTGCGCGTGTTCCGAGCAGTTGGCCTGATCTGGGATGTCCGGGAGCCACCGAAGAATGTCATTCGGCCCAAGGCGCGCCAGACGAATCCGAAGCTCGCGGCATAACACCCGACATCGTAGGTGGTGTACTACCCGGAGTCGCACCCAGCGCCCTATCCGGGAGCGCGCTTGGCCGTGCCACGCGGCCAGTCATGCTCTCGTGCCACCCTGGACAAGTATTAGCTCGGAAAAATGAGTCCGATGCGCGTCTCGCTTTCCGTACGAATCGCGTCTACTCGTCCCCCGATACGTTCCACGAGATTGCGAGCGATTCCTACGACCAAAGGACGCCCCCGGGCTGCCGCCCAAGCGCCCACATCCTCGGCTTCGCCATTATCCTCGATCCAGAGCGTGCTCTCACTCACCCCCGCTACCAGACGAAACGTGACGAAGCGCCTTCGCCCCACATGGGCGATCGTCGCCTCGGCAAGCGCCGTGAGCAGCGGATGAAGCCATTCGTGGTCCGGCATCTGATCAACATCGGCGCCGGGATTTCCGCTCGCAGACTCGCCGAGTTCAACTGCAAAGCGCGTCCCGCCGGTTCCCTCGTCTTCGATCTGTTTTTGGACGCGCCCGAGAATATGCGCCCACGTCGTTTTTTCCGCCGGCTTCCAATCATCGGACAGGAGCGGTCGAAGCAACGCCAGCAACGGTCCCGAGCGCCCCGCGAGGCCATCGATCAGAATCGATGCTTCGGCGAGCGCCCGCACATCCAAATTTTCGTCCAAAAGATGAGCTTGCAAGCGAATCCCGCCCAGGTGATTGCCCACCTCGTGCGCAATCGCGAAGGCCAACTCGGTTCTGGAACCCATCACCTTCCCCATCCGGCGCTCCCTTGCCTGCTCTTCGCTGAGTGTTCGATTCGTGTCCGTCGAGTGCCCGCAGACGCTTGAGTGTGCGCGGCGGTAGGTGCCGCCCACGATATCGAAGGCCGACCCAGGAAAGCGAGCCCATTCCCTCGCGATCCGCTTTTCCCTACGTTCGCGACTCATACCGCGATCGTTTCCATTTAGTATTCGAGCGCGGTGCGTCGGCCTAAATATTTTGCAACGGAGAGACTCCGCCCACTATGCGTACAGCCTTCCTCCGTGGTCGCGACCATCAACAGATCGGCCGCCTTGAACTCGAAGGTATCGACGAAGCGGCAATCGCGCTGTCTCGAGGCGGTGCCGGCAAAACCTATTCGTATACCGACCCGAACGAGGATTGTGTTGCCTTCGCTGTCGGCGATGGCGGCCGAGTCGTCATCGCGGCGGACGGCCACCACGGCGAGCTCGGTTCCGAAGTCGCCGTCGAAGCCATTCTCGATGGCTTTGCGAGTGACTGGACCGCTGCAACCACGCCGGCGAAAAGCGAAGCCGATTGGCGCGCGATCGGAATCGAAGCCCTGCTAGCAAGCAACCGCGCGATCCTCGAAGCTGCAGGACGCAACCAGCTTCCGCCCGCCCCGACAACCTTCGTCGTCTCCCTCGTGCGCCCCGCTGACGACTTGCTGCTCAGCCTATCCGTTGGGGATAGTCACATTTTTGCCGTCGACACCCGGTTCGCAACGGATCTCGGTGGCCACGATCCCGATCAGAAATTCACGCCCTTTCTTGGGTACGAAGAAGCCAAACCGGAACTGCTTGAGCAATACGCGAAGATCGGCGTGCGCAGCCTCGAGGGCTTACAAGCCGTCGTGCTCGCTACCGATGGCTTGTCGGAGCCCGGAATCGGTTTGCCGGACCCTGCCCAAGCCGTCTTTAATGCCGTGAGTCGGGCCACACTAGATACCCCCGCAGGCCGACGGGCGGTTGACGCTTGTCGCGAAGTGGTCGAAGTCGCGATGCGCTCGCACGTCGACCAAAAGGCCGGCGACAACATGGGCTGCTCGGCCCTCTGGATCGCCCGTTAGTTTAAAAGCGTCTCAACACGCGCAGCGAGGGCCAACGCGGCAGTCAGTCCCGGAGATTCAATGCCTACGCAGGCAATCAACCCTGGTGCGCCTAACGACGAAGCTTCCTCAACCACGAAATCCCGGAACGGCTCTCCCTTGGCAGCAAGCTTCGGCCGAATCCCCGCATAGTCCGGCACGAGAGGCACACCCGTCAGAGACGGCAGGTAGCGCGACGCAGCAGCTGAGAACGCCGGGCCCTTAGCCGGGTCGACACTCATGTCCGCATGAGAAACGTATTCTACGTCGGGGCCGAAACGAATGCGTCCGGCCATGTCCAAGGTCGCGTGAATACCTAGGCCCGCTTGCTGAGGGACGGGATAGATCAAGCGGCTTGGCAGTACGCCCCGCTTGCCTGTACCGGGTGCAACGACGAAATAGTCGCCCTTGCACGGGTGCTGCCTCCAGCCTGCAGCGTCGACATCGATTCCGGCGAGGGATGCGATGTGGTCTGCTGCGAGCCCTGCGGCATCAATCACGCACGTCGCCTCGATCACCTCGCTTCCAGAGGGCGCCGCAACTTCAATCCGCCAACCAACAGCTGCCTGCTCAAGTCCAACGACTTCGCGCTCCAGTGCCAGTACAGCGCCCCGAGCCTCCGCCGCCGCAAGGAGTGACAAACAAAGCTCGTAGGCATCGACGATTCCAGTCTCCGAGGACTCGAGTGCTGCCTCGGCCCTAACGGCGGGTTCGAGCCTTGCCACGGCATCGGCGTCGAGCAACCGAAGACCGCTCACGCCATTTGCTTCACCACGCACGAGTAGGTCGCCGAGGGTCGAAATCTCATCCTCGTCGCTCGCGACGATCAATTTCCCAAGCCGGCTATGCGAAACGCCACGCGCCTCGCACCAGGCATAGAGCTGGGCTCTCCCTTCGACGCAGCTCGTCGCCTTCAGCGAGCCCGCCGGATAATAGATCCCCGCGTGAATCACTTCACTATTTCGACTTGTTATGCCTCGGGCGAACCCTGAATCTCGTTCGAGGATCAGCACAGAGCGTCGATCCGACGCGAGGCGGGCCGCGATCGATAAACCGATCACGCCCGCGCCAATCACGACGACGTCAAATCCAGCCTGCCCCATACGCGCCCCTCGCGGCTAGAAGCCTTCGCCGTATGCCTTCTGATACTGCTCGCGGATCGCTGCATGGTCGAGTTCGATTCCCTGCGGACCGCTGCGCTCGACATTAAGAGCACCCATTAAGCTGCCAAGCTTCGTTGCCGTTTCGATAGATAGGCCGTTCGAGATTCCGTAGAGCAGTCCTGCGCGATAGGAATCCCCACAGCCCGTCGGATCAACGACTACTGCCGCCTCAATCGGCGGGATCTCACTGCGATCGCTCTCGATCATAAGACCCGCATCGAGTCCGCCGCGCCGAAGTAGCGACCCCTCTGCTCCGCGCGTCACGATCAGGGCACCCACGAGATCCGCGATGCCATCCTCGTCGAGCCCGGTCTTCTCTCGGGTCATCTCCCATTCGTATTCGTTAACGATGTAGATCGCTGCGCCCGTGAGCGCCGTCAGTAGATCGTCCTTGTCCAAGATAGGAAGTCCTTGGCCGGGATCAACGACGGTCAGCACGCCCTTTGCCTTAAGGTCGCGGGCATAGTCGATCATCGCCTGGCGGCCGTTAGGCGAAACGATCCCGACGGAATAATCTTCCGTGACATCGGAGATCTTCGCTTCGTGCGCCCGATCCATGGCACCTGGATGAAACGAGATGATCTGATTGTTGTCCGCATCGGTCGTAATAAAGCAGGCCGCCGTGTATTCATCGTCGATCACGCGCAGGTTGTCGCGCCGAACGCCACTCTTGTCCATCCAGTCCGCATAGAGACCGAGGTCGGAGCCGACTGTTGCGAGCAGGATTGGGTCGTGACCAAGTCGGCAGAGGTTGTACGCGATATTCGCGCCCGTCCCGCCGTATTTCTTCACCATGGATGGAACATGGAAAGCCACGTTCAGCTTCTCGAGCTTGTCGGCTACAAAATGATTCTTGAAGTGGTCCTCGAATACCATGATGTGATCGACGGCAACGGATCCGGTCACCAACACGGACATAGTCTATTCTCCTGAGCCGAGGGGTAAGGAAAGGCGCAGCGCGAATCGCGCAGCCACGCCGGGCCCGCGCCCCAATCTATTCAGAGCGGCAGGTGGGGCTCCATCGGCGCCCCGCAGTCTCGCTGCTGGCTCGGGAGGCGTCAACGGGGCT
>DGPZ01000181.1:84671-94383 GCA_002390675.1 Deltaproteobacteria bacterium UBA4427
CTCACTCGACCTTCGGGCTCGGGAACCGGAATCGTGATGCTACGCTGACCATCATGGGCATTTCTGAAATCTACGCGGCCGCCAACGGCCCGATCATCTCCTACGAGTTTTTTCCGCCGAAAACGGATGCGGGCTACCGCAGCCTGTTCAAAACGATCAAGGAGCTCAAGCAGCTCTCCCCGGGCTTCGTCTCGGTGACGATGGGTGCCGGCGGCACGACTCGCGAGAAGACGGTCGACCTCACAGTCGAAATCACCAAGGAGCTTGGACTCGTCACCATGTGCCATCTCCCCTGCACCGGTTATCGCCCGGAGCAAGTCGGCACGATCCTTAATCAGCTAGAAGCGGGTGGCATTACGGATGTCCTCGCCCTGCGCGGCGATCCCCCGCAGGACGACCCAGACTTCGTGAACCCGCCTGAAGCATTTCAGTACGCCAACGAACTCGTTGAATACATAGTCAACCGCGGCGGCTTCACGATCGGCGCCGCCTGCTCCCCGGAAGTGCACCCGGAGGCGCCCGACGCTGCAACAGACATGATTCACCTGAAGCGTAAAGTCGATGCGGGCAGCGACTTCCTCGTGAGTAATCTCTTCCTCGACAACGAGATGTTCTTCGACTTCGAACAACGCTCACGCGAAGCGGGCATCAATGTTCCCATCGTACCGGGCATCATGCCGATCGCGACCGTCGCAGGCATCCGCCGCATGGCGGGCGTAAACGGCACCGCCTTTCCGCCGGAGCTTGAAGCTGAACTCGACCGCGTCGAAGGCGACGACGACGCTACGTATGCGCTCGGCGTGCGCTGGGCTACAGATCAATGCCGCGAACTGCTCGACCGCGGCGCGCCCGGAATTCACATCTATTCGCTCAATCGCTCGCCCGCGGCGCGCGAGATCTACCAGAACCTCTTCGGCTAATGACAGGGCTTCCACAAACGCCTAACAGTGGGACGCGGCCAAAGCTGCGGATCGCCGTACTGCTTTCAGGCAGTGGCACGAGTCTCGAAAACATCTTCGATCACATCGACCAGGGGCTCCCCGCCGAAGTCGTTTGCGTCCTCGCTTCTAGTAAGAGCGCCTTTGGGTTGGAGCGCGCCGAAAAGCGCAGTATTCCTGCGATCGCTGTCCCGCGACGTGACCATGCCGACGTCGTTGAATTCAACGACGCCCTGCATGCTGCACTCGAACCCTATGCCCCGGACCTCGTTTGCTTGCTCGGCTTCATGTCTCCTTTCGAATTACGCGGGCGCTATGAAGGCCGTGCTCTGAACGTCCATCCGGCCTTGATCCCCGCGTTCTCCGGAAAGGGCTTTTACGGGCATCATGTTCATGAGGCGGTCCTCAAAAAGGGCGTGAAGCTCACGGGCGCGACTGTTCATTTCGTGACCGATGGCTACGACGAAGGCCCTATCCTGCTGCAGCAAACCGTCGACGTTTTGGACGACGACACGCCGGATAGCCTCGCAGGGCGTGTCCAAGCCCTCGAGCGGAGGCTCGTACTAGAAGCGATCGAGTTGATTGCTGCGGGCCGTGTCCGGATCGAAGACGGGCGTACTTGGATCGCCTCAGAAGGCGCCGCCTAAACGAGGCTCTTATCCAAGCGCCTCTCACCAAGCTGCTTGGGTTCTTTCTTTCGTCGCGGTTTTCGTCATTGACAAAGGCGAACAAAGGGCGAAAGTGAAGCGATGCCCCCCTCCGACTCTCCCGTCGGTCAGGCAAGTGGTCCCCTAGATCGCCTCGCTTCCAATCTCCCAAGAAAGCTCCAAAGCGAAGCCCTCCAGGCCCTGCTCGTCGACCTTGGCTCCCAAATTCAACGCGGCACCTCGAGAGAGGCTGCCGATGCCGCCTCCGGTGCACGCTTTCACCCGACTGGCTTTGCGGAGCTCGATGCGTGCCTTGGAGGCGGTTTCCCGAACGGCCGACTGAGCGAGATCTGCGGCGCATCTGAGTCGTTGGAAGCGGCTCCTCTGTATCAAGGCTCAAGGCTGTCTCAGGCTCAGGGCTCAAGGCTGCCCCAAAGCTCAGGGCTTTCTCGGCGCTCAGGGCTGAGTGCCGGGCGCACTTCTCTCGCTTTGGGATTGGTGAGCGAAACGCTTTCTCGAGGGGGCCTCGCAGCTTGGATTGATTTGGCGGATGCGTTCGCGCCCGAGGCCGCACTCACAGCCCTCAAAGATCGCGGAGGCGACGCGAGCGATCTCGAACGGTTGCTTTGGATTCGGGCTCGAAACGAAGATGAAGCACTCAGGTGCTGCGAACGCGTGATGCGGACCGAGGGTTTTGAACTCGTCGTCTTCGATCTATTTCGACACCAGCTCTCTCATTCCCAAGCGCAGCGCCGCCCGAGGCCGCGCACCTCATCGGGGAAGAGTGCGCAGACCGTGCGCGCCATACCGCAGGGACGCGGAGCTGGGTCTAGGCAGAGCGCTCCGCAGACGCGACGCGCCCCGACTATGCACGTCAAAGATGTGACTTGGTTGCGCTTGGCCAGACTCGCAGCCGGGACCCAAACGGCCCTGGTGGCCCTTTCGAGTGAGGCTTCCACCGGCTCCCGAGCCGAACTCGTCCTCGAGATGCAAATCCACGCCACACATTTCGGCGGACCACCCCACCTGCTCGAAACCATCGAAACCCGTGCCGTCCTTCGCCGCCACCGAAGTCGGCCTAACGGAGAAACTCTCCTACTTCTTCGAACCGAGAACTCCTACCCACACGAAGAGCCATGCGAACAGGTACGCGAATAGCCATGCGAATCGCTTGCTTATTAGTCCCCGACCTCCCCTTATATGCCGAGCTGCGCGCAAGCCCCCAACTCGCAGGACGCCCACTCGTGATCACCAGCGGACCCGGAGAACGCGCCGAAATCATCTCCGCTTCTCCCGAAGCCATGCAATTTAGTATTCGCCCCGGACTAACACTCCCCCAAGCCCGCGCGGTCTGCCCCGAGATTGAGGTCCGCATTGCTTCTCCGGTCCTCGAACAAACCGCTAGGGAGACGCTGCTCGATGTTGCCCTCTCCATGGCACCTCGTGCGGAACTCGCCGGACGCGGGTCGGGGCTCTTCCTCTCGGAAGGCGCGGTTTTCGTCGATGCCTGCGGGATCGAATCGCTCCACGGGACCGAGTCTCTCTTTGCTTCGGTCTTCCATGCCCGAGCCGAACGCGCCGGGCTTAAGGGCTTTGTCAGCCTCGCCGGCTCCCGAGGCGTAGCAAGGCTCGCTGCCCGGCACTTATCCCTCGCGGCTCGCTTCCCACGCCATCCCGATCAAGAAGAACACCCAATCACGCAAATCCTCCCCCCAGATGGCGAGATCGCCTACCTCTCGCCCCTCCCCATCGACCTCCTCGACCCCGACGACCGCACTGCCGAAGCCCTCACTCGTTTCGGCATCCACCGCATCCGCGATCTACTACGACTCCCCCGTCGGGATCTCGCCGCTAGGCTCGGCCCCGGCTTGCTCGCTCTCGTCGCCCGCGCACGCGGAGAAGAAGAAGAGCCGCCTCTCCCTCACCCCCGCACCACCACCCTCGAAGAAGGCCAAGATCTCGAAGCTCCTCTCTCGAGCCTCGAATCCTTAGGCTTCGTGTTTCGCGGGCTGGTCTCTCGACTCGTCGAACGACTCGATCTGCGCGGGCTAGGGTGTGTTGAACTTCGATGCGCACTTCAACTCGAAAACGGCGCGCGTCTTTCTCGGCGCATTGGCGTCGCATCTCCTTGTCAGGATGAAGAAATTCTTCTGCGATTATTGCGCCTCGCCTTCGAGCGCAATCCACCTCCCGCCCCGGTTGAAAGCGTCCGCCTGCTCTGCGAAGGCATCCCGCTCAGGCGCGAACAACTCGACCTATTCGTCCCTAGAGGGCCAAGCCCCAGCGAACTAGACGAAACACTCGCTGAACTCGGATCTATCTGCGGGGAAGATCGCATCGGTACCCCCCAGGTCGTTGATGACCATCGCCCCAATGCCTTCGCGCTCAAACCTTTTCGTCCACGAAAGAATACTTCGGGCACGCCCAAACGTTCACGGGCGACAAGTCGTAAGAAGCCAGTATCCAACCGCTATATAAAGGCGACACTCCCGGGTGCTGCCCCGCCTCGCCGTGGGCCTCGACTAACAATGCGGGCGCTTCGCCCCCCCATGCCAGCTGATGTGCGCCTCACACAAGGCCGCCCCGTCCATCTGCACAGCGCGATTACGAGGGGTGAGATTCTGAATGCCGCCGGCCCCTGGCGAAGCACAGGACATTGGTGGTCGAAGACTGCACACTTTGCTGTTGATCATTACGACATTCAAATGCGAGACGGGTCTGTTCTCAGAATCTGTTTCGATTGGAAGATGAAACGCTGGCAGGTTGATGGGGTCTATGACTAGACCGCGTCACCCATGCCCCGGCGCGATCACACGCAGAGATTGTGCCTGCGCCTTATCTCCCAGGAGAGTCCGTTGCCCGAGATTAGGCAGTCCCCTAGCCAAGAGCCGAACAGCAAGCTGTTGCCCCCAGCCCGCTCATCAGGTGGCATTTCTGAAGGACTTCCTCGAACGCCCCAAGGAAGTCGGTTCGATCATCCCCAGACGGCCATTTTTCCGAGATTCGCAGCGGCCACAAAATTGGCCTCGAGCACGCGCTTTCCTGCCAATCTTTTATCGTTCATTGTTCTTCTCCCTCGTCTACGCGATTGGCGTCATCCACATGCGCTTGATCGTCATGGGGGCCGTGGGTGTCGCGGCTGCCCTTCTTCCACTGCGCCGACAACGTCGCATGGCGTGCCTCCGCCTGACTTGCGCGGCGCACAACATCATCCCCAAACCGGTCCGCCAACACATCGAGCGCGCGGTTCAAATCGCGCTTGCGCAGCGGCGCCTGAATCGCCTTAGGGCTGCTCGCCTCAGCCGGTGCATCAAAGAGCGATAGCTGTGCGGCGCTCCCGCCTTCATCCACGAGACCACTCACCCCAACGCCCAAGAGCCTAACCGGCTCCACAAGTGCATCGCCTAAGAGCGACTTCGAGACCTGCGAAATCACTTCGCCATCATCCGTCGGCTCGGCCAAAGTGAGCTGGCGAGTGCGAGCCGGATAGCCCCCCGGCCCCGCCTTCGTTCGTCTCCCGAGCCGCCATTTCAGAATGACGGTCCGCGCTAATAAGCCTTGCCTGCGCAACCTTCGCGCGACCGCTTCCGCGTGGGTAAGGATTGTGTGTTCAAGGGTTTCGCGGTCGCTGACGTCACGATCGAAGGTGTTTTCTTCGGAGATCGAGACGGCCTCTCTATGTGGCTCGACTTCGCGCACGTCCTCACCACGAGCAAGTCGCCCGATCGACTCTCCCCAATCCCCCAACTGAGATCGCAGCACCTTCGCGTCAGCGCGCGCAAGATCGCCAATCGTTCGGTACCCGAAGCCCTCGAGCCGCTCCCCAGCCACAGGCCCGACCCCCCAGATTTTGCGAGCGGACAGTGGATCCAAGAATGCCCGCACGCCGTCAGCCGGAATTTCGAGGAGACCGTCGGGCTTAGCTGCACCACTCGCGATCTTGGCGACCATTTTGATCGGGCCAATCCCCACGGAAATAGGAAGCGACGTCGCCTCACGCACCTCAGACCGCAACCGCTCGCCGATCTCGCATGCAGGGCCCATCAATCGCTCGGTCCCGGTCAGATCAAGAAAGGCCTCATCCAATGAGAGACCTTCAACCTTCGGAGAATAGTTACGAAAAATTTCGAATATGCGACGTGACTCCGTCGCATAACGCTTCATATCGCCAGGCACGAAGACCAAATCCGGACAGCGCTTCTTCGCTTCGGCACTCGACATAGCCGAAAAAACGCCGAACCCCCGCGCTTCGTAACTCGCTGCTGCGACGACGCCTCGCGGCCCAGCCCCGCCGACAACGATCGGACGGCCGCGAAGTTCCGGACGATCCCTTTGTTCTACAGATGCGTAAAAGGCATCCATATCCGCATGCAGGACACATCGACCGGCATCACCGTCAGAACCAGAAGCCATGTTGCGCTCAGCCCACTCGGTTGGCGGGCGCGGCGTCCGACACGACATCGGGCATCACATTCGACACACCCTCAGTCACCGCCTGGATTCGGTAGAGCTCGTCCACGGTCTCTGCAGCGGCACGCATTCCCGCGGTCACGCGGCCTTCAAGATCCGGAGTTGCAAGCGCACTGGTCGCGAAAGCAAGACGCGGCGAACGCTCGGTTCGCGCGAGGAAGCGATCGCGGCGCGAAAGCGCACCCCGCCCCTGAACCGAAATAATCTCGGACAAACGTTCAACCCGGGTCGGTCCGTCGGGCAATGTCCCCAGCGGAGACCCACGAAAAGTACCGTCGATTTTCTGAATTAGATCGCGATCCGACATATGCCAATGATCGTCGACGGATGCGACGTTTAGAGAAATCCTAATCCAAAAAGGATCCGAAGCGTAGGGCTCCGCCGGTGGGCCTAACACTCTTAGGTCACGCATATCCGGAAGTTCGCCTGGAACAAAGGTTACCCCCGCCACACCACGAAGGAGCCACGCATCCTCGGTGACACGGCGGTGGATGACTATTGAGCGGCGCGGCTCAATGGACTCGAAATGCCCTCGTTCGACCGGTGAAAGCTTTGGGCAGATTCGGAGGATTTCACTCGGAGGCAGCGCAATCACGGCCGCATCCGCCAACGCCTGTCCCGCTCGCCCCCCAGAGCGGTAACGAATTCGCACGCCCTCGGTCGTGGCTTCAAGCTGTTCAACTTTCGTCCCAACCCTGATTCGAGTCAATTCGGCGAGAGTGTCGACTAGATGAACCAGACCACCTGCCAATGGAACCGAGCGCCCCTTGCCAGAGAGCAATCGCGCAAGCATAGGAACCACGATCGATGCGGACTCCGCAGAAAGATCCACTCCCGTTCGCGCGAGCAGCGCCGGCGCCAGTCGCGTGGTGCAAAAGCGTGTTCCAAAAGCCCGAATCGATGCCCGCTGCCAAGGAACGTCATCTAAAGCCCGAACGGCGGCCGGCGGCTCGAGAGAGGATTGCCTAAGCGAATCCCAGACCGCGTGCACTAGCGGCCGCCGATCTCGCCATCGCGGCGGCCGTCTAAAAACTGCATCGATCGGGCGATCCATTCTCGGAGAGAGACTCGGGAAGAGAAATTCGCGTGGGCGAAGATGCGGCGGGCGATGCAGGCGGCCGCCTAACACAAGACCATGCTTGCGCTCAAGGAAGGTGTCGCCTCCAGACTCTAGTCCTAGCGCCGCAACGAGTGCCCTCAGGTTCGCGTCACCCCAGCCGATCTCGCCGACCGCAGGCTCCAGCAATCCATGTTCAGTCTCGATCGGGCATAGCCGGCCACCTACCGAAGGCGCCGCTTCGAAGAGTTCGACATCATGGCCCGCATGAACCAACCGAGCTGCACAGACGAGTCCGGCGAGCCCCCCGCCAACCACGACAATCGATCCCATTTAGCTCGGGTCCACAGCCGTCGGGACGGGTAGCGCCCCCGTCTCTTCCGGGGCCTCTGCGTCTTTCGAGGCATCTGGCTCTTCCGAAGCCTCCGTCTTCTCCACAAGTAGCCCGAGCAAAGTCTTCGGCACGAACGGCTTCCGCAAGAAGCTTCCACCCACTCGCTCGAGTTCCTCCTCGAGACTTGGGGGCATAGCATCGCCGCTCGTCACCACGACTTGAAGGTCGGGCCGAGCTGCTGAGAACTCCGGCAACAACTTCTCCGCTCCGTCCCCACCCGGCATAGTCACGTCCAGTAAGACCAAATCGATATCGCCCACATGCTTCTTAAATAGCGCACGCGCCTCGTCCGCGTTCGCCGCCGCAAGCACGGGACGCCCTGTACGCTCGATCAATCGCTTCATCAGCCGAAGAAGCTGGTCTTCGTCATCGACGACCAACACTGTCCGGAACGAACTCATTAGATGGGGCCTCAGCGATCTAATCCGGTCGAGGCGCCTCTCGGGCCAAAAACGGAGCATCGGAAATCTACAAACAGGCAAGGAGTAAAGACAGTCCTTCAGCAGCGAGGGCCTAGACATCCGCGTATTTCTTCAAGGCCCCAAGGATGAGTCAAGTATACGATTGATCAATGGCGAAAATAAAGCGAAACTGAGTCATGGCCACCCCCCATGACTACGTCGAACTCCGCACTCGCAGCGCCTTTTCCTTCTTAGAGGCCTGCAGCAATCCCGAGGATCTCATCCAGGCCGCCGCTGACCGAGGACATACCACTCTAGCCCTCGCCGATCGGGATGGCGTCTCAGGAGCTCCCCGCTTTCACAAAGCCGCCCGCGATGCGGGACTCCGGGCTCTGGTAGGCAGCACACTTTCCGTCGCTCCGCTTCTCTCAGAGAATCCAAATGCGGCCGCTGACCACCCGCGAAACCGAACCGAACGCGGAGACACTTCGCCCTTTGCCTCGCCAGACCGGCTCCTCTTGTTATGCGAGTCACCACAGGGATGGCGGCGGCTCTGTCGAATGATCACCCTCGCCCATTCACGCAGAGACAAAGGGCTCGAAGCACAGGATGCGCGCGCCCGCTGTCGGATCCGCGTCGAATGGGACGAACTCGCTGCGGAAGCCGGGCATTGGAGCGTTCTACTCCGAGGAGACGAACGCCTTTATCCCCGTCTGCTCGAACGGGCCAAAGATGTTTTTGGCGACCGACTCGCCGTCGACGTCTCTCATCTTCTCGATCGTCGAATCGAACAAACCGGTCGTCGTGCGGTGGCTATGGCTGAAGCCTGTGGCGTTCCCGTTGTTGCAAGTGGAGACGTTCGCTGCGCGCGGCCCGAAGACCGCAGGTTGCTCGATGCACTGATCTGCTTACGTGAACGCAGGACCCTTGATTCTGCAGGCCGCCACCTTCCGCCTAACGGGGAAGGACATCTCCACACTCGAGAAGAGATCGTACGTCGCTTTCGGGATCATCCGGAATGGATCTTGCGAACTAGAGAAATCGCAGAGCGCTGCGAATTCACCCTGGAGAAACTCGATTACCGCTTCCCCGAATACCCTTTACGTCCGGGGGAAACCCAGATGAGTCGACTGCGGGAGCTGACCCGGATAGGCGCTAGAGAGCGTTATGGCTCGCAGCCTGAAGCACGGGTTCCTCGCCAGCTCGCTCACGAACTGAATGTCATTGAGAAGCTCGACCTCGCCGGGTATTTCTTGATCGTGGAAGATATCTCCTCTTTCGCTCGCCGTGAGCGTATTCTTTGTCAGGGCCGAGGCTCCGCCGCCAATAGCGCCGTCTGTTATGCCCTAGGCATCACCGCCGTCGACCCCGTCCGGATGGAGCTTCTCTTCGAACGTTTTCTCTCCGAAGAACGCGGCGAGTGGCCCGATATCGACATCGACCTTCCTTCCGGACCTCAAAGAGAGAAGGTGATCCAGTACGTCTTCAAAAAATACGGACGTAGCGGGGCTGCCATGACCGCGAACGTAATCAGCTACAGGATCAAGATGGCCGTGCGGGAGATGGGCAAGGTGCTCGGACAGGATCCCGAGGCGATCGGCCGGCTCTCAAAGCTCGTGGCGCGCCTCGACTTCCCTGCCGTGCCCCGCGGCAGCGCAGGAGAGCGACGCGCCAATCAGGCGGAAGCGCATAAAGAGGGGCCGGGCGAAAATAGAGAACGGGCCACAGATCCCCAGGAAGAAGTCCAGCGCGAGTTCTTACAAAGACTCAAGGAAGCTCGCCTCGACCCCGAGTCCCCGGACGTG
>DGPZ01000026.1:0-12449 GCA_002390675.1 Deltaproteobacteria bacterium UBA4427
GGTTAAAGCATCTGCCGGCGGCGGGGGGCGCGGAATGCGGAGGGTGAGCGCGGGCGATGATCTCCAAGAAGCCTTCGACCGATGCCGTTCCGAAGCGGAGCGATCCTTTGGGTCCGGCGAGCTCTTCGTCGAGCGTCTCGTCGAAGGCGCGCGGCATATCGAAGTACAGGTCATCGCAGACCGGGCTGGCAACATCAGCCATCTATGGGAACGCGACTGCTCCCTGCAACGACGACATCAAAAGCTCATAGAGCAAGCCCCTGCCACGAATCTGTCCGCCTCGGTTCGCAGCAAACTAATCCATGCAGCGCTCACCCTTGCCAAGGCAGCCAACTATCACGGCGTCGGTACCTTCGAATTCCTGGTCAGCGCGGATGACAGCTTCTTCTTTATCGAAGCCAATCCTCGCCTGCAGGTCGAACACACCGTCACGGAAGAAGTCACGGGCGTTGACCTCGTCGAGCTTCAGCTCGGAATTGCCGCCGGTGCGAGCCTCCACGATCTAGGAGTCGCAGAACCACCGCCCGTTCGCGGCCATGCGATCCAGCTTCGGATTCTTGCTGAAACGATGAAAAGCGATGGAACGACGCGGTCTAGCGGTGACACTATTGGCCTTTGGCGCCCACCCTGCGGTCCCGGCGTACGCGTCGATAGCGCGATCCGGTCCGGACTCGCCGCCCACCCAGCCTTTGACTCCATGATCGCGAAGCTGATCGTCTCGACCGCCGACAGCGATCCCGCACGCACTCTACGGCGCGCGCAAAGAGCCCTCACCGAATTCGAGATTACAGGCCCGCGCACTAACTTGGCAGTCCTCGCGGCACTCCTCGAGCGCCCCGAGATGAATACTGCGCTTCTCACGACGACTTTCATGGAGGCTCACCTCGACGAGATTCTCGCCTCCGCGGATCTGCACGCGGAAGCAGCGGAGAACGCTCTCGGCCTCGCCACCGAGCAGGGAATCAGCGCGGGCGCAAACCAATCCCTCGCCCCCGGTCTGATTGCCCTTCGCGCGCCTCTCATAGGCACGGTCATTGAACTCAACGCCGCCACAGGGCAGCACGTCGAGGTAGGGGACTCCATCTGTGTCCTTGAATCCATGAAGATGGAGCACGTTGTCAATGCTGAATGTGAAGGGTTAGTCGACGAATGCTTCGTCGCCTTAGGCGATGTAGTAGCCGAGGCCGGACTTCTCGTCGCCCTGTCCCCAATCGGCAAACTTCAAAAAAGTACGACGCAAGAGGCGGAGCTTGATCTGAACAGGATCCGCCCCGACCTAGCGGCTCTGCAAGCACGAGAAGGGCTACTGCAAGACGAAGCGCGCCCCAAGGCGGTCGAGCGCCGTCGAAGTCGGGGACAGCGAACCGCGCGTGAAAACCTTGTCGATCTCTGTGATCCGGGCACATTCACGGAATACGGCGGTCTCGCGGTCGCCGCGATGCGAAAGGTTCGCGAGCTAGACGACCTCCAAAAGAACACGCCGGCGGATGCGATCATTACCGGCACCGCGACCGTCAACGGCAAACTCTTTGACGAGGATTCGTCGAGCTGCGCTCTTCTCGTCGTCGACGCAACCGTACTCGCGGGCACGCAGGGCTTCTTTCATCACAAGAAGATCGATCGGATCTTAGAGATCGCCGAACACGGCAAGCTCCCGGTGATCTTCTATCCCGAGGGCGGCGGCGGTCGACCAAACGACACCGATGCTAGTGACGTCTTCGTCGCAGGGCTCAATATCACAAGCTTTTCGGCATTTGCGGCTCTCTCGGGCAAAGTGCCGCGGGTCGCGGTGGTTTCGGGATTCTGCTTCGCCGGAAGCGCGGCTTTCGCGGGCTGCGCCGACGTCATCATCGCAACGAAAAACGCGTGTCTGGGAATGGGCGGCCCCGCCATGATCGAAGGCGGCGGCCTTGGCGTCTTCGAACCTAAGGAAATCGGTCCAGTCTCGGTACAGGAGAAGAATGGCGTCCTCGACCTCGTCGTCGAGGACGAACAAGAAGCCGCGGTTGCGGCAAAAAAATACCTTTCGTACTTCCAGGGCACGCTCTCTGAATGGACCGCCCCGAACCCCCTCAGCCTTCGTCACGTCATCCCTGAAAACCGGCGGCGTATTTATGATGTGCGTGAGCTCATAGCGGGGCTCTGCGATACCGGTTCCGTGATGGAACTTCGGCGCGCATACGGCCCCGGCATGATCACAGCATTCGTGCGAATCGAGGGGCGGCCAATCGGACTGATTGCGAACGATCCTATGTATCTAGGCGGCGCAATCGATGATACAGGCGCACAGAAAGCGGCCCGCTTCCTACAGCTCTGCGATGCGTTTGGGTTTCCTGTTCTCTCGCTTTGCGACACGCCGGGATTCATGGTCGGACCCGAGATTGAGGAACGCGCCCAGGTCCGCAAGGTCTCGCGGCTCTTTGTCGTCGGCGCCAATATCAGCGTGCCACTATTTTGTGTCATCACACGAAAGGGATACGGCTTGGGGGCTCAGGCCATGGCGGGCGGCGGGTTCTCCGCCCCCTTCGACTGCGTCGCATGGCCGACGGGCGAAATCGGCGGAATGGGCCTCGAGGGCGCCGTCAATCTCGGATTCAAAAAGCAGCTGGCCGCATGCGAGACCGAAGAAGCCCGCACAGCCCTCTTCGAGAAGCTCGTGGGCGTGATGTACGAGAAAGGCAAAGCACTCAACGCGGCGAGCGCGCTCGAATACGACGCCGTCATCGACCCCGCCGAGACCAGGCAAAGAATCCTCAAAGGACTCCGTGCCTACGGCCCGGTCGCCAAGGGTCAGCGTAATTTCGTCGATACGTGGTAGGCCACGAGAAGACGTCGCTTTCCGTCCGGCATTCGCGTGCGGCCCACCGGCCGGTCAAAAGCCTTAGGCCGACTGTGCTCCTCGTACGAGGCGACCCGGCAGCACTCCCGTGGGCACACCATTCCGGAACGTGATCTCTCCCGAAACGACCGTCGCCTCGTAGCCGTGCGCCTTCTGAACGAAGCGAGCCGCTCCAGCAGGGAGGTCGTTCACAATTTCGGGCAGAGCATTCTCAAGGCGATCGAGATCGATCACGTTGAGATCCCCCTTCATGCCGAGCTGGAGCGTCCCCCGATCCATCAGACCGTAGAGTGACGCGGTATCCGCCGTCATCTTCTTGACTGCCTGCTCGATCGCGATCTTCGGGCCACGCGTGCGCCCCTTCACCCAGTGCGCGAGGAGTGAAGTCGTCATGGAGGCATCGCAGATCGCGCCGCAATGCGCGCCGCCGTCCCCAAGACCAAAGGCCGTCCTCGGATGGTCCAGCATCGTCTTCACGGCATCCAAGTTGTAGTCGCTGTAGTTGAGAAGCGTCAGCATCAAGAGCTGCTTGCCGTCGAGCTCCAGCAGCCAATCGTAAAGTAGGTCAAAGGGATCACGTCCCTCACTTTCGGCGATCGCCTTGAGACTCTCCTCCGGGGCCGGCTCGTAGTTAGGCGGCGTCCCGAGTCGAAAAATCTTATCGATCCCCTGCTCGATCATCTGGACGACGACCTTCATCTGCGGGATCGCATAATAGGATTCTTCCGACAGAATCTTTTCGCGAACCTCTGGCTTCCGCAGCTCTGCAACCTTCTCTTCGAGGGGCCGCTCGTGCATGGCCATATAAGTCGGTCGGAAGCTGAAAGGGTGGAAGGACTGATGCCCTATCAGCAGCGTGTTCGGGCGCGCGCTCACCTGTGGCCTAAGGTCCGCTCCATCCTTTTCACCAGCCTCATCGCATAAGTCGAGCAACCGCTTCCAATCTTTTGGGGCGACGTCGTGCTGAACGAGAGCGAAGGAAACGGGCCTCTGAATCTCTGCGGAGAGCCGTCGCATCCAGTCCATCTCCTTGTCGGGAGCGGACATGTCTTCGCCCTGGATCCCTGCCGGCGCGAGTTCGACAATGCCTTCGCCTAGTTCGCCCAGTACCCGAGCGATACCGAAGATCTCGTCCTCGGCCCCGTGAGTTCCGGGCACGACCTCCCCGTCTACGGCCCTATGCACAATTGTCCGCGACATCGAAAATCCGAGTGCACCCGCCTGAATCGCTTCCTTCACGACGGACGCCTGCTCTTCGATGTCCTTTGCGGTCGCGGGTTCGTTCTTCGCTCCGCGATCGCCCATCACGTAAGCGCGGACCGCGCCATGAGGGACTTGGGTGCCTATGTCCATTGCGTATTCGCGGCGATCCAGAGAGTCGAGGTATTCAGGAAAAGTCTCCCAGTCCCAGGTAATGCCCTCGTGCAGCGCCGTTCCGGGAATATCTTCGACGCCTTCCATCAGGCCGATCAAGAATTCCTGTTTACCCGGGGCGACGGGCGCAAAGCCGACGCCGCAATTCCCCATCACCAGGGTCGTCACCCCATGCCATGCAGTCGGCGTGAGCAACGAATCCCAAGTCGCCTGACCGTCGTAGTGCGTGTGGATATCGACGAAGCCCGGCGTCACGATTTTACCTTCGGCATCGATGACGTTTCGCGCTTCCGAATCATTGGCTCGGACGGACCCAACCTGCGTGACCTTCCCATCCTGAATCGCGATGTCCCCTACAAAGGGTGCAGCCCCGGTCCCATCGACAATCGTTCCGCCTCGGACAATCAAATCGTACATCTAGTGCTCCTTGCCTTTGTCTGAATCGTGCTGCGGCGAAATACCTAACACGATGATGATCCAATATATTTGATGCTACGCGTGACCCGAGACTAGAGGAATTTTGACTTCCAGAGCCGCGCCATTACTTCGTACCGCATAGCAAGTCCCAGATCGGCGAATGGGCATTCCCTTAGGCGCTCCATCCCGAACGTCGATGAGTCCGCCGTGTAACGGGCATTCCAGAATTACGCCTCTAATAAGGCCCCCTGCCATCGACGTTCGCACATGCGGGCATTCGTCGTGAAGCACATACGCCGTGCCTTCTGCGTTGCAGAGCAACAGAGCGAGCTCGCCGACTTGAAAGGCAGCAGTCTGGCCAACGACCGGGAGCGAAACCGGGATCTCTACCCATTCTCTGTCGGCACCAGGCGCAGCGCTAGCCACGGCCCGCTCCTGAGTCTGCGTCTGCTTCCGAGCCGATGCCTCGTTCTAGATAGCCTTCGAGAGTTTTGTGGTGATGAAGGATGCGAATCTCCTGCTCCCCAAGATGAAGATCAAGGAAGGCGCGCGAGCGCATTCCGGCTTGGATCCTCGGAAGGTTATAGAGATCTTCGTCGAGCAGATCACCGCCGTCGCAAACTCCGTCGAGGGTGTCCTGATTCGCAGTCGAAAAGAAGAGCTTCTCAGGCCTCGGAACATCGACGCCCGGCGCATTCATCAAGCTGTAGAAGTCGAAGTACATCTTGTTGGGATCGGTCGGATGAGGGCGATGCCAGAAGACCCAGGTAAAGAGCGAGTGCGTATTGAAGGTCATGTTCGGAAAGACCGTGTAGTGAAAATCATCGCAGAGCTGTGACTCATTCAGGTCATCGAGGTTCGCACCCATGCCCGGTGCGATCTTCTTTTGCGCCTCGCCAAAAGCGCGACGCGCCTCTTCCGGCGTTCCCTCGAAATCCATCAAGCCGATTCGCTCAAGAAACATCTTCTTGATCTCCGGCGTAACCGTATTCGCTCCGGGATGTCGCAGACTCGCCTGAACCTCCGGGAAGATCATCCGCGTGTGCTTATCGTAACAATCGTAGACCGTACGCGTGTCATCGCTGAACGCAAGCGTCCAGGTATGCGTCGCGGCAAGGTGATAGGCCTCATTGAATGCGTCGACACTCGTCTTCCAGTTGCATTCGATTTCGATGGTGCAGTCGAAAGCGACCTTCCAATCCGCGAAGTGATATGGATCTAGATGCTCCGGGATCACACCGAGATATTCGTGCAGCGGCTCGGCTTCGGGATCGAGGTTCACAAAAACAAAGCCTGCCCAGACATCACAACCGACCGAACGAAGCGAGAGTTTTTCGCGAGGCGTGCCCTGCGGAAAGCAATCGGGATCCAGAGCGGCGACCAGTTCGCCATCGATGCCGTATTCCCAGCCGTGAAAGAGGCATGAGAACTTTTCAGCGTGCCCGCGGCCGGGTTCGCGCAAGCGATTGCCGCGATGCATGC
This sequence comes from Deltaproteobacteria bacterium UBA4427, assembly GCA_002390675.1. Classification (GTDB taxonomy): domain Bacteria; phylum Myxococcota_A; class UBA9160; order UBA9160; family UBA4427; genus UBA4427. The sequence goes on from DGPZ01000026.1 coordinate 6,113, forward strand.
AAACGTTGTAGCGCGCGAGAATTGAATCGTCGGGCTGCTTCACGACTAGAATCGATTCGCTGCCTAACTCGAAGGTGAAGTAATCACCTACGCGCTCGAGATCGGAGACGCGTCCCGCGCATACCCAAGTCTTTGTCCACATATGCTCCCACTCAAGAGCAGCAAACTCGGGACTTGTGTACCTCGACTTCGGTATCGGGGTGAATTCGAGTCCGGGATCGGGCGCGCGCTCCATAGGGGTCGACAAAGCTTTGGGTGAAGCGGCCATATGCGAGTCTCCAAAAACAAAAGATCGGCGCGCGATGAAAGCTGTTCGTCAGGACGTCAGACCGATCGTCTTGCATGGGGCTTCGCCGAGGCCACCGTCCATTCTAGAGACCTCTTACAACCTCCGTCAATCACTCTCTCGGGCGCGCTATTAACCCTCTAACACAAACACCACAGCCCTCAATCCGTTTAGGGCGCGTAGGACGCACCCCAGTCACACGCACCTGCGTGATCAAGTGCGACCTGCGACACCTCAGGCTCGCGATCATTTCGGCAGTTCACATCATCGCAACCGAATACGGAATCTAAAAGAGCGGATAAACCTCCGGGACGACCAGGCAGGTACCGTGAAGAGCCGCAACATAACATGCGTATACAGGAGCCTGCTAGAACTCACCAACATTGCACGACGGGTTCGGCGGATAGATGAAGCACCTCTAAAAGCCGGACCTTCGGACGAGATGGGCGCATAGTACTCTCTCGGAACGAAGCTTCGGCCCTGCCCTTCTGGCCCGGAAATAATGGTCATCCTGCCGACGCCAGTCTCACCGCTCCGGTATGGAGTAAATCCAGTCCTTCAAAAACTTCAGTCCGGTCGCACCGACGGAGGTGAGATCAACCCCGTGCAACCAATACACAGGTGGGCCATTGAGCTTTAGGCTGTATCAACTCGGGTAAGGAAACGTGAAGCATGTGATCGACGACGGAGTCACGCCCTAGCCCCTTCCGAACGAAGCTTGCGTGCCGTTGACTCCTCGCCACGTACCGATTCACGCGCCCCTTGACGAATCCACCGCACAGAGCAGAGAGTCCGATGCTCATGTCGAGGCGGGTGGCCCGGTAGTGAATAAGTTGCGGAAAGTCTGAGTCGCGGGCGTTCTCGAAGAGCGCGGCGCCGCCGACCACGACGGACGGCGCAGTCCCGGGAATGGGCATGCCCAATCTGACCAGCAGCGTGGCCAGCCGGATAGACCGCTAGCGTTCTTTCGGGGGGAACATATCGCTCCCCCAGCCCCGAACTCAGCTAGGTTCGTCGAGATGCCTATCAGGCAGGCTCGCGCGAGGCCGCTATCAACTGCCTAGTAGTTGGGCAGCTAGGCGGCGAGATGCCCGCCTCCTGAGCAGTCGCGAAGACGATTCCTCGATCAACGTATGCGACCGGACCGACCGGAGACCTCTAAGTCGCATCTTACGGCCATTTTGGTGCCTGATGGCGATTGAGTTTGTCCCGCTCCTTTGGCACAGTCGTTGCTTCGAATACAGCGACCGTCGAGCTCGACTCGACTCCGCACATCGGAAATCCAGCCGTTTCCTGCCATCCGGCGAGAGCGCGGTCTGGAAGCCGATTCCCCAAACTCACGAACTACTCATGGAGGTCCCCCCGATGGGCACCAAGTCGAAGCTCGAATACATCTGGCTTGACGGATACAAGCCGACTCAGAGTCTGCGAAGCAAAACGAAGGTCGTCGCAGATTTCACCGGCAACCTTGAAGATGCACCGATGTGGTCCTTCGACGGCTCGTCGACGGAGCAAGCCGAAGGCGGCGCTTCTGATTGTCTTCTCAAGCCCGTCGCGATCTATCCCGATCCCGGCCGCAAGAACGGCTTCCTCGTCATGACGGAAGTCCTGAACGCGGATGGCACGGCTCACGAGTCGAACGGTCGCGCGACGATCGACGACGCGGACTCGGATTTCTGGTTCGGCTTCGAGCAGGAATACTGCATCTGGGACAACGAGAACAATGCGCCCATCGGCTTTCCGCAGGGTGGCTTCCCTGCTCCCCAAGGACAGTACTACTGCTCAGTCGGTGCCTCGAACGCAGTCGGCCGCGAGATCGTCGAAGAACATCTCGACCTCTGCCTCGATGCCGGTCTTAACGTCGAAGGCGTCAACGCCGAAGTGATGTGCGGCCAGTGGGAATACCAGGTGTTCGCCAAGGGTGCGGCGAAGGCTGGCGACGAGACCTGGGTCTCTCGCTACCTCCTCGAACGTACTGCGGAAAAATACGGCTACGGGATTAACATCGAGCCCAAGCCGATCAAGGGCGACTGGAACGGCTCCGGTATGCACGCGAACTTCTCGAATGAGCTGCTCCGCACCTGCGGTGACCAAAACGTATACGACCAGGTCTGCAAGGCTTTCCAGCCCGTCGTCGCGGAACACATCGCCGTTTACGGTGCCGACAACAACCAGCGCCTGACCGGTGCCCACGAGACGCAGTCGATCGATCAGTTCAGCTACGGCGTCTCTGACCGTGGCGCATCCATCCGCATTCCGATCGCAACGGTCGAAGCGGGATGGAAGGGATGGCTCGAAGATCGCCGCCCCGCCTCGAATGCCGATCCGTACAAAGTCGCGTCGGTCATCGTTAAGACGGCCAAGGGTGCGAGCAAGAACATCAAGGCTTAACGAATTCTTGACCATCATTTAGCTAAAGTGTCGCTCAGATGAGCGTCTCTGGTTTCGCCGACTAGGCGCAACTGGCACCTAGCAAGGATATAGGCGCACGAGCTTCGGTTCGTGCGCCTTTTTTATTTCCGATTGTGGCGTCGTGTCTGCCCCTGGCGGGCCTACGCCTCAAAAAGCGCCACGCCACTCGCTGCTCCGGTGCAGCTCGCCGCGTAAGCCTGCAGATCGAGTACATCGACCGGACCGTCATCTTCCCGGCGGCGCGAACCGATTCATGGGGCCACTCAGCGACCGATCATAAACAGCCCCCCAGCTCTATCGAGAGACGCGACATGCCGAGCGACCCATTGTTTTTCATTTGATGCAAGTCGTGCCGAGCGTGACCTGGACATCAGATTTCGAGATCCGCTCGAAACGCTATTCGACACTGTCCTCTGCCTTGCCCGCAACGGTCATGTCGACGCTGACAAAACGCTTTGCTTCGCCCAACCGGGAGGACGCCGAAACTAATGCGGCGACCAGGATCGCTCAGCCGGGTCACGCTGATCGGTTCGGTAGATACGCGTGTACTACTCGCCGTCGGTGCACCGAAGTTCTCTTCAAAATACCGACGGGACGCCATCCCTACGTTGCTCTAACGTCGACCACTCATTCATCCACTCCGGCCCTTCCCTACCCACAAAAGGAATGTCCCTCATGTCCCCAAAATCATCCCGAATCGAGCCACGAGTCGTCCGCTATGGCGGCGCTCTCTTTGATGAAAACGAGATCGGTCGCGTAAACGCTCAGCTCTCCGATCCGATGGGACTCGTGCCCGGCGCCAAAGTCATGGAGTTCGAGCAGCGGGTCGCGGACTACATGGGAATGCAACATGGCGTGATGGTGAACTCGGGCTCGTCAGCATTGATGGTCGCTATGCGGCTCGCCAACCTTCCCCTGGGATCAGAGGTCATCACACCAGCGCTGACCTTTTCCTCCGACGTCGCAGCGATCTACCACGTCGGATGTACGCCGGTCTTCCTAGACGTCGGACTTTCAGATTACCAAGTGCGGGTCGACCAAATCCCTGACGTTGTCTCGGACAAGACAAGAGCGATTCTCATCCCGGATCTCGTCGGAGGCATATGCGACTGGGACGAAGTCCGGCGCTATGCCGACGAGCACGATCTCTTCGTCATCCACGACAGTGCGGACACGCTAGGCGGGACCCTGCGAGGCCGAAAAACGGCCACTCGCGCCGATATATCGATCACTAGTTTTTCGATTCACCACATCATCACGGCTCTAGGCAATGGCGGGATGGTATTCTTCGATGACGACAAATATCTCGACCGCGCGCTCTCACTTCGGGCCTGGGGCCGGTCCTCCGAAAAATTCATGTGGGGCACCCAACGCGAGGCGAGCGATGGGAGATTCTTGGAAGACCTTGATGGAGTTCCTTACGACGGCCTCTTTATCTTCGAAGAAAACGCCTATGGCTTTATTCCGAACGAGTGCGGCGCCGCCTTCGGCCTCGGCCAAATGGATAAAATCGACCGCCTCTGGAAATTGCGTGAAGAACGGTTTGATTGGCACACCGAGTTCCTGAACCAACACGCCGACAAATTCATCCTGCCGACGATCGTTCCCGAAACCGAAACCACGTGGCTCTGTTATCCCTTGCAGATCCGGCCCGAAACGGGCTGGAGTCGACGCAAGCTACAAAGGCAGCTCGAGGATTCGGGAATCATGAGCCGCGTCATTTTCTCTGGCAATATCACGCGCCATCCCATGCTCCGGAACCATGAATTCCGTATGCATCCAGACGGACTTGGCACCTCCGATCAGATCATGGAACACGGGATCATGTTGCCTTGCCATCCAACGCTCTCGCGAGAGGATTGCGAGTATCTTTATCAAGTGATCGGAGACTTCATCAATGCTGGTGGCGAGATCACCGTCGACGCACCCATTCAGGAATAGAGAACAGATCATTGCTGGGCTCCACTCCCGCTTTCAAAACTGCCAGAACACGGCACTTCACAAAATGAACAGGAAGAGCGATCGATGACCGAAGACCACCCCGCACTACTCGCTGCGCAAGGCTCCTGGAAAGCCGTGATGGCCGGCGACAAACAAACCTGGCTTGACCTCATGGACGACGACGTATGCGTCGAAGATCCGATTGGCGTCGCGCCGACGAACCCGACCGGCGAAGGCGTTCGAGGCAAAACTGCCCTCGCCGCCTTCTATGATCAGAATATCGCGCCCAACACGATCACGATCGAAACCCGTGATTCTCGAACGGCCGGCTCCGAATCCGCTCATTACCTAACACTCACGACTACCTTCGAGAATGGCGTAAAAGCGAAGGTCAGCGGACTTTTCACCTACCGCGTGAACGCCGCTGGAAAGCTTATCCAGCTTCGTGGCTACTGGGAGATGAGCGACATGGCCTTTGAGCAGCCCTAGTCCCTGCATTTCAAGGGGTTCAATCCCACTGGTCGCCGGTTAGAATCGATGATCAAACCGCATTTCGCGGACCAAGAAAAGGACTCACGAATGGCCGACTCTGAACGCCGCGCTCGCGGACTAGAGATGATCAAAAAAGTCTATGCGGGCGACGTCGTCACGCCGCCCGAAGGCAATGCTTTCACCGACGTAATGCTCGAACAGCTCTTCGCGGAGGTTTGGTCCCGCGATGTACTCTCAATCCGAGATCGCCGCATCTTGTTGATGGGTATCATCGCCGAGAAAGGCGAGGCCATGACCTTCGGCATTCAGGCCAAGGCCGCGCTCAAAAACGGCGAGCTCACGCCCACGGAAATTCGAGAGCTGATGCTGATGGTCGCCCAATATTCAGGCTACCCGCGCGCAGCCTCCTTGCTCGCTCCTCTCGAGACGGCCATCGCCGCCTTCGAAAAGGAACAGGCGGAAAGCGCCTAAAGGCCCTCTCGCAAGCGCATCGACTTAGGCGGTCCGATCCTTCAGATCGGATCGCTAGTCGCTGGTCGCTGCCTTGACCGATGGCCTAACGGCCGAGCGCTTCGGGCATGATTTCGACCGTGCCGACGGATGATCCGCCATCGACACAGATCACTTGACCGGAGACGTAGGCGGCAGCCGGGCTGCACAGGAAGAGCACCGCATTCGCGATATCTTCCGGAGTGCCGACATAGCCAAGCGGGCAGCGCGCATCGCGTTCATCCCCGCTCCCTACTCGCGCCATCCCTTCGGTCCCACCAATCGCACCAGGTGCGATCGCGTTCACTCGAATACCGTGTGGACCAAACTCAACTGCACAAGTCCGCGTGAGTGAATCTACGCCCGTCTTCGCAGCCGCGACGTGCGCTTGTAAGGCGACGCCCATTCGTTCGAAGGGCGCGCTGATATTGACGATATGGCCACCATTCGACTTAAGTGCTCGGTCAAAGGCAGCCTTCGTGACATTATAGGTTCCGCGAAGATCGATATCGATAATCGCTTTGAAGCCGTTGTACGAGAGCGCTTCAATCGGCGCAGGGAAGTTGCCCGCGGCATTATTAATCACAATATCGAGCTGGCCCCAGCGCTCTAGGATCGCGTCGACCACGGCCTCGACTTGATCGGGTTCGCGAATATCGCAAGGCACCCACATAGCGTCTATCCCGGCCTCTTCGAGTTCCTTCGTCGCGGCTTCCA
>DGPZ01000026.1:12563-31232 GCA_002390675.1 Deltaproteobacteria bacterium UBA4427
ACGCGCCCCTCACACAGATTCGATCGAAAATCGCTCATCCCAAAATCCCCTCTCAGCTCTCAACTCTCGGCGCGTAAGGCACCCGCGGACAGCATAGTGAGCCGGAGGGTCTCTGACATTCTGCGACTTGGCGTCGCCGCGCGACCCGGAAAGCAGCCTATAATGCGGGGCCCTACCTTACTCGCCTATCCGCCCCATCAACTTCGAGGGCTATCAAGGAACTTCATCATGTCCGATCTCGTCACCATCGATATCCAAGATCATATTGCCGACGTTCGCCTCAACAGGCCGGACAAAATGAACGCGGTCAATCCCGACATGTGGAAAGCGGTTTACGAAGCCGGCGCATCGTTACTCGACAACCGCAACGTGCGAGCCGTCGTTCTTTCCGGCAATGGTCGAGCGTTCTGCGCAGGCCTAGACATGGTCAGCATGCAGGGCATGACCGGCGGCTCTTCGAGTGACGGAACGGGCTCCGGGAATTCGCTGAAGAGCGGAAGTGGCTTACCGGAAAATGCGTTTCAGCGCGCCGCCTTGATTTGGAAGCGACTGCCTATGCCCGTCATTTGCGCGATTCACGGTGTGGCTTACGGCGCCGGCGCGCAGATTGCGCTTGGTGCGGATATCCGAATCGTCGCTCCCGACACTCGCTTCTCGGTCCTCGAGATCAAATGGGGCCTAATTCCCGACGTTGGCATCACACAAACCCTCCGCGACATAGTCCCCCTCGACGTAGCGAAAGAGCTCACCTGGACCGGCCGAATTCTCGACGGCGCAGCGGCCAAGGAACTAGGTATCGCCACTCGCGTCTCGGAGAATCCCCTCGCAGAAGCACTAGAACTCGCTCGGGAAATTTCGACCAAGTCGCCTAATGCTATCCGGCGCGGCAAGCAGCTGCTCGAACAAGCCTGGCACGCGGATGAGCGGACGGGGCTCGAACTCGAAGCAAAACTTCAGGGACAGCTTGTTGGAAGCCCTAATCAGATCGAAGCGATCAAGGCAAATTTCGAAAAGCGCGCGCCTAACTTCGAACTACCGGACTGAAAAGAAGAGAGAGAGTATGTCTTTGGAATCGATTCCGAGCCGCCAAGCCTTCTCGGCCTTCCTAGAGCTTCTAAAGCGCGTCGACGAAGAGTTTCTCTCCGAGGAACGNNCGCGTCACGGAAGCGTCGGATATCGCCGAAGGCGAGCATATGCTGCTACATCTCGTTAAAGCGGCGATTGACGTTTGGGTCGACAACGACGCGAGCCGCCCACGATTCGCGCCCTTGGCCAGTGCCGTTCTCAAATGGGGTGGGGAAGGCGCAGACAATCCCTCCCACTGCGCGCCGCTCGATCCTGCACGTCGTTATGTGATCCGTGGCCGCATGAAGGATGAGGCCTATATCAGCTTCACGGTTTATACCGGCAAGGCCGAAGGAGATTGGAATGATGGCGTCATTTCGGCGATAAACCACACCCAGTTCGAACTCTCGCCAGATGGCAGCTTCGAAATTCCGATCGAACTCGTTGAGACGCCGGGCGCGCTTCACATGGAAGCGGGAAAGCCTAACTGCGTGATCTCCCGCCATTACTGGGAGGGCGAAGTTTGTGGCATGGCAGACCCTGCGAATCAGGTCGAGCTTAGTCTCGACTGCCTCGACGAGCCTGGCTATCCCCGCCCCCTCGGTCCGCAACGCCTCGCTTCAAAGCTAGAGGCGGCGATGAACTTTATTCGTGGCCAAACTATTGATCGTCCTGCCAGCCCCGATCCAAGTAAACAACCTGAGTGGTTCTCGCTCATCCCGAACCAACTTCCCAAACCCATAAAATGGGTTCCGAGCGAAGGCGGTGGCGCCGGCGCAGTCGACAACGCCTATTGCGCAGGACTAGTCGTACTCGCTCCAGGCGAAGCGCTCGTCGTCGAAGGACGCTGGCCCGAATGCGTTTACGCGAACGTAATGTTTTGGAATCGCTTCCTACAGGCGCCCGACTATCGCTATCGCCCAGGCTCTCTGAATCGCAAGCAAATGAAGGCCGACTCTGAGGGTAATTTCCGATTTGTCGTCGCGCACGAAGATCCCGGTGTCGCTAATTGGATTGACACCGAGGGACACGGCTTCGGAACGCTCTACTGGCGATTCCTCTTGCCCGAAGGCGATATAGAACAGCCGCGATGCGAGGTCGTTTCCTTCGCGTCGGTGCGGGAGAGCTAGATCGCCTCGCGTGTGACCGCGAAAAGGCGGCCATCATAAGGGCCTGCCCGCCCGCTGCCCCGAAGGCCTAGGCGTCTCCGGCACCAACAAGCTCAGCCATCAGCCCATACGCCTCTTCCTGCTCGGTGCGAACAGTGACGCCGGTGTACGGCATGTCTTCCCATTGCGCGCGCCATCTCTTCTTGATGCGGTCAACGTCGCCGATCAGCCCGCCTTCATCGACGTATTCATCGGGTACCGCTTCGATCGCCTCTTCCCGCTTACCCGCTTGGAAGAGTTCGAGAATTCGGTCCGCTGCTTCGCCCCATCCTTCACGGTGCATACGCTTATGATGGAAGTTCAAGCTCGGGTGGCCCATCCCGCCAACATAGAGCGCTATGAATGGCTTACTCGCTTGCACGGCTCCTTTCACATCGTTCGTAATCGTGACGGAAACCCCTCCTTGAATTTCGAAGTCGTCGTAGCCCTTCCCGTTGCCGGCCCGCGCAAAGCCCTCTTCGAACCAACCCTTGAACGTCGCGACATTGTCGGGACGCATGCCGAAAGCAAGCCATCCGTCCGCAAGTTCCGCCGTAAGCTTTACCATTTCAGGTGCGCCCGTGCCCAACCAAATTGCGGGGCGCTGCTCATAGTGCAGCATCGACTTCAGCGGCTTGCCTAACCCTGACGAACCTGGTCCCTCGTAGGGCAAACGGATCTCCGGCCCGTCGTGACTAACGGGTCCCTCTCGCGCAAAGATCTTGTTCATGATCGTCACATAATCGCGCAAACGATCCTTCGGCTTGCCCCAAGGCGTGCCGTACCAACCCTCAACGATTTGTGGTCCCGAAAGGCCAAGCCCTCCAATCACACGACCACCCCCCGCTAGCTGATCCACGGTCCCGAGCTGCATAGCCGTCATCGTCGGCGTCCGCGCGCCCACTTGAATCACGCCCGTCCCAAGCCGGATCTTTTTGGTGTGCGCCGCAATAAAGGCAAGGGGCGTGATCGCGTCCGAACCATATGCTTCTGCGGTCCAGACCGAATCGTAGCCAAGCGCCTCAAGACGCTGGATGCGCTCAATCGGCATATCTACGGTTCGACCAGAATATTCAATGGCACAGCCGAGCTTCATCAGACGGATCCCCTGCTAAATTTGAGAGCTTCGAGCATACGTCATTCAATCCAGCGCGAAACGGACGCGCCATACGCGGGGCAGCATGCGAAATCCTTTGATCGCGACGACCGTCGAAGCCATACGCGTACGCAGATCCATCCTTCTTAGGGTCACAGCACTCATGCTCTCGATCTCGGCGTTCCCGCACTGCGCCGCTCCCCAAATCGAGCTTGTGAAGACAGCTGGGCCTTTGGAATTCGCGACCGCTCCCCATGATCCTAATCAAATCGAGCTTGGCGAGAGGCCTTTCGCGCTGCTCGACCTGCTCTCGCCAGGCCTCCTCCGCTCTGAGCTCGAAGCCTGCCGTGACACGCCGGTCACGAAAAGACGCTTTTCCATCGGCCATAGAGGCGCGCCACGCGGCTACCCCGAGCATACCCGCGAGGGCTATCTGGCCGCGGCGGCTATGGGCGCTGGGACCCTCGAATGCGATGTCACGTTCACGTCGGATAAAGTGTTAGTTTGCAGACACTCGCAATGTGACCTCGCGACGACCACGAATATCCTTGAAACGCCCCTGGCAGAAACTTGTCGTGAAGCATTCTCGCCCGCGATTATCGATTCCTCAACAGGGAAGCTCCTTCGCCCAGCCCAAGCAAAATGTTGCACGAGCGAAATCACGGGTGCTGAATTCGAGCAACTCGAAGGTCGAGTCGATGTCGTCGATCGACGCGCGGAGCAGCTAAGCGACTTCCTGGATGCATCAGCCTCATGGCGCGAGGACATCCAGGCAACTCACGGTGAACTGATGACTCACGCCGAGAGTATTCAACTCTTTCGTTCGTTAGGCGTCGAGATGACGCCAGAGTTAAAGGCTCCGGAAGTCGAAATGCCTTGGCTAGGCGACTTCACGCAAGAAGCCTATGCCAGAGCGATGATCCAGGAGTATCGCGACGCTGGCGTCCAAGCCGAAGTGGTCCATCCCCAATCCTTTTCTCTGGAAGACGTTCGGTTCTGGCTACGCGAGGCCCCAGAGTTCGGACGAAACGCCACTTGGTCAGACGACAGGAAGTCTTACGCGGTCACGCCTAACGCTGACTACTTCGAAGCCCTCGCCGCAGAAGGTCTTCGTACCCTCTCCCCACCGATCCCTGTACTGCTGACGCTTGATGAGAACCGAGCGATTATCGCGACTCAATACGCACAGCGTGCCCGCGCCGCCGGGCTCGACCTCGTCACCTGGACCCTCGAACGTTCGGGGCGGATCGATTCGGGCATGATCGAAGGCGGCAACAAGGACTTCTATCTCGGACCCTTGCTACCCGCACTCGACAATGAGGGAGACTTGTACCGCGTAGTTGATGCGCTCTACCGCGAGGCGGGAGTACGCAAGATTTTTTCCGACTGGCCTGCGATCCCAACTTATTATGCCAACTGCTTAGATCTTCCCTAGGAGCATTGTTCGTGTCGCCCGCCCCGCCTTTCTATACGCGCTACGGATTCGAGAGAACGCAGGAAGCGGAGCGCCCTCTCAAGCTGACGCCCTATCCTCAGCTTTGTCATGCCGGTGTGCTTCGCGCGACGGTGATCGCATCAGCAATTGATCTGGTTGGTGGATTCTTCACCCGGGAACTAGCAGGAACCGACGCGACGTTTACAAGCGACCTATCTCTGCGTATCCCGAAGCCGGGAATGCCTGCGTCTCTAACGGCTTTAGGCGAGCAGCTTCGCACGGGCCGCCGCCTCATCTCTACCGCTGTGCGACTCGACGACGATCATGATGGTTCGACCTACGCATATGGGGAGACCACCTTTACCAGGATACCTCGACAAGGCGATGCCGGCGCAGATCTCGCCGCCTTGTCTACGCCGCTTGAAATTCCGTCTAACCCCCTAGACCGTGATTTGGCCGAGGAGGTTGGCGTCGAAATCGAAAATGCGCACAACGGAAAAGTTCGACTTCCTTTGCGCCCCGAGCTCCTGAACCCAGAGGGAGTGATGCAGGGAGCACTCGTTGCGCTTTTGGTCGAGGTCGCGGCCCTCACGCGAGCGAGCATCGAAACGCAAGAGCCTCAAGCGGTATGCGAACTAGACCTGCGCTACCTCGCAGCCGCTTCGGTCGGCCCCGTCACGGGGGCTGCTGAATGGATTGGCCCTCCCGATGCGTGCATGCTTCGCGTCCGCTTGTTCGACCAAGGACGCGACAATCGTTTGACTGCGAGCGCCCTGGTCCGAGTCACGGACGCCGTCTAGTCCCGTCAAGCGCCTCGATCATCTTCGGCTCCTCGGGTCTATTGGATCCCTTAGGCAGCATCGCAAGCGCACCATTTTAATCTTTGCCGGCTATCGTGTCCGACACTATGGACGTCAATCACGAAATAGAAACGAACCTCCACGGACGCGTCATCATTGTCACCGGCGGCACTCGGGGTATCGGACTGGGCATCGTCCGCGTGTTGGCACGCGCCGGCGCCAAACTCATGATCACCGGCCGCAAGCCGGCTCGGCTCGAAGCCGTATCCGAGGAGCTCACCAGCCAGGGTGTCGCCCACGCAACGATGGCCGCGGACGTCGGCGAGTCAGGAACTGCCGCGGCAGTCTCCTCCGCCACCCTCGAAGCATTCGGCAAAATCGATGGCCTCGTCGCGAACGCGCAGTCTTTTCGCCCGGTAACCCCACTCGCGGATATCACGGAAGCCGACTTCGACCTAGTGCTCGAAACGGGTCCAAAAGGCACGCTGTTCCTGATGCAGGCGGTGCTTCCTGCAATGCGCGAACAGGGGCGTGGCCGGATAGTGACTTTCGGATCATCTATGGGAAATACAGGCGCGCCTGGATACGGCCCCTACTCCGCCGCAAAAGAAGCGGTTCGTTCCCTGACACGAACCGCCGCTCGGGAATGGGGACAAGACGGCATCACCGTCAATTGCGTCTGCCCCGCTTCCGTAGCCCATCGCATGCCCGTCAACGACGAGAACAGCGAGCGCGCTCGCGCCTTCGCCGAGATGTACAAGGATCACCCACTTGGCCGCGATGGGGATCCCGAAGTCGACATCGCTCCCGTCGTCGCGTTTCTCTTATCTGATGCCAGTCAATATATGACCGGGCAAACATTCATGGTCGATGGTGGCGGCATCATGCGGGCCTAAGGTCGGGACCGGTTGTCGGGAGCGATCAGTTTCCTCACATTCGATCCAGCTTGAAAATCCAAAGGAATTTATCTTGATCGCAGAACCCACCCCACCCGCCGCATCTTCTCCCGAGGTCCTCGCGTGGAAACGTTTCTGTCAGCGCATGGAAGCGCTCGGGGAGCGAATTCTCGAAGACGATTTCCCAAACACGCCCCATGACCGCACTGAGGGCATCGCGCACCTAGCGGACCAAGTCTCATGCTGGCTCGGCTGGGCGATACCACATGGCAATCCTGATACGCCCTTCTTCCACCGCTCGAACGACCTATTCACTCAATGGGGTGGCCCGAACCAAGACAACGCCTATCACCATGCTCAGATCGACCCGAATCGTCGGTATCGCGTCGCCGGGCGAATGCATACTTGCGAGCATTTCGTAATCACGCTTCGCGTTGGATTCATGCACATGCCTGAATGGGGCACCAAAGCGTCCCTCACTTCCGTCGAGCGCGGCATCGAGCCAGGAGACGACTTCGAATTATTCTTCGGAGGAGACGGGACCGACCCCACCTTCACCCCGATTCCAGAAGACGTCACAACCCTATCGCTTCGCGAATACTACGTAGATTGGCAGGAGGGAGAGCCTGCGACTTTCTTGATTGAATGCCTCGATGATCTCCCTGCACCTAAGCCACCTTCGGCGAAAGTACTTGCGGCTAAGCTGGACCATGCCCTTTCCCAAGTCGAACATTCTATTTTCGGCTGGAACAGCTATCTCGCCGATCATAGAGCCAAGGGCAAGGACAATGCCTTCGCCTCACAGCAGACGGTGGCGAAGGGGCTCTCTGATGCGCGTTATGCATTTCTGTTCTGGAACTTGCAACCGGATCAGGCTCTTGTGATCGAAACAGATATTCCCGATGCGCGATATTGGGGCTTGCAACTGGCCACCATGGGCTGGTTTGAACAAGTTGACCCGATCGAGCGAATTTCCTCTATCAATCAACATCAAGCGGTCCCGAGTTCCGATGGCCGCATCCGATTAGTACTCGCGCATAGCGACCCCGGCGTGCCTAACTGGTTGGATGTCGGCGGGCACGAAAGCGGGCTCTGCACATATCGGTGGTTCTGGCCGAATAGCGATCCAACGCCAACGAGCCGCGTCGTTGCCCTCGACGAGATACGCGCGGCATTGCCCGACGACACGCCGCATGTTGACCTTGCGACGCGAAGCAGTGAGATTCGAGCACGCAAGCGTCACCTCGCGTGGCGATTCAGGACCTGAGCCTATGACCTGGACGGAACCGGAAAGGCCCGAATGGGTCCGTGTGGTGAACGCGGGCCAAATTCTTCCGATTGCCGAAGAGGCAGGACTCCCGCTCACGCTCGACGCGCTTCTAGGAGAAGCCACAGCGAGACAGGGACACGCCCTGCGCTCTCTTAGTGATATCGAAGCCGTGTTCGGCCACGATCAATTCCCCGCCTCGCCGGCAATCGAACGTCTCAAACAATTCCTCTGGGCCATTGACCAGGAAGCCAACCTTCACATCATGGGTCGTGTGATGGCCCGGCGCTTCCTGCTTAGGCTTCTTGAAGTTCGGCTGCAGATCATGGCCTACCTAAGAGCCGACCCCGATGTGCAATCTGAGCAAATCGATGCACCGCTCTTTGTAGCCGGCGCCCCTAGAACGGGAACCACCATCCTCCACAAACTCCTCGCCTCGGACCCGCGACATCGCGTGCCGGAAGGTTGGGAGCTGCTTAGGCCTGTCCCTCCTCCCTCGCCCGCCCCCGCACTCTTCGCGGCGGATCCGCGCATAGAGCTCGCCAATCGGGAACTGATCGGTCCACAAACCGTCGTGCAGGGCCTACTCTCGATTCACGAATACGGTGCTCGACGCCCGAAGGAGTGCTTGTCCGCGCAATCCTTCGCATTCCAGTCAGAAGAGTTCACGGCGAGGTTCGCAGTCCCCTCCTTCGAGGCGCTTCTCAATAGTTCGGACATGCGCGACGCCTATCAGATGCATCGCCTCGTCCTGCAAATTTTGCAACGAGGTCACGGGTCGACATCCTGGGTCCTTAAATCCCCCGTGCATCTCCACCAGCTACCTATCTTATTCGAGACCTATCCCGACGCGCAGGTTGCCCTCACACATCGTGACCCACTCACACTTCTCGCCTCACTCACGAGCCTGATAGCGAACCTTCGATGGTCGCATAGCGATACGGTGGATCCGGCGGCGATCGCTCGCGAGCATCTGGAGCGCTACGCGCGAAGCTTCGAACGCCTCGTCGATTGGGACGCAATGGGCGAGCTTCCTACGGGGCAAATACATCACAGCCACTTCGCCGACTTTCTGAGCGCTCCAGTCGAAACGACGAGCGCCCTCTACGAAGCTCTCGGTCGACAACTCCCCCCAAACGCCGCGGAGAATATGCGTGTGGCGCTCGACGCCTCGCCGGCGGACCAGCATGGCACCCATCGTTACTCCCACGAGGAACTCGGCGAGGACGAAGAAGCCCTTCGTAAGAGATTTGCTCGCTATCAAACTCGATTCGGCGTGCCCTCTGACGGCTGAGTTCACCGAAGATCACGACCACGGCCCAAAACTCGACGGAGTCGAACGCTGCCCGCCTATTTCCCGCGCCGTCTAAAAAGCGGTTCCACGAGATCGAGAAGCCATCCCGAGAACCCTGCTTTTAGGTACGCTAATCATCCCGATTCATTCAAGAGTCGGATCGCCCAAGGAGTCCGCATTGCCCCTCTATACAGACCAAGAGAAGCTGAACATTGCCGCGATGGAGCGGCTCTTCGACACGACGAATCCCGAAGACAAATCACTCCTCTTCGCAGAGGATGCGGCTTGGTGGAATGGGCTCCCCCTCGTCGGCGGCCGCGGCGAAACTGAACATAAGGGGCGAGCCGCCATCAACGGGATCTTGACCGGAGCGACCTCGGGCCCCTCGGACTCAAAGATCAACACCGGCGTTGACGCCTATGACGTCTCGACAATTCGCAACGAAGATTGTGTGACGCTTGCAGATGGAAACTACGTTGTACGGCAGCATACTATGTATGCGAAGACTCATGGTGGACAGGACTACAGAAACGTCTACTGCTTCGTCTTCCGATTTAACGAGGACGGGCTTATCCAATACCTGACGGAGCACTGGAACACCTGGCACGCGCATAACGTGCTTTTCAACAACTTCCCGATGGAACCGGCGCATCCGGAAGGCTGAGTTCGCACCGCCTAACTTCTCTGCGAATCGCGGACTTAGACCACTAAAGTCACTTAGGCTACAAAGCCCGCATTGCCGACCGACCTACAACACACGAGCCGATCCGCCAGCTAAGGACGACCCTGCATGGAACTCGATATCATTGCTCATCCCGGCAATCTCAAAGCTTCGCAGGAACACGCGCAGCAGGTAGAAGCCGCCGGTTTCGGCTCTGTCTGGTGGACTGATTCAGGTCGCTCAGCATTCCTCGCCAGCACCGCTTCCGCTCTCGGGACAAGCAAGCTTCAAATCGGAACCGGAATCGCCGTCGCTTTCCCGCGCAGCCCGATGGTCACAGCCGGTATCGCTTGGGAACTAGCCGCTTCAACCGAAGGAAGATTCGTGCTCGGCCTCGGCAGCCAGGTCAAAGCGCATGTCGAACGACGCTACAGCACCGAGTTCGCGCCGCCCGGCCCCCGACTCAAGGAATATGTCGAAGCGACGAAGGCGATCTTTCGCGCCTTCGCAGGTGAAGAGAAACTCAAGTACGAAGGCGAGTACTACAACTTCTCTCTACTGCCATCGATGTGGAGCCCCGGACCGATCGAATACGACGCGCCGCCGATCTACATCTCCGCAGTTCGCCCCTATATGAGTCGGCTCGTCGGCGAATGCTGTGACGGCATCCACGTTCACCCCTTCCACTCCCCCGAGTACGTAAAGGAGGTTCAGCGCACCGCGATCGAAGACGGCCTCGCGCGTTCGGGCCGTGCAATAGAGGAAATTACCTTCGCCGTCCCGGTCATGACTGCCGTCGGCGACTCCGACGAAGAAATTTCGAAGACGCGTGAACATGCCCGAACCATGATCGCCTTCTACGGTTCGACGCCGGGCTACGAAGCCATGTTCGATCATCACGGCTACACGGGTATGGGCGCGGAATTGAACGTGCTTCAGAAGCGCGGCGACATCCCCGGCATGCAATCGCTCATCACGGACGAAGTCATGTCCCACTACGCCGTCGAGTCCAGCTGGAATGATCTCGGCAGCAAGTTAGTGGAGCGATACCGCGACCTCGCCCCGAACGTCCGCGTCATATCCTACACCGCCGCCGATCACTGGTCGGATCCGGCGATGCGCGAGAAGTGGTCGCAGGTCACGAAGACCATGCGAGACTCAGGTTAGGCAAAGACCTAGGAGTGCTGAGAGGAGTGCTAGAGATCGTAGAAAGTCTTGAGAGCCGCGCGGCTCTCAAGGTCTTCAATCGCGGCAGAAGCGCGCTCGAGAAACGCGGCGGCGAAGGTCTTGCGGCGATCCGTCACGTCCTCGGGAAAGGTCACGATCTGGCATGAGGCTGGGGCCAGGTAAGCCGCTTGTACGCGATGTGCCTTCCAGGCCGAGTCGAACGAAACAAACTCCGCCTTTAAGGCTCGGCGCACATCTAGATAGTGCTGAATCAGCTCTCGCTCCCAACTGCGCCGATCCTCGACGGAGAGGCACATATTCAGGAAATAGCTGACGTCGCGAAGCGGCGTGCTGACCACCACCAGTCCCCAATCGAGAAACCCGATCTTGCCATGATCGTCGAAGAGATTCCCAATATGGGTATCTCCATGAATCACCGTCTGCGGCCCCTCGCGCCAGATCTCATGCAGTCGGTCTTTGCATGCGATGTAGATCTCGGCCATCTCTGCAAAGGGCACCGTCAGACGGTCTCTATGGTCCGCGAGTCCCTCTGCTAGGCGCATCGATCCATATTCGCTGGCTGGATCTGGCTGTGGGACCCACCCCGCCTGCTGACGCCGCCTCGTACCATCTTCGAAATACGCATGCATGGCGGCGAGTTCTTCGAGTGCTTTCGCTGCGGCATCCGGTGACGGGCTTTCAGGACCAGTCGAAATTGTACATCCCGACTCGGCGAGATCTTCGAGGAGCAGAACGAATGCGCCACCCTCGTCCTCTTCGTACCTGACCGCGTGTGCCTTAGGTACTCGAAGCGAGACATGGGCAGCGAGCGACTCATAGAACTTTGCCTCACGAAGCCCCATCTGCGTCTGCGCGATCGCACCACGCCGCGTAGGATCTCCGGGCAGGAGTTTGCAAAAGAGCGATTCCGGGCCCGGTGCAGAACCCACGGCATAACTTACTCGAAGCCAAGCATGAGAGTTCGTGACCTCAGCACGGTCCGCGATTTCAATGGCCTCGACTTCCACCCCGGGATGGCGAGTAGCAAGCGCGTCGGTCAGCCATTGCGGATCTATGTCTTCGGGGCGGTCGGGAACGAAAGGCATGTTCTCAGCTCTCACCCTTCTCACGGCCCGCTTTGTCGCCCTTTACGCTCGACAAAATTTCATCCGCGCCCATGGATCCCAAATGCGGCCCCGCCTGCAAGTCGCCTAGCGTACGGATCACAGAGCGCCCTCCTCTTGCCTCGATCGCAGTATGAACGGCCCTCTTGTTGACGGCGAGTGCCGCAGAAGAGTTCCCCGCCATTCGCGTCGCAATTTCTAGCACCTTCGCTTCAAGCTCTTCCGAGGGAAAAGCCTGATTGATTATTCCAGCGGCCGCGGCGTCCGTTCCGACAAACTCACGACCCGCCACCTGCAACTCCATCGCGACCCGCGGCGAAAGATGCGTCGGGAACCAGTCAAAATCGGGGAGCGCAAAACGCGTCACGGGATGCGAGAACCGCGCATCCTCCGAGCCATAGGCAAGATCGCAGGCCCCCACGAGTTCGAGCCCCCCCGCCATCGCATAGCCATGCACCTGAGCGATGACCGGCTTGTATAAGTCCCAGACCGACATCCAACCGGCGGTCACATGACGCGCCCACTTCATTCCTACGTTAGAGGTCCAATAGGGCTGATCGGAACCGAGGTCTGAGCCGAGGTCATAGCCGGACGAGAAACACTTTCCAGCGCCGCGCACGATCGACACGCGAACCGAGTCATCCTCATCCGCAGCACGCAGCCCTTCGAGCAACTCGCTCCGCAGCTGATTATTCATCGCGTTTCGTTTTTCAGGGCGATTCAACGTGAGACGGCGCACTCCCTCGGCGGGATTGTCGATCACAACAACGGGGTTGGGCATGGGGCGATTCCTCGAAGCGACTTCGCGACGAATTCCACGAAGACGACTCAACTTTAGCGAGACGCGAGACGGATGCCCTAAAGGATCATCGCCCCGGCCGTCACGTGCAGCTCCACTCCAGTCACATTTCGAGCGCGATCTGAACCCAAATAGAGACACGCTTCCGCGATATCCTCGGGATCGACGTGCCGCTTCAGCTCCGTGGTCTCAGCGACCTTCTCGCTCATGGCCTCTCCCGAGATGCCAGCGCTCTTCCCCATATTTCCGAAGAGCGCAGTCAACCCTTCCCCCGTTGTAAAGCCGGGGGTCACAATATTCACACGCACGTTCTGGCGTCCCATCTCCCGCGCCATCGTCTTCGACATCGCCACCATCGCCAGCTTCGTAGAAGTGTACTGCGAGTTTTTGGCCTGAAGGGCGGTCGTGCCTAACGTACCGATATTGATGATCGAGCCGCCGCCAGACTCGGCCATGGCGCGAGCCGCTTCACCACAGACCTTCATCGTGCCGATCACATTCAGCTGAACCGAATCCGCATAGGTGGACCAATCGATATCCATGATCTTGCTACGCGGAAAGCTGGCCGTCGCGACATTGACCAACACGTCGATGCGCCCGAACTCGGCGACCGTTCGTGCAACAACCTCAGCACAAGCGTCCAAGTCTGTGATATCCGTCGGCACGGCGAACACGCGTCTGCCAGATTCTTCGGCGATTTCCTGGGCTAGCTTTTCAAGAGGAGCCGAACGTCGGGCCGCCAACACAACATCCGCGCCGTCCCGCGCGAAGGCAAGCGCCGTCGACCGACCGATGCCAGGTCCTGCCCCGGTGACCAATGCCACTTTTCCCTTCAGACTACGATCCATACTCGCTCTCCTTGCTTTAAGCGCAGCGAGCCTAGCTGAATCGAGATGCGCAGGTGCGCGTCTTGCCAGCGCGTTAGACTACGGGGCCGCACCCGTCTCTTGATCGGATACCCCACTGAGCCCCGCAGCCCCGACAGACAAAGCCTCCCCCTCCTCGTCCCCCACAACGTCCTCTGGTCCGCGCATGTCAGCTGAGTCGGGAGGCCTGCAGCCAGCAGCCTCGGATCCTACGACCGCATCCACAGACGAAACGGCGCGCCTAAGGCCCAAGGGCAAGGACCTCAATCCGTTGCGCGGACTGTTGCCCTTCGTCATGCGCTATCGCGGTATGGTGATCGCCGCGTTAACGGCGCTCCTGGCTTCCACTTCGGTCATGCTCTTTGTACCGTTGTCGATTCGAACGCTGATCGACCAGGGCTTCTCTCCCGAGAACGCGGCAGCGATCGACCAGTACTTCGTGGGCATGCTTTTGCTCGCTCTACTGATGGGCGTGACAAGCTCTCTTCGTTTTTTCCTCGTGTCCTGGATCGGCGAACGCGTCGTCACAGATCTTCGCGCCGCAGTCTTTAGCCACATAGTCGGCCAGAGCCCCGCCTTCTTCGAGAAGAATCACACAGGCGAAATCCAATCTCGCCTCACGACGGATACGACCCTAATTAAGACGGTCGTCGGGTCCACCGTCTCGATCGCCCTCCGCAATGCGTTCACCCTCGTCGGTGCCGTCAGCATGCTCATTTATACAAGTCCACGCCTATCGGCGCTCGTACTGATAGCGATTCCAATCATCTCGCTCCCGCTCCTCATCTTCGGACGCATGGTCCGTCGCCTATCACGCAAGAGCCAAGACACCTTGGCAGACACGAACGTCTTCGCCGGCGAAGCTTTGAGCTTCATCCAAACCGTGCAAGCATTCACACACGAAGACATCGATCGCGGCCGCTACCGCAATGTCGTCGAAGTTGCCTTCAGTGCTGCCCGCCAACGACTCATGGCCCGTGCGGGCCTAACAGCACTCGTGATCTTCCTCGTATTCGCGTTCATAGTCGGCATTCTCTGGGCCGGCGCCCAGGACGTCCTAGAAGGCACCATGAGCAGCGGCCAGCTCAGCCAGTTCGTGCTCTATGCCCTCTTTAGCGCCATGAGCATGGCGGCGCTCACAGAGGTCTGGGGCGAGATTCAACTCGCAGCAGGGGCTGCGGAGCGGCTTTTTGAGCTCCTAGCCATCGAGCCCGAAATCCAAGTCGTGAGCAACCCGGAGTCTCTCCCTGAGCCCGCACGCGGCCGAGTCCAGTTCGATGCCGTCGATTTTTCCTACCCCGCAAGACCCGAAATCACCGCGTTAGGTGCATTCTCGTTTGTGGCCGAACCCGGCGAAACCGTGGCGATCGTAGGGCCTTCAGGTGCCGGTAAAAGCACCGTCTTCCGCCTTCTACTACGCTTCTACGATCCTCGTAGCGGCACTGTGAGCGTCGACGGCGTAGATCTGCGCGCGGCGAATCCAATCAACGTGCGCGAGCGAATGGCCATCGTGCCTCAGGAAACCGCGATCTTTACAGAGAGCCTCCGCGACAATATTCGATACGGCCGCCCCGACGCGAGTGATGCTGAAGTAGAAGACGCCGCACGCATCGCCCTTGTCGATGAATTCGTGCGCGAGCTCCCCCGCGGCTACGACACGCTCCTCGGCGAAAATGGGATGACGCTCTCCGGCGGTCAGCGTCAGCGTGTCGCGATCGCCCGCGCCGTGCTCAAAGACGCGCCTATCCTTCTCCTCGACGAAGCCACAAGTTCGCTGGACTCCCAAAGCGAGCGATTGGTGCAACAAGCACTCGATCGCCTAAAGAGTGGCCGCACCACGATCGTCATCGCTCATCGCCTAGCCACCGTTCGAGGTGCAGATCGCATCCTAGTCGTCGACGGAGGCCGCATTGTCGCCAGCGGACCCCACGCCGAACTCGTTCGCCAGGGGGGACTCTACGCGGACCTCGCGCGGATGCAGATCGACGGAGACATCGAAGCTCGTCGCGACGTCGACGCAGCCGCAAGCTGAGGGATTGAGTACCTTCCGGATCTCGAATGGGGGACGGTATGAGCGAAGATCCGGATCGATACGTTTGTCTGAATTGCTCTGGCCAAATGGATGGCTTGAAGTGCAAGATTAGATGTCCCAAATGTGGGTATTTTGAATCCTGCTCGGACCTTGAGCCCGCGCCGCCGACCTCAAGTTCCACACCACATCGCCCCGGGAGATGACAGCGCGCAAGATGTGCCAAAAGTGATCTTCCACGACGTCATCAAGTCGCACGAAAACCTTTCAGATCCCACAGCCGCGGTTGACTGGATTCGGCGTGAGCGTGCATCGATCCTTGACCGACTCGCACACGCAGGTGTCGTCCTTCTTCGTGGGTTCCCTCTCGAGAACGCCGAAGACTTCGACAGCGCTGTTGTCGCCTTTAACCTCGGCCGCTTTAGCTACCACGAATCGCTTTCAAACGCCGTCCGAAAAGACCTCACGGACCGAGTCTTTACAGCAAACGAGGCCCCCCCCGAAGCCACTATCCGCCTGCATCATGAACTCGCCCAAACTCCCGCCCACCCCCGCCATCTCTTCTTCTTCTGTGAGCGTGCCGCGGGCCACGGGGGCGCGACGGCGTTATGCCGGTCCGACGATTTGCTCGACCGAATAGAAAATCGCCATCCCGACTTCATTCGCGACCTCGTCACACACGGGCTCACCTATCATCACGTGATGCCGGGCAAAGACGATCCGACTTCGTCGATGGGCCGCAGCTGGCGCAGCACCCTTTCGGTCGAAAACCGAGATGCGGCAGAAGAGAAGCTGACGACGCTCGGATATAGCTTCTCTTGGCGTGCCGAAGAGGATCTTGCGGTTTCATCGCCCTGCCTTCCGGCCCTGCTCACCCTAGAAGACGGGCGACGGAGTTTCTTCAACCAACTCGTCGCGACGCGGTCTTGGCGAGACTCTCGAAACGACCCGGATGACGCGCTGAAGTTAGGCGACGGGCGTCCTGTCTCTATTCAGTTGCGCGACGAAATCGCCGAGCTGACGGAATCTCATGCAGCTGATCTCGAATGGCAGCGTGGAGACCTCGCTCTGCTCGATAACCACCGCGTGCAGCACGGACGTCGCCCATTCGATGGACGCCGCCGAGTCCTCGTCGCTTTCGGAGCACGCGCGCCGACTACGCCACTTACGCCGGCCGCTCCAGTCCCGGCGAGTTAGCCAACCACGACGAGCGCCGTAGGTTACGGCCGAAATACCGACCTAGAAAATCCAGCCCTCGGTCCCGTCCTCTGGCACTTCGTGAACCCAGTAGAATTCGAAGCCGTGCTCGACGGCGTAGATATAGTCTGCATTTCCGTCTCCGATATGGATCCAGCGCGTCGCTTCCGGAAACTTTGCACGCACAATGTCGAGCTTGTGTTTGTGCCCAATGAAATCCATTTCGATTTCATGGCGCTCCCACAAGCGCTTTTGATCGCTCATCGTGCGATCGGAGGCGCTTCCAACAAGATATCCCAGCGCCTTCGCGCGATGAATCCAGGTGAGTGGAATCCAGCCAGGAGGGTCCCCAACTTCGAGGGTGCCATCTATGTCGAGACTAAGAAGAACCATTCATATACTCCGAAATCGAGCCTTTACGCCCCTTCGATGCTGCAATGGATGGCGCAGGCGAGCGGCGGACGTCGTTGATATGCTGACACCTTCGCTCATCACAGCCTGTCTCGCGATTCTATTCGCACTTAGGCCTCTCCCTATGTTCGGTTGCCCTCGAACATAGGGGGCGTCCCCATTATTGGAGATTCCAGCATGTCTGCAGCCGAACGCCTCATCTCTTCCGATGACCATGTCGATCTCGCCCATGACGCAATCAAAGCCAACCTGACGACGAAATACCATGCCGCCTACGACGCGGCATTGATGGAATTTGGAATGGGCATGGCCAAGACCATGAGCTCGAAAGCCAACGGCCTCTGGCGGAAGCAACAGGGACTCGCGCCCAAAGAAATTGCTGGCATGACCGCCCTCTCCGAACGCTCCTATCCCGCAGCGGGGCGCGCGGGCCACACAGACGCTCAAGCACGACTCGATGACATGGATGCAGACGGGATCGATCAATCCGTTATGTACTGTGAAGTGAGCGCCTTCCGGTACCTCTATCTACTGAAGGAAGGGAATCGAGAAGCGACACGCGCCTTCAATCAGACAATGACCGAGTTCGGATCCCTTGCTCCCGACCGCATGATTGTTTCGTATCAAATTCCGATTCACGATATCGACGGCGCCGTCGCCGAAGTGCGGTGGGTCGCGGCCAACGGGGGCAAGTCGCTTCAGCTCCCAGTCTTCCCGGCAGAGCTTGGGCTCCCCGACTACTGGGACGAGCGATACGACCCTCTCTGGGCCGCGATTCAGGAAACCGGCCTCCCTATCTGCCTGCATATCGGACTTAACACGCAGCTCGAAAGCCTGGCCGAACGTGACCCGACGCCACAGAAAGGCATCTTCGTTGGGGCCGTCGCGCTATCGACCGCCGAGCCTCTCGGCATGTTCATCATGGGCGGCGTCTTCGAACGTTTCCCCGAGCTTAAGGTCGTGTTTGTCGAGCCGGGTCTCGGCTGGGTTAGTTGGTGGCTCTATATCGTCGACGACCTAAAGGCGCGGCAGGGTTATGAGTTCCCCACCATCACGAAGCCCCCGAGCCACTACTTTCACAAGAACGTGTTCCTCACGTTCATTGACGAGCCTGACGCCTATCGCCTCTCCCAGGAGCGACTCGGTGTCGAGAACATCATGTGGTCCTCGGACTATCCCCATCCCGTATCAAGCTGGCCGCGCTCGCAGCAGGTTGTCAACGAAATGTTTGACGGAATTCCGGCGGATGACCGCACAAAGATCGTGTCAGGAAACGCGGCTCGAGTCTGGAATCTCTAACGGCACGGCCTACTACCTACTTTCGACCGACTGCTGATGGCCGAGTGATTGGGCTCAACTAGTCGAAAAAGCTGAACAAGCCGCCAGAGCCCTGGTTGTTCTCAAAGAAGTCAAA
>DGPZ01000026.1:31272-40750 GCA_002390675.1 Deltaproteobacteria bacterium UBA4427
CCCTCTTCGATCGCGACGCGGAACGTATCCGCGTCCGCGAAAATCTCGCGCAGAGCGCCACCCCATTTTTTTGAGATCTCGGCCTCGCCAACTCCACTGGTGTGCCGGACAGGGAAAGTCCAGAGCCGCCAGAGTGGAGAGCTAACTTCCGCAAACGTCCGCCCGTTCGCATCGACGAGATCGTATTTTTTGTAGATAAGACCGAATCGCCGCTCCACCCGACCGAGCCCCGCCCCCCCTTCGGTCTTTACCTCGAGAGACGAAAACCAGAAGAAGAAGGGCCGCTCGAGCCGCAGTACCGGCGAGCCATCCGCGTCGTGCACGCGCACGTCGAGTGAACGATGGGACCCGAAGAAATTCCGCTTGAGGAATCCGCCAATCCCACTTGAGACTTCAGAGATCGTACCGACTTCTTTTTT
Organism: Deltaproteobacteria bacterium UBA4427; assembly: GCA_002390675.1. GTDB lineage: Bacteria > Myxococcota_A > UBA9160 > UBA9160 > UBA4427 > UBA4427. Next base: position 31,692 of record DGPZ01000026.1, read on the forward strand.
GTCGACATCGAGAACCTTGTACTGATTCCGCGTCTCGAAATCGACGAGAATTTCTGTCCATTCTTTCTTTTGACTAACGAAATATTGCTCCGCGTTCTCGATCAGATCTCGCAGCATTCGAATCCCCCGAATTCTTGTTTCAAGTGTCAGAAGCTCCGCCGCTCATAATCGGCGTGACATCCTGAAGCGCGTCCAGCCCATCTGATTCCAACGCAGCGATCGATACCACCTGAAGCGAAACTTCCGGCGCGCCCTCGGTCTGAATCAATCGCAGACTAAAGACACCTGCATCGTGCTCAAATGTATCGATCCAATTCCCACCGATCCCGGGATTTCGGTCTGCCAGCACTGCCAAAATCGAGCCATCAGATTCGACGCTCGAAGTGAACTTTGTAATGTACCCCTGGCCGTCCTCATATATATCGAGGTTTTCCTGCCATCGGTTGCACACCTGTAGAATCCAATGCTCACAAGGCGACGGCACGAAACGGACCACCAGTGCATGCTCCTTGGGCTTCTGCCAACAACCGAAACCATGAAGTCGGTCGAGAACGCCGCCATTGCTAAGGTACGTCGCTTCCGAAAAATCGATCGTATTCGGACGCTGGGACAAGTTATCGAGCCACCATGCGCGCACGAGCTCCGCATAGCCGAGCACAATTTGGCCGGCTTTCGCGAGTCCCTCCGCCATCTCCGCGGGTCGGATTGGGCGGGGCTTAGGATCGTCGAGTCGCTCGATCTCCATTGTAGGCGTCGTCACCGAAGACCGATCGCTAAAGACGGTCCGAATCAGAATGCCCGTCGTATCCGCTTGCATGGCGAGTCCGTTTCGCGCGGGTGGCGTCTGACTCAGGACGACTTCAAAATTCCCGTCGTCATCCATGTCCAGATCGCGACTCGACACAAAGGATGTCGTTGTTAGGTTCGTCGGGTCGAACTCCGCGAGCCCCGAAACGCCAAGCGGCGCCCAATTCCGCGCGCCCAGATCTGCGGGCTGCGGCGCACTCCAGGTCGCCATAATGAAATAGGGGACCGTTCCCCGGTTCCCTCGAATTCGATACTCGTGTGCCCCATCGACAAATTCACACATCAAATGGTCTTGGTCGGGGCTCTGTACGTTGATGCTCTGCCGCCAAGGGGCATCTCGAAGCCGTGGCCGGTCGGGTTCGCAGTTCTCGACCATCCGCTCAAAGCCGTTGCGCACCATTCGACTGAGATAGCGATACCACTCGGCGCGCTCGACGTCCGAGGGTTCCTCACCGAATCCCTCAATTACACGCCCGGCTACCTTCAGAGTGTCACAAAAGTCATCCCAAGCCTGGCCACTGACCAATCGGTCCCGCGCGCGATCTTCCATCTAAAACTGCCCCCTATCGGCGTCACGATAGGGAAGACAGCCCTAGCGTGCTGGGCTGAAATACGACGATTCGCTATGGCTCCGCTTGCTCGCACCCCGCACCCAAGAACTACGGAGAATCTCAATCTTGCCTGAATCCGACCCCAGTCTGCCGATCTCCGTAGAAGACCTGCATCGCTCACTTTCAGAGGCACCCTACTCCCGTGCACTCGGCCTCGAAGTCGATTCGATCGAGAGCAATCGCGTGCGCCTCCTACTGCCGTTCGCGGAAGCAAACTCGAATCCCGGTGGCGTCCTTCACGGCGGCGTCGCCGCATCCCTCTTGGCGATCGGAAGCCGCGCTGTGGCGCGAAGCAATTTACCTACCAACTCTGGGCCGTGGGTCCTCGGGCAATTGCAGATCAACTACCTGTCAGCCGCGCGCGAAGAAGATGTCATTGCTGAGGCAAGACTCCAGCGCCGCGGCCGCGCGCTTTGCTTCGTCGAGACCAAAGTCACCAAGCGCGACGGCACTCCGATCGCCGCGGCAACCGCGGTCGTACGCGCCCGGTTCGAACGCGCGGTGGCTTCTCTTCCTATGAGCTTTGGGGACGATGGCGAGTCCGAGCCCGGCCCCCTTGCGAAGGCGCTCGCCAGTGCGCCCTTCATGTCGAAGCGGCAGATGAATATCGTTCACATGGCTGACGGTCGCGCGCGGGTCACAATGCCAGCCTGTGACGCGAACGCAGATGAGAACGGGCGCCTGCATGACGGCGCGATGCTCGCTTTGCTCGACACGACGGGAGCAATGGCCGCGTGGGCCGAGGCGGGGCCGGCCCGGTGGAAAGCCTCCACAGCCTCTCTTCAAGCGCAGACTCTGGCACCGCCGCCCTCGGGCGACGTTGTCGCCTATGCCCGATGCGTCCATCGCGACCAGGAAATGTACTGGTGTGATGCCGAAATCGCGGACGTCACAACCGGGCACGTTACGACACGTGGAACCGTCTTCTATCGGCTCGCCGAATAACAACGCGTTTTCGCCGGCGAACTACTCCGGGCGCCGTGCAGTTACGCTCCAAAGCGGAGGAGCAACTTCAAAGCGCTCCATGCCCTTGAAGCCAGCTTCCGCAAGCGTGGCCTCCGCATCGAAATGGAGCCACTCTTTTTTGTAGGGCTCGTAGAAGCCACGGAAGCCGTGAAGGTCGTCGGTCGGCGTGTCGCTTAACACGAGAGTGCCGCCAGGCCGAAGGACACGAAGAACTTCGTCGAGGATCGATCTCTTTATCGTATTCGGGCATTCGTGAAACACGAGTGTGATCAGTGCGACATCCACGCTTCCCTCTGCGAGTCCGGTCGCTTCCGCGAATCCCTGCTGGAGGCGGTGATTGTCGATCCCACCGTTCTGGACTTCGCCTGCGATCAACATGAACGGCGAAGCATCGAGGGTTAACACGTCCGCCTCGGGCAGTGCTGCCGCGACCGTCGAACCCATATCACCGGTACCGCCGCCAAGATCAATGATCGTACGCGCGTCGGTCGGGATGAGCTTGGTAATCTCTTCGCGCAGCCCCAGGGACCTGCGCGGATGCCACTCTTCGTAGATCGCCTCCATCGCGCCCCTATCTCCGACCGCCGCAGCCTCGGAGAGATAGCCACCCGGAACCGAATGGAAGGGCTGCTGATAGTAGGTCGGGTATTCGATGTCCCCATACGACGCGAGAGCCGTGTCCCAGTCGATCCCGGAAAAATCGGGCACGGTCTGACTGCCCATGCGTTTTACTACGCCCATCATGCGATCCTTCGGCTCTGGGCAGGCCATCTCTTCGGCGATCTTGTCGAAATGCCAGGCGGGCGGCGGGAATCGATCCCCGGCCAGTTGGCTCATATCGAAGCCACGCCGCTTTGGACTCTCAATAATGCGGTTAGCGCGGTCAGCGCCCTTCTGATTTTCATTCTCGGCCATGACGAATCCTCCTGGTTCGGCGAGCATATCACCTAACGAAGGAGCGCGACGACCCCGATTTGGGCTGCGCATTTAATATGAGGAGAACCCCGAGTCATGAGTTCATCTGAACAACGCGTTCGCTTAGAATGGGACATAGAAGGGGTCGCGGTCGTCACAGTGAGCGGGGCGCCTCCAAACCCAAGTACCTTAGCTTGCGCAGATCAACTAGCGGATCACCTCAAGACCGCGCGTGAGGCAGGGGCACGAATCGTCGTCCTCGCATCGGATGTCGAAGGCCACTGGCTCGGACACGCTTCGCTCAAAGACCTCACCGCGCTGGTCAGAGGCGAAGCTACCTCGGGATCCGGAACGGGCTTTTTTCGCGCCGCAGACGAACTCTCGAAACAATCTATGGTCTCGATCGCCGCAATTTCAGGGGATTGCGGGGGTGGCGGATGCGAACTCGGATGGGCGTGTGATCTTCGTATCGCAGACGAGTCGGCTCGATTCGCGCAGATGGAAATTCTCGCAGGCCTTATTCCCGGACTCGGCGGAATCGCTCGCTTAACGCGGCTCGTGGGTCGCACCGCAACCGCTGAGATCGTTCTCGACGGTGCGCCCGTCTCCGCACAGCGCTTCTTCGAGTTGGGCGCGCTCAATCGTGTAGTCCGCAAAGGCTCAGCAAAAGAAGCCGCCCTCGCCTGGGCGCGGCGACTCGCTAAACGCCCCGCGAGGGCACTCCTGCTCGCAAAGCAAGTCCTCGCCGAATCGGAAGAGCTCCCGCTCAGCAAGTCCCTCGCAAACGAGCAGAACCGCTTTCAAAAAATTGCAGCGACCCCGGAAGCCCTTGCTCTTATGGACGAAATCCAGGCGAGCTACGACGCAGGGAATGCCTTCCCGGAACAGGTAGCAATCGATCCCTTCGAGGCTCCCTAGGCTCGTAGCCATTTAGTGCTGCGAAAGCAGTTGGTGCCCCGGGACGCCAATAGGCCGAATTAAAAGACAGCCCTTCGGCTCCCTGCGCGGCACGGCTTCGTGCTGCGTTAGTTGCCCGCAGCCGACTTACGCCCTGCCCTGCGACCGAAAAACGTGGACTCGCCAATGCAAGTGCCGCTCGAGTAGCCGGTCCCGTCCTGCGCGATATTCGAAGCACAGCCGCCGATGGCGTAAAGGCCGGGAACCACGCCACCCGATTCCGTTTTAACTTCGCCGTCGATCGTCACATCAAGCCCGCCGAGCGTAAACCCCATATAAGTCGCCTGTCCGACGGAAGCGTTGAGCGCTGCGTAGGGAGCGTTATCCAGAGGCTGAAGCCACTTCTTCCCCTTATGCAGCTCCGGATCTTCACCCAGGGCTGCATGCTTATTGTAGTTCGACATGGTCTCGACGAGCGACCCGTCCGGCAGCCCGAGAGCCGTCTCCATCTCCTCGACGGTCTCGAAGGCATCCACAAGCGGATAGGCGCCGTAGTGCTGCGGCTCGACCGCGTACGTCTTCTCGTCGACGATCAGCCAACCGGTACGATCCGGCTGTTCCGTCGTAATCATGCTCGACCGTGAATGGTACGAGTCTTCCGACACATAACGTTTGCCGTTCTTATTGACGAGGATGCCCTTGATATGGCTCTCCGGCGGATAGAAAGCGGCTGTCATAAGCGCTCCTTCCATGTGCTTAAGTTGCCCGCCTGCGGCCTTTCCAAGCTGATGCCCTGCCCCATCATCGTAGGGCGAAAACTGGCGCGTATAGGCCTCGTCGAGGAGTTCTGGAAGATGTTCCTTCAGTAGGTCTTCATTCTGAGTGAACTGCCCGGCGGCTAGAATCACCGAGTTACGCGCGCGCACGCACCCCTTGTCCTCGCCGTAAATGCGATGATTAACGCCACAGATTTTGCCGTCTTCCCGCACCAGCTGCGTCACGTGTGCGTCGTACACAAAGCGAACTCCAAGCGACTCCGCCTTAGCTGTTAGGCATTCCATCATTTTAGCGCCGCCAAGCTCACCCACCTGCGCAACCTTATGGCCACGGGGGGCCGGCTTCGCTTTCTCGCGGAAAGGATAGACCTCTTCATTGCCCGACCAGATCAAACATTCGTCGGTCATCTGCAGAACATGCTTACCCTTGTACATCGTATCATTGAAGGGCACGCCGTTGCTGACCAACCAATCGAAATGCGCAACGGACTCTTCGCAGTAAAGCCGGATCTTCGCCTCGTCGGGCTCGGGGGTGTTCATCATTAGGTAGGTGAACATGTCTTCAACAGCATCTTCAACACCGACCGCCTTTTGAACGCGCGTGCCGCCACCCAAGTAGAGGTGGCCCGCAGCCATCCCGGTCACGCCACCGCCGCCACTCGCTCGTTCGAAGACGAGTACGTCCGCTCCAGCATCACTTGCCGCGATTGCCGCACAAACGCCGGCGCAGCCGAGTCCTATGATGATCACATCGGCTTCACTCGTCTCGTTTGACCAGTTTCCGACTTCGCTCGCTTCGATGACTCCGTATTCGCTCATGCTCTTCATGCTCCTGCTGCCGGGGCGGTCGCTGCCCACGGTCGGACGCGTATTCTAACCCACGAGCGTCGAGCTGAGCACGCAAGAATCGCCCCTAAAATGAGCATAAAACTCCGCCAGAGCCCCTGCGATCGGCTCAAACTAGTGCACCCGGCCGGCCTCCGGATAGTGCGGTGGCGGCAGCTCCTTGGCGTGGGCTCGAATCGCCTAAACACTCGACAATGTCGAAACGGTATAAGCTACCAACGGGGTCAAGAGCGTTTTAAATAGACGTCTGCCGTCCACGTCCCCCGCCGAGGCGCATCGCCGTGATTGATCCCGATCAGCGCCGTTCCAAAGATCGTCAAGTAGAGAAACGTACGACGTTCTTCGGGCTTAGAAGTCGCTGCGGATATCCAACTGGGTACGATCTGCTCGGTCAAGGGGAACTCCCGGCTCGGAATCAACGATAGGAACGTCGCGGATTCGTGGTGTTCGTTAACGGACCTTGGAGTAAAAGTGCCGCTACTATTTCGCCGCCCGCCCGTACGATGCGAACCACACATGATTCAACTCAACAGGAGCAGATCGATTGGACGCCGCAGCCCTCGACGAAATCATTCGCAACCGCCGCACGATTAAGCCCCCCATGATGGGCGACGCTCCGGTCTCTGAAGAAGATCTCCAGGCCATTCTCGAGAACGCGAATTGGGCGCCGACGCATGGACTGACACAGCCTTGGCGCTTTCGCGTAATTCGCGGAGACGCCCGCGGTGAACTCGCAGATGCCTTCGCGAATCTCTATGAGACCGCGATCCCTATCGACGAACAAAAAGAAGGCAAAGCCGACAAGCTTCGAAAGATGGCGCGACTCGCCCCGGTCGTGATTCTCGTTTGTATGGAGCGCCAGGAAATTGAAAAAATTCGCGAGCTCGAAGAAATCGAAGCGGTCGCATGCGCCGTACAGAACATGCACCTAACGGCCGCTTCCCGCGGATTAGGAGCCTTCTGGTCGACGCCGCCCTTCATCTACAAGCCCGAGATGAACACCTACCTGGGACTTGGTGAGAAGGATCGATGTCTCGGTATTTTTTACGTTGGACACCCATCAGCAGATACGAATTGGCCGAAGGGCCGACGCCAGCCGATCGCGAACCGCGTCGAATACGTCGGCAATTAGGCTAAACAAGCGACAAAAAAGCGGCAAGAGAAGCGAGACCCACCCATGGCCCGAACCCAGCCTGCTGAATCGGTTACGAATCGGCTCCGGCAAGACGTCCTCCGCGGCGACTTCGAGCCCGGTACTCGACTGATCGAAGCACAGCTCACCGAACGCTATGGCACCGGACGGGACGCCATTCGTGCCGCCATCCTTGAACTCGACAAGGAAGGCCTCATCACGCGCGAGGCGAACCGTGGCGCAACGGTTAGGGAGCTAACCCTCGAAGAGGCCATTTCAATCTACGAGGCCCGTGCCGCCCTCGAAGGCCTGCTCGCCCAGCGAGCCGCGGAGCGAGCGTCCGAAGCGGATAGAGATGCGCTCCGTGCACTTCTGCCGGAGATGCGGCAGGCCGCACACGCAGGCGATGCCTCGGGCTTTGATGCCCTGGGGCGTGCGCTGCACGACCAAGTGCGACGATGCGCGCGGCATGCCGTTGCCAGCGGTCTCGTTGAAACCCTTCGCAATCAATCTAGACATCACCCGGATCGCCTAGCATCTGTACCGGGTCGGGCCCAGCAATCGTTCATAGAGCACGAAGCGATCGTCGAAGCGATTGCGCGGGGCGCAGGACCCGATGCTCGCCGTGCCGTCGAGCGTCACATCGAATCGATCATCACCTCACTCCGTGCCGATCGCGACAATATCACCCGGTAGCCGATCGTTCCGCGCCTACGCCCGCTGCGACGCGTTCCCAGCCAATTCACACATACATTGACGTTCGAACGCTAGCCACTCATCGCGATCGTCTCCTTTTGAGCAGCGGGCGTATTCGACTCAAGGTCTCTCGGGACCGGACTCGGTTGAATCATCAAGCACCGTGGCGATTGAAGAAAACTTCAAGTCACCCCCAAGCGCCCCGCGAGCATGAAAGCGCCGCCCACGAACCTCGAGCCAGCTTGCCCGACGGGCGCGGTGACCGCCGGACCTTGAGTTGGTCATACCAGGACCACTATAATGTTGTCCTGGCCATCTAAAACTTGAGCCACACCAATGAAGAGGTCCTTAAGTTGCCAACCAATATCTCCCGTTCGCTCCTAGCCCTGACTGCAATATTCTGTCTAACCGTTGCCGCTGGCGGATGCTCGAATCAGGTTCTGAATCTCGTCGAACGACAGATCGCAGCCACGATGACCGCTGATCCAGTTGGCGACCTCCCGGACGGACTTCACGTGCTCGTATGCGGTGCCGGTGGTCCGCTCCCCGACGAAAAGCGAACCCCTGCGTGTTTGATGGTGATCGCCGGCGACTCGGTCATGCTCTTCGACGTTGGCGGCGGCTCCGCACGCACGATGGTGCTGAACGGCTTCCAGCCCGGCCTAATCGAGCGCGTCTTCATCACCCATTTCCATTCGGATCACATCGACGGTCTCGGTGAAGTTGCCACCCTGCGGTGGGCCGGCGGCGACTGGGATTCGCCGCTCATGACTCATGGCCCCGACGGCGTCGCCGAAATCGTCAGTGGCTTCAACCTCGCCTATCACCGCGACCAGGCCTACCGCACCGCGCATCACGGCCTCGAAGTCACGCCACCCACGAGCTGGGGGCTAGCCGCGAGCGCATTCGCCCTGCCCGAAGATGGCGAGGCGCCTGTCGTATTCGAAAGCGGCGACCTTCGCGTGACTGCCTTCGCAGTCGACCACGAACCGGTCTCCCCCGCTGTAGGCTACCGAATCCAGTATAAGGACCGTTCCATCGCGATCAGCGGCGACACCGCGAAATCGGCCAACCTGATTGAGATGACTCAGGGCGTAGACGTACTCTTCCATGAAGCACTCTCAAAGGTCATCGTCCGGCGAATGAATGCAGCGGCCAAAACCGCGGGCAATTCAGGGATGGCGCAGATCACGATGGATATCCTCGACTATCACGCGAGTCCCGTAGAAGCCGCCGAGTCGGCACAGGAAGCCGGCGCCTCTGCCCTCGTCGTCTACCACGTCGTCCCGCCCCTTCCGATCTCGCCCCTTGAGGGCATCTTCAAAGAGGGAATGGATGACGCCTTCGACGGCGAGATCGAAATCTCCGTCGACGGGACTTTTGTTTCGCTGCCCGCGGGTAGCAACGAGATCG
>DGPZ01000022.1 GCA_002390675.1 Deltaproteobacteria bacterium UBA4427
GCGGCCATCTTAGTCATTCGGCATAACGCCTTGCTGCCAACGGCATGGGCATCCAGCGATTATCCGAAAGAGATGTCGAGCTCGATCTTTGATCCGAGCTTTGCCGTCCCAGGGATCGAAGGGCTTCGACCGATCGCGGCACGATTGGGGTGGAGCGAGCGGGATACGCGCGAGGCTTGTGAGCTGATCGTGAAAAATGTCATGTCGTTCCTGGAGATTCCCCCGCTAGAGACACAGGCGGATGCCGAGCTGCGCCTCTGGTCCGTTTTTGAATCTGAGACGATCTACGCATCGACGATGCCTGCGAATTGGGCGAAGCTAATCTTTTCCGATATGACCCGACGCGCACTTTCTCTACAGGGAGACGGTGCCGCGATTGGTTGTCGTTTGCTGAAAGAGGAAGTTTCGCATGATTCTCGAGGGTAAGGTCGTCATCGTTTCAGGGATCGGTTCAGGGCTCGGCCAAGAGCTCGCGATCAACGCCGGCAAGGAGGGCGCCAAGGTCGTTCTCGCGGCGCGCACGCAAGCGTTTCTCGAAGAGGTCGAAGCAGAGGTTAAGAAGACCGGCGCAGAGACCCTCGTCGTCACGACGGACATCACTAACACCGAGCAGTGCCAGAATCTGGTAGACAAGACCGTCGAGCGCTTCGGCCGAATCGATGCGCTGATCAATAGCGCCTATAGCGGCGGCACCTTCTGCACCTTTGAGGACGCGGATCTCGACGACTGGCGGAAGACCATGGAAGTAAACCTGTTCGGCTCCCTCGGACTCACGCAATGCGTCGTCCCGGTCATGAAGAAGCAGGGCAAGGGCGCGGTCGTGAACATCAACACTCTGGTCGAGCGAAAGCCTCTACTGATGCAGGGGGCCTACGCATCTTCGAAGGGCGCCTTGTCCGTCGCCACGCGAATGTTGGCAAAGGAGCTGGGGCCGCACGGCATCCGCGTGAACTCGGTTGCGATGGGTTGGATGTGGGGCCCGCCGGTTGAAGGGTTCGTCAAGGGACTCGCGAAGCAGACTGGTCAGAGCGTCGACGAAGTGATCGCAGACATCACGAAGGATATTCCGATCGGCGTGATTCCCGACGATTCGGATTGCGCTAACGCAGCGCTCTTCTTCGCATCTGATCTTTCGGCGGTGGTCACCGGCGCAAACTTAAATTGCAACGGCGGCGAATTCATGTCCTGATCCGTTAGGCTCAGGGTTCTTAATCGGAAAAAGTGGAGAGATAATGGAGACCGGCGAATTTAATCCGCGACCGATGAAGGTCGGTGTGCTGACGGCGGCTTTGCAGGAGCTCACGCCTCGGGAGAAGCGAGATTCGGACCCAGACCTCGCGGTCGAGGAGTGGTTAGGCTTCGCGGCGGAGGTCGGCGCGGATACAATTCAACTCTCCGCTGCGTTGCATCCAGACGAAGCGGATGTGCCGCCGGAAGCGATGCTTGACCCGGTCGCGAATACGCTTGATCTGCGTGCGCCCATGGATTCCGCACGAGCGAATCGGATTCTTGCGGCGACGAAAGAGACGGGCGTCGAGATCGCGGACGTCGCATTTTTCGACAACATGTTGCACGGGGACCCCACTATTCGGGCGAAGAAGCGCGATTTCATGCTGCGCACCTTCGACGCCGCAGTTTTACTTGGCGCGCCTGCGGTTTGTGGGTTCGTCGGCAAAAACGAATCACGTTCGATCGAGGCGAACCTCGTCGATTTCGAGGAGAGCTTCGTGCCTCTTCTTGCGGAAGCGAAAGCCAGGGGGCTCACGTACCGAATCGAGCAGTGTCCTATGCCGGGCTGGACGCTAGATGACAGCTTCCATAACAATATTGCGTATACGCCAGCCGCTTGGATTGAGCTGTACCGAATTTGTGACCGGCACGGCGTGGGCGACCAACTGCGAGTTCACTACGACCCGTCCCATGCGGTGTTGATGGGGCAGGATACGCGCTCGATCTTTCAGTATCTGAAGGACGAGGGATACGCGTTCTTGATCGACGGCTTTCACGTGAAGGGCCAAGTGATCGACCCCAAGGGTCTCGCAGGTTGGGGCTACGGCGGCCAAACAATGGGACGAGGCGATTATCAAAATGGTGCGCCTTCACCGAATCCTGCGGATCACGCGAACGCTTGGAAGAAGCAGACGACGATTTGTGAGCATGAGCTCCCAGGCACAGCGCGACATGATCCGCTCGCCTACCTCACGAATAGAAGCGTGGACTGGCTGGATCACCAGCTTGCTGCGCGAGAACTGCTCGATATGGATTTCGAGCAGGCACCGCTAATCGTGGAACATGAATACGGGCCGGCGCGCGTGCAGGAAAAGTCGAAGCTGGCGCCGATTCTTAAGGGATCGATCGAGTTTACGCGACGAATCGATGAAGCGGCTGCGGCCATGTACGCATTGCAAAACGAAGTTCTGCCCGCACAGGGGATTCCCGTGCAGGGAGTTGGGCGCGAGTCGTACCGCACTTAGTTTGGCGAGGCGCTCTCGAGCTGCCTGCGCCCAGGAGTATGAGTCAATGTCCGCGAGTCGACCCGCATTGAACGTGGCCATGATCGGGTATCAGTTCATGGGGCGTGCGCATAGCAATGCCTGGCGACAGGTACGCCCATTCTTTGATGTTCCCCTTGATCCCGTCATGAAGGTCGTTTGTGGCCGGTCGGCCGAGGGGGCAGCGGAAGCGGCGGATCGTCTTGGGTGGCAGGAGAGCTCAGACAGCTGGCGCGACGTGATCGCCCGGGACGATATCGATGTCATCGATATCTGTACGCCCGGCGATTCCCATGCGGAGATCGCAATCGCCGCCGCGGAAGCGGGGAAGGTCGTGTTCTGCGAAAAACCCCTCGCGAATAATCTCGCTGAGGCCGAGCAGATGCTCGCGGCCGTCCAAGCGGCTGGCGTGATCAATATGCTCTGCCACAACTATCGTCGTGCGCCTGCAGTCGGCTTGGCGAAGCGAATGATTGATGCCGGCGAAATCGGCGATATCCATCACTACCGCGGTGTTTACCTTCAGGATTGGATCGTGGACCCGGAGGCGCCTCGTGTATGGCGTCTTGAAAAAGCGAAGGCGGGAAGCGGAGCGTTAGGTGATATCGCGTCTCACTCCCTCGATCTTGCGCGATTTCTAGTAGGAGAGGTCGCGGAGGTGAGCGGCTTGCTTAAGACCTTCGTCGACGAGCGTCCCCTCGAAGACGGGTCTGGGCGCGGCGCCGTGGATGTAGATGATGCAGCGCTCTCCTTGGTGCGCTTCGAGAGTGGTGCGATCGGCTCGATCGAAGGGTCACGCTTCTGTCCAGGACGGAAGAACTACAACCGCTTCGAGATCAACGGGAGCAAGGGAAGCCTTGCCTTTGACCTGGAGCGTATGAACGAGCTCGAAGTCTATACTGAAGCCGGGCCGGACTCGGGTTTTCGCACGATACTCGCGACGGATGAGCAGCATCCATTCGTAGAGGGATGGTGGCCGCCTGGTCATGTCCTCGGCTACGAGCATACGTTCACGCATACGGTCTTTGATCTACTACGTGGGATTGAGAGGGGTGAATCGCCGCGGCCGAATTTTGAAGACGGTGTTCGCAACCAAGAAGTGCTCGATGCGATCGAACGATCGAGCGAGTCACGCCAATGGGAGAAAGTCTGAGATGACGGTTCGGAGAATGGGAGTTGCTTTCCTTCTGTTAGGTGCGTTGATGCTCGTCACCGGATGCGATGCGCTGCGTGTCGTCTTTCCATCCTCGGAACACGAGACGGTCGCGCCGGGGATTCCTTCAGAGCTGCGGAGCCCCTCGGTGCTGATCTTCAGCAAGACGAATGGCTTTCGGCATAACGAAGCGATTGACGCAGGCTTGCCTGCTCTAAAGCAGTTGGCGAAGGAGCGAGGCTGGAGCGTCTTTGCAACGGAGAACGGTGCCGTTCATCAGCCTGAAATTCTTGAACGATTCGATGCGATTGTCTGGTTTCAGGTCAGTGGTGATGTGCTGAGCGAGGACCAGAGAGCGGCGCTACTGGCGCGCATCGAGGAAGGAGCTGGCTTCCTGGGCGTTCACGGAACGGGAGGCGATCCGGCCTACGATTGGCCCGAGCATCCCGGCACTTTGATTCGTGCGCAGTTCGTGGGGCATCCGATGGGACCGCAATTTCAGGAGGCCACGGTTCGCATAGAGGAGCCAGATCATCCCGTGATGCGGCACCTCGAGTCCGCTTGGGTAAGGACTGACGAGTGGTATTCCTTTGAAGCGAGCCCGCGAGGCGAAGGTGTTCAGGTTCTCGCAACCCTCGACGAGTCGACCTATACGCCACAGATGAAGATTGCCTTCATCGACCGCGACCTGCGAATGGGTGACGACCATCCGATCGTCTGGACCCACTGCATTGGCAAGGGCCGAGCGCTCTACTCCGCGATGGGTCATATGGAGGGGGCCTACACCGAGGCGGCACACTTGACGTTTCTGGCGGAAGCAGTTGATTGGATCCGTGCAACCCCCGCTGAAGGGTGCCGCGTTCCGGCGCCTTAGAGGTCTTTCCGCACAGGGCTTCTCGGCCACGTGTTAGTCAGCTGTCGGATAGTCGCTGTAGCCTTCGGGGCCCATGCTGTAGAGGGCCTTCGGGTTAAACCTCGAAAGCGGCAGGTCTTGTTCGAGTCGCCGGACAAGATCGGGATTGCCGATGAATGACCGGGCAAAAGCGACTGCAGATGCGACGCCGCTATCGACGACAGACTTAGCTTCATCGATCTTATAGCTGTCGTTGACGATGAGTGGATTGCCAAAAGCCTTTGCGGCGATCGCGACATTATCGAGATCTGGCGCGTTAGGGATGCTGTTGAGTCGGATCACATGGCAGTAGGCCAGGCCCATGTCCCGGACGCCTTCAAGAAGCGCCACGAAGGTCTCTTCGGGATTCTCGTCTGAGAGGTCGTTGAAGGGATTGCCCGGGCAAATACGGAACCCCACACGATCAGCGCCGTCGACAGCTGCCATCGCTTGAAGGACTTCTAAGGTGAAGCGCAAGCGATTCTCGAGGGATCCGCCGTACTCGTCAGTTCGCTGATTAGTGCCCGTCGAGAGGAATTGCGCGGGCAGGTAGCCACTCGCGCAATGGGCCTCGACGCCGTCGAAGCCGGCCTCGTAGGCGAGCTGAGTCGCGTGGGCGAACTCGCTGACGACGCCGGGGATTTCTTCAAGCCGTAGCGCTCGGGGCTCGGAGAGCGGTTGCATGCCCGCCGTATCCGTGAACATGTCGCCACGGGCACGGATCGCGGAGGGCGAGACGGTTTCTGAGTTCGCGTCCTTGTTGTCGACGTGAGTCACTCGGCCGCAGTGCATGATTTGCGCGACGATCGTTCCACCTTCTGCGTGAACGGCTTCGGTCACCCGTTTCCATCCGTCGACCTGCGCCTGCGTCACCAGCCCGGGCGTCCGGCAATAGCCCTTGCCGTCCGCGCTCGGGTAGATCCCTTCGGTGATCACGAGACCCGCACTCGCACGCTGGGCGTAGTAGTTGACCATGTGATCGGTCGGCTCGTCGAGGGTGCCTGCTCGGGAGCGGGTCATCGGCGCCATCACGACACGATTGCGAAGAGAGAGTCGGCCTAGCGTTGTCGGGGTGAAGAAGTCGGACATGTTGAGTTCCTCGTGCACGATGAGCGGAGGAGGCAGCGGTCGGCTTTGAGACCGACCGCCGCGAACCAATAAGCTAGGAGAGCAGCCGCGCTAGTTCCTGGAGTAGCGTCTCGTCTGCGCCGAAGCCGCCGTCGTTTCGGTAGGCCTGAATGCAGACATGGGTCGCGCCTGCGTCGAGATGCTCTTGCATATGCGCGGCAATCTTGTCGGGCTCGCCCCAGCAAACGAGCGCATCAACGAGCGCGTCGGAGCCCCCGTCTAGGAAATCAGCATCCGTGAAGCCGAATTGTTTCAGGCTGTTCTGATAGTTGGGGAGACCGATATAGATCTTCAAGTTTTTGCGCGCGATATCACGTGCTTTGGTCGGATCCGTTTCGTGAAGAACCATATGCTCGGGGCAGAGCAGGGCGTCCGGTCCCATGAGTTCGCGAGCGTGCTTGGTGTGCTCGGGAGTGACGTTGTAGGGATGCGCGCCCTGCGCATGAGTGGCGGACAGTTTGAGCATCTTGTCCCGTAGAGCGCCAATCACAATCGGCGCATCAAACTCGGGTTCGACGTCCATGTACAAAGCCTTGTCCATGGCTTCGAGATAGTTGCGCATGGTCGAGAGCGGCTTGCCGTATTCGTGGCCGCGCTGATTCGAGACGAGATGCGAATGGGATACGCCGAGCCCTAGAATGAATCGTTTGGGAGCGAGTTCTGAGATGGTCTTCCAGGTCGACTTCATGAGCATGGGATCGCGGGCGTAGATGTTCGCGATCCCCGTCGCGTAGATCATTTTCTCAGTCTGGCCGGCCAGATAGGGGATCATAGAGAGAGGGTCGCGACCGACGGCCTCGGCGAGCCAGATAGCGCTGTAGCCCCAGCCTTCCGCGCGCTGCGCGAATTTTGCGGTGTCAGCGGTGGACATTCCGATTCCACCGCCCCAGATCCCGATTTTACCTAGTTCCATTTTTCCCATCCTCCGAGTGTAGTGCTGTGTTGTGCGGAAGGGACCTTAGCAGGATCCCCGGCAGACGACTGTCGTATCCCGGTGGCGTGAGCTCGCATTTGAAAGACCGCGTATGAGGGTGCATATGTAGATAGATTGTTTTCGATGAGCGAATACGATCTTTCTGGACTCAGCGATTGTGCGCTGGCGGAACTGCCACTCAAGGAGCACTCCCCAGCGATTTGAGCAGGGGCGGGCCGATACGGTGAAGTCCCGCTTGCGGTGGCCCTTGTCGATCGTGCTCATCGATGTTTTGCGAAGCCGGCTCGCGACCCAGGCGGTGATCAGCGTGAAAGCCGCAGCAGTTATTTCACCTGTCGTGGACATTGCGCCCAGATGAATCTCCGTACGGCTTAATAAAAGTTAGACAGGGTGGAGCGCCCGGATGCGACCTTGGGCCAGTGGTCGTGCCCCGGTCGTTTCGCATCCTATTGCCGCACGAATTCCCCTGCGGCAAGTCGCGCTAGATAGTCGTCGAGGTCGGCTTTGATCATAGGCGCGAGGAGTACGACGCCGGCGATGTTCGGGAACGCCATTCCTAGAATCATCAGGTCGCCGAATTCCAGCACGACGGTTGCGTTTTGGAAGACGACGCCGGCAAAGGTGAAGGCGAGAAAGCACAGCTGATAGGCCAGGATCGAGCGACCCCCAAATAGGAATGTCCAGGCTCGTTCGCCGTAGTAGCTCCAAGAAATCATCGTGCTGAATGCGAAGAGCACGGCGACGACGGTGAGCAGCTTCGGGAACCATGGGATGACTGTCGCGAAGGCCCAGGCAGTCATCGTGATTCCGGTGCCGGCGTCGGGGTCGTTCCACGCGCCGGTCACGATGATCACCAGAGCGGTCATGGTGCACACAATGACCGTGTCGATGAATGGTTCCAGAAGCGCGACCATGCCCTCGCGAATCGGTTCATCCGTGCGTGCCGCGGAATGCGCGATCGCAGCGGAGCCGACACCCGCTTCGTTCGAGAACGCTGCCCGACGAAAGCCTTGAACCAGAATACCTACGAAGCCGCCCGCGCCGGCCTCAAAGCTGAATGCTTTGCTGACGATCAGACCTAGCGCGTTTGGGACCTCGCTCGCATGATTGAGGATAATAAGGAGGCCACACAGCGTATAGAGCACGCACATGGAGGGCACGAGGATCGAGGCGACTTCGCCGATCCGCTTGATGCCGCCGATGATCACGAGGGCGACGAAGATGACGAGGACCAGTCCGAACCCGATCATGCCCGTCGACGTACCGAGAATCGGAACCTCTTGTTGAACGAGCGCGTAGGCTTGATTCGATTGAAACATGTTGCCGCCGCCGAAGCTCGCGCCGATGCACATGACGGCGAAGACGACTGAGAGGATCCGGCCGAGCCCTGCTAGGCCGCGCTCTGCCAGGCCATCGCGTAGATAGATCATGGGGCCGCCGCTGACTTGCCCCTGTTCGTCGGTGATCCGGTAGCGCTGGCCGAGGGTGCACTCTGCGAACTTCGAGGACATGCCTATTAGGCCGCCGACGATCATCCAGAAGACCGCGCCGGGTCCGCCTATTCCGACGGCGAAGGCGACACCCGCGATATTGCCGAGGCCGACGGTTGCGGAGAGTGCGGCAGAGAGCGCTTGGAAATGGCTGATCTCGCCGGTCTCGCCCGGCGTCGAATAGCGTCCGCGGACGCAGTCGATTCCGTG
>DGPZ01000015.1:0-1114 GCA_002390675.1 Deltaproteobacteria bacterium UBA4427
ACCGCCATGGCTCTTGGGCGAGGCGAAATCGAAAGCCTGCTTCGCGATACGCCGGATCGGGTGACGATCGTGGATGAGGCCTATGTGGAATTTGGGGCGGAGTCGGTCGCGTCTCTGGTTTCGCAGTACGACAATTTGTTGGTTGTGCAAACACTTTCGAAGTCGCACGGGCTCGCGGGCTTGCGCGTCGGCTTCGCTTTTGGGCACCCGGACTTAATTGAAGGGCTCGATCGCGCGAAGAGCTCATTCAACTCCTATCCGGTTGACCGGATCGCTGAACGTATCGCGTGCGCGGCAATCGGGGATGAAGAGTATTTCGAAGCGCGCCGTGATCAGGTTGTGGCGACGCGGGAATGGACGACGGAACGGCTCGTTACTCTTGGGTTTAAGGTTCTGCCGTCGTCGGCGAACTTCGTTTTCGCGACGCATCCGCGGGTTCCCGCCAAGGAACTCTTCGAGGGTCTGCGCTCGCGGGACGTGCTTGTTCGGTATTTCGATAAGCCGAGAATTGACGAGTATCTGCGAATCACCATCGGCACCGACGATGAAATGCGGGGCTTCGTGTCCGCCCTTGAAAGCTTGCTAGGCAGTCCCGGCCCTTCCGATAACGGCTGAGGGCAGGGCAGGAGAAGACGATGTTCGAATCACTGGGGCCCATGCCCCCGGACAGCATCCTTGGGCTGATGCAGGCATTTCGTGAAGACCCGCGCCCGGGCAAGATCGACTTGGGAGTTGGGGTCTACAAGGATGCGAATGGCGAGACGCCCGTGCTTTCGGTGGTCAAGAAAGCCGAAGCGCTACGGCTCGAAAATGAGTCCTCGAAATCCTATATCGGGCCAGCCGGCGCCGAGGGTTATAACGCGGCAGTGCAGGGGCTGGTCTTCGGGAGCAAGGTTTCCGCCGGGCTTGATTCGCGGCTCTCGGTCGTACAGACGCCGGGCGGTTGCGGCGCGCTTCGTGTCGCCGCGGAGTTTATTGGGCGTTGTCGAGAAAATGCCACCGTACATGTTCCCGATCCGACTTGGGCGAATCATATTCCACTGTTAGGCGATGCGGGACTCTCTATTCAGGAGTACCCGTATTTAGACCGTACGACGGGCACGCTGCGTTTCGA
>DGPZ01000015.1:1150-1604 GCA_002390675.1 Deltaproteobacteria bacterium UBA4427
TGCTGCCATAATCCATGCGGCGTCGATCTTGATCAGGGGCAGTGGCAAGCTGTACTCGAGCTGGCTCAGCAGCGCGGCTTCACGCCCTTCATCGATCTCGCCTATCAGGGTTTCGGGGATGGCCTCGACGAGGATGCGTACGGGGTGCGCCTTCTTTCGGAAGGGCTTCCTGAGGTGATCTTGGCGACTTCCTGTTCGAAGAACTTCGGACTTTATCGAGAGCGTACGGGCGCGCTCACGCTGCTATCAGGTGACTCGAAGGTAGAAGCGACGACGCGTAGCCAGCTCTTGAACGTGATTCGTGGGATTTATTCGATGCCGCCGGCGCATGGCAGCGCGATCGTCGAGACGATCCTCACAGATGCCGCGCTTCGGGCCGACTGGGAACGGGAACTCGCGCAGATGCGTGACCGAATCAACGGGCTTCGTCAGCTGCTCGTCGAGCGCTTCGCTG
>DGPZ01000015.1:1734-2605 GCA_002390675.1 Deltaproteobacteria bacterium UBA4427
AGCAGGTCGAATCCCTACGTGACAAACACGCGATCTACATGGTGGATTCGAGTCGGGTGAACGTCGCGGGTGCGAGCCATGAAAATGTTGACCGGTTCTGCGACGCGGTGATGTCGGTCTTGTAGTCGGCCCGATGTGGTGAAGCGCGCGCGGACGTCGTCCGAAAAAAATGGCGAGCCTCGCTTCGGCCCCATCCACTTTCCAGCGAGTCACCACTTCCCTAGGCAGTGCCTGTCTGAGGGAAGGGGGCTTCTTCGCGACTACTTCATGTCCGGAGCAGGGCTCGGATAAGTGCTCGCGATTCCTCCATCAACGGGAACCACGACACCGCTCACATAGCTCGCTTCGTCAGAAGCGAGAAAGACGGCGGTATTGGCGATTTCCGAGGGCTGTCCGAGTCGTCTCGCAGGAACGCCACCCTCCATCTTCGCACGCAGGCCTTCGACGGAATCCAGGAACTGGTTGAAGCCCTTCGAAGCGATCGGACCGGGGGAAATAACATTCGCTCGGATTCCGATGGGGCCGTATTCCGAAGCCACGCTCTTGGCGAGATTGATCACGCCGGCTTTCGCTATGCCGTAGACCGCGAGTCCATGGACCGCCCCGAGCCCGGCGCCAGACGTTGTGATTAGGATCGAGCCGCTCTTTTGAGGCACCATGACGCGAAGCGCTGCCCGGGTTCCGAAGAAGACACCATCGACGTTAAGCGCCATGACCTCGCGGTATTTCTCGTCGGTCACTTCGTGGGTCGTTTCTGGGATAGCCCCGCCGGCATTGTTGAACATGATGTCGAGTCGGCCAAATTCCGCGACGGCGCGATCGACGAGGGCATCGACTTCGGCGGAGTGAGTGACGTCCGTCGGCTGGCAGA
>DGPZ01000085.1:0-5751 GCA_002390675.1 Deltaproteobacteria bacterium UBA4427
AATGAAATTTTCGGTCGCGACGATCCTGAGTTTCAGCGCGAGGGCATGGACGCGGGCCAGTCGGTGATGGCTGCCGCGATGGACTTCGCGGGTTATTTCGCCAAAATTCTCGCGGACCGTCGCGAGAACCCGAA
The DNA here is from genome assembly GCA_002390675.1 of Deltaproteobacteria bacterium UBA4427. Taxonomy (GTDB): domain Bacteria; phylum Myxococcota_A; class UBA9160; order UBA9160; family UBA4427; genus UBA4427. The sequence goes on from DGPZ01000085.1 coordinate 135, forward strand.
GGATGACCTCGTTTCGCTCTTCGCGAACGCCAGAATCGATGGCGAGCCTATGAATGATATGGACACGATGGGGTACTGCCTTGTTATGTTCATCGCCGGCCATGAGACGACGCGGGGGGCGCTGTCCGGAGGCATGAAGGCGCTTCTCGATCATCCGGATCAGTTGGCTGCGTGGCGGGAGAATCCGGGGCACACGAAGACCGCTGTTGAAGAGATCTTGCGTTACGTGACGCCGGTGAACACGATGGCGCGAACAGTGGCCGAGGATATTGAGATCGGCGGCCGCGCTCTGTCCGCGGGTGAGCGACTCGTCATGTTCTATGCCTCAGCGAATCGAGATGAGGCGGTCTTCCAAGACGCGAACTCCTTTCGAATCGATCGCCACCCAAACCCGCACCTAGCATTCGGGATCGGTGAGCATTTCTGCTTAGGTACGCATCTGGCTCGGAAAACGACTGCCGCACTCTTTGGTGAATTAGTGCCGCGGCTAGAGCACGTCGAGCCGGTCGGCGACGCTTCTCGCGTGGCTTCCAACCTGGTTCCTGGCGTGAAGCATCTTCCGATCCGGTACCGCATTAAGCCGACCGCCTGACGATTGGAGTTGAGATATTTCACGGTCTAGAGGGGCTGCGTACCTACCCGTCGGCCACATGAAGTGTCGAAATGGCGGACTACGCGTCTAGCTAAGTGCATAGGGTCCGAAGAAACTGACCAGCACGTAGCTAGTAGCGCCGACGAGCGTTGCTGCGGCGAATCCAACGCCGATTGGTCGTAGGCCGAGCCCCTTGAGTCGGCTAAAACTCGTCCCAAGGCCGACCGCCGCCATTGCGATCGTGAGGCACCACGTCGCGGTCGTTGTCGTCGAGGAAATGAGTGCCGTCCACGTCGATCGGTCCAGCAATCCGAAAGCTTCATCTCCGAGGTCGCCTACGGTCCGGACGAGACTCATCGCGAGAAAGCCGAGTACGAAGAAGGGAATAGCTGCACGGACCTGGGCCACGAGGCTTGCGTTGGGCTGGCGGCGTTGACTGGTGAACGCCATCAGTGGAATGACCGCGAGCATAAACATATTTCGCTGCAGCTTGGTGATTGTCGCGACATCTAGGGTTTCAGGCGTGCCGAATTGGGCCACGTAGACGAGGCCCGCGCCAGCGACCTGGGCGGTGTCATGAATGGCCGTGCCTAGAAAGAGTCCCGCAAGCGTGGGATCCCCGCCAAAAAGGCTATGTGCGAGGAACGGGTGGACCATTAACGCGATGAGTCCAAAGAGCGTGATGCAGCCGACCGCATAACTGACTTCATCGTCGGTGGCTTCGATCGTCGGCGCCATTGCGACGATTGCGGAGTTGCCGCAGATCGCTGTGCCGACGGCGATGAGGGTCGTTAGGCGAGGCGGGAGTCCGACTAGTTTTCCGAGGCGCGTGACAAAGAAGAGCGCCATTGCGATACAGCCAAAGACGATAGGGAGGGCGACCAAGCTGATGGCACCGGCGGCGGCAAGGCTCAGTCGGATGCCTAGCAGCGCAACGCCGACACGCAGGATGCGCTTGAGGGAGAGCGCGAGCCCCGCCTCGAAGACCGATGGCAATCCAATTGTATTACGCACGACCAAGCCGAGCAGGATCGCAACGAGGATTGGGCTGAGCGGCGTCTTCGTTACACCAAGAACTTCGTTCGGTAGATCGGCCAGGGTGCGTCCAAGGACGGCGATGGCGAATGCGAGAACGAGTCCAGGGAGAGTGGCCCCAGCGAGAGCGAAAAAGTGATTCCCGCGGCGCTGCCACTCCGACCAGTTCTCTCGCTCGGCCTCGGTTTCTCCCGGGCCAAGCCAGTCGGGCGCGCCCTCAAGGCTATCGAGCCAATTGAAGAGCTCAGGGTTCGCATAGGGATCCCCGCGACCCGCTGCCGGACGAACCTTGTCCAATCGACTTTCCTCCGGCGAGATCGCTGTCGTAGGCGGTCAGGATGACGCGAGTCGTGAGTATACGTCATGGATCTTCTGGAGCGAACGAGTCAAACTGTCACAAATGTGTCGAAGTGACGCAAATCGAGTGACTGAGACGCAACAGACTTCAGCTTCGCGCGTGGAGTTCGACTGCATGGTGAGCGACGTGCAGATGCCCGAAGTTGGTGGGATCGAATTGTTCGGCCTAATGCGCGATCGACCCCGGTCGTCTTGATAAGGCCGGCCGGGCGGCCGACCGCGTCCGCAGTCTTGGGTGTATCCACAGTTTTAGTGGTCAGTGCATGCGCGCGAACTAAATAGCGTCCGATTGCCCGACGCGACTGGCGGAGAAGAGCAGGACCGCGCCGCAAATCACTTCGATCGCTATGAACTGGGTGGCGAAATCGGCGTCGTGGGCCGCCCATGCAATTGTGCGTGTGATCGAGGACATGCCGACCAGGATTCCGGCCGCTCGCAGAAAGGCAGGGTTCTCGCGGTAGGCGCCGAAGAGTGCGAAGCCGCCCAGGCAAATGAAGAAGCCCGCCATGTCGCCGACCTGTGTGCTCCTGGCCAGGCCATCAAGGAGCGGCATACCGAGTCCTTCGGCAGCGCCTGCGGGGTCTGCGAGCCATCCGAGGCCCTGTGTTAAGAAGAAGACTCCGAGAATGCCGGGAATGATACGAAATGCCATTGGGTAAGCTCCGTGCGAATAGCTCGAGAAATGATAAAAATGATCGTTGAAACGCTCGATTCTAGGTAGGGGAGAGCAGTTATGCTCCCAATTGCGCTCTGATGAGAACTACATCATCAAGTTTGTTCAGTGGCCGTCCGACGAGAATAGGGCTACACACTGAAACAGCGGGCCACGCCCGCTCGAACAACGTCTTGGTTTCGCCCTCGATCCGACCGCACCTAGAATGGGTAAACGCGGAATTGGCCTGAGGGAACAGCCCTTTTAAAGCTTCCAACGGAGTCCAGACGTTATTGGCCGGGGCCAACCCAAAATGCTCGATCTTCTTAGATCGAATGGATGCGGTTGGCCTGGCAAAACGGTGAACAACAGGATTCGGATCGACTGTGCGCCTTCACAATGAGTGAGTGGCCTTGCAGTTCCCTCCCACCGAATCACACCGATATCCGCTCTCTCCTGACTCTGTTGTTTAGGATTGAAGAACGAAGACCGCGTGGACACGCCAAGTAGGCGCACGTGCGCGGTGGAGATTCATTTTGACTAGCGCAAACGCGCAAGAGTCGACGAAGTCGTCGGCTCGCGGTTTCGATCGCTTTAACCTCGATTCCTCGCTGCTTCGCGGCCTCAAGGAAACGGGCTTTTCCGAACCCCGGCCGATTCAGGCCGACACTATTCCCGCATGTCTCGAAGGTCGAGACATCATGGGCCTCGCGCAGACGGGTACCGGCAAAACTGCCGCGTTCGCTCTGCCGATTCTGCAGCGCTTGATCGAAGAGCCGGGCCGCGGCCCACTCGTGCTGATCCTCGCCCCGACGCGAGAACTAGCGACGCAGATTCATGACGAAATCGGGCGACTCGCTCGTTATGTCGACGTCGAGAGTCTCGCCATTTTCGGTGGCACGCCGATCAATCAACAGGTGCGGCGCCTATCACGGTCTCCCGAGATCATCGTCGGTTGTCCCGGTCGTGTCCTCGACCTGATCCGTCAGCGAAAGCTCGACGTGTCCGGAGTCGATACGCTCGTGCTCGACGAAGCCGATCACATGTTTGATATGGGCTTCCTGCCCGACATCAAGAAGATCCTCGCGGAGCTTCCCAGTGACCGACAGAACCTGCTCTTCTCGGCGACCATGCCCAAGACGATTAGGTCGCTTGCGGATAAGATTCTGAACGATGCTCATGTCGTCGAGCTTGCGCATGCCGCGCCTGCAGGACGCATTGAGCATGGCCTTTACGAAACGCCGCAGAGTCGTAAGAGCGCGCTCCTTGAGCGCGTGCTTGCGAGTGAGGATTGCAAGTCGGCGATCGTATTTACGCGAACGAAGCACAGGGCGAAGCGCATGGCGCTCCAACTTGCCAAGCGTGGCCGAAACGCAATCGCTCTGCAGGGCAATATGTCCCAGCCTCAGCGCGATAAGGCAATGTCCGGCTTCCGCGGAGGGCGCTACGACATTTTGGTCGCAACGGATATCGCAGCACGTGGCATCGACGTCGCAGGCGTCGACTACGTGATCAACTTCGATCCGCCGAGTACGCCAGAAACGTATACCCATCGAATTGGTCGAACCGGCCGTTCGGAGGAAAGCGGCAAGGCCGTGACCTTCGTGACGACGGAAGATCGCGATTGGTTGCGGCAGACGGAGCGCATGCTTGGATCGAAGATCCCGCGCTACGCGATGCCTCTCATCGATGCGGCTGAAATCGCTTCGGCGAAGGACAGCGAAGCAGATCGCCGTGATAGACAGCCCCGTGGTTCGCACGGGCGTGGCGGCGGTGGCCGTTCTCGACCGAATGGCGGCAACAAGTCTGGAGGACGACCGGGAGCGAAGACCGCTCCCAAGGGAGCCGCCGGTCGCCCGACTGGATCACGAAGTAGGAATCGCCGCGGTGGTTCTGCTGGATCGAGTGGCGGACGCAGCCCATCGAGCCGCCCGTAGGCCCTATTTGCGGGCGTCCTAATTCGCTCTCATTTCGTTCCTCGTTTCGCTCACTAGCGGCCTATCGTTCTCCTGAACGTCCGATCCGGACCAAGGGAGATCGTAGGCCGCATGGCGAATCATTTAGAAGGCAAGGTCATCGTCGTGACCGGTGCCGCAGGTGGCTTCGGTCGCCTCGTTTCACAGAAGACCGCAGCCCGCGGTGCGCGCATCGTCGCTTGCGACATCAATGCAGCACAACTCGATGCAACGGTTTCGTTGATCGAAGCCGAGGGCGGCGAAGCGACCGCGATCGTGGCGGATGTCACCAATCGCGCCCAGATGATGGCTATGGCCGAAGCAGCGGTTGCTGGCTTTGGGGCGATCGACGTCATAGTGAATAACGCCGGCGTGATGCCTCTAGCGTTCTTCGCAGACCACGCGGCTGCGGCGGATGCCTGGGACCGTTGCATCGACATCAATCTCAAGGGTGTTTTGCACGGGATTATGGCCGTGCACGATCAGATGATTGAGCAAGGTCGGGGACACGTTGTGAATGTTTCGTCGATCTATGGCAATGGCGCCGTGCCCGGATCGGCTGTCTATGGCGCGACGAAAGCCGCGGTTCGGTTTTTGTCGGAAGCACTCCGTCAGGAATCCCAGGGACAAATCAAAGTCACCACGATTCGACCCACGGGAGTGCCGAGCACGGGACTGGGTGAGGGGGTGATCAACCCTGCAGCTCTTGGCGGCATCCTTGGTACTGGTATGCCGGAGTTCATGGAGAAGATGGGGCAGGTCTTCGGCGAAGATCCGCCGGCCGAGCTCACGGATCCCAATTCGATTGAGTATTTTGCTCTCGCGCCCGAGCTGCTCGCGGATCAGATTGTCTTCGCTATCGACCAGCCTTGGGGTGTGTCGATTAGCGACATAACAGTGCGCGCTTCAGGCGATAGTTACATGCTCTAGTGAGTGCGGCTTATGCACATAGAATTCCCGAAACTCTATCCATCAACTCAGGAGACCCATGATGGCTGACCTCGAAACCCTAGAACGGCATGTGGC
>DGPZ01000085.1:5773-65426 GCA_002390675.1 Deltaproteobacteria bacterium UBA4427
GCAATGACGAATAACGACTATGACCTGCTGAAGGAGACTTTGACCGAGGACGTTGAGACCTCGTATTCCGACGGTGAGTATGTCTTTGCGGATCGCGAGAAGCTGCTCACATTCTTGATCGATTCCCACGACCCCGACGCGCAGATCATCGCCTACTGGATGGCCGGAATGCCTGAGATCACCCTAGCGAGCGAAACTGAAGCCACCGCAATCTGGGCCATGTACCACTACTTCTTTAACCATAAGCAGGGTTTCGTCGACGAGATGTTCGTCTACTACGCCGACTCGTATCGAAAAGAAGATGGCGCGTGGAGAATCTCCAAGACCGGCTACTCGCGGGTCATTAATCAGATTCTTGATCGGCGCGAAATTCCCTACAAGATGAAGGCGCCGGCATGGGCGGTCGCGAGCGGAGGCAAGCCAGCCAAGTAGCTGGCGCGCCTCTCGTGAAATGAAATGCTCGAGCGGGGATTATGGGCTTCGACCGGAAGCCCATGATCCGCCTCACGTCCTACTGCTTCGAACGCTCATCCGCGGCTGCGGACATGAGGTTGACCTCGCGGAGATATTCCGGCGGACTGAGATTCTTCATCGACGCATAACGATCGTCGAGCTTCTCCATCATGCCTTCCAAGGGATAGGTCGCCCAGAATAGATCGTCTCTGATTCCGCGGATACATAGATCGGCGACATCAGAGAGCGGTGCCTCGGGCACTTCTTGTCCGGCTGCGGCTGCACGCTCGCGATATTCGGCGAGGGCATCTCGAGGATTGTTGTCATCGGGATCGTTTCGCAAGAAGCGATCAGGCCGATTCGCGCCCGCCTTCCAGATACCCGTCGCGAGCACGCCTGGAGTGGGGCTCGAGGGGAGCAGGACGCTGGCCCCTACTTCACTGTTAATTTCTTTGAGCTGTCCCCAAAGGCATTCGGTCAGGGTTGTGACCGCGGCTTTCGTGACAGGGTACATGCCGCTGCTCGCGATTGGATAGTAGGCGCCGTTGCCCGAGGACGTGTTTACGACATGTCCTTCGTTCTGCTCGATCAGGGTCGGGATGAATGCGTTCATTCCGTTGATCACGCCCATGACGTTTACGTCGAGGGACCATTTCCAATCGTTAAGGTGATGCTCCCAGACGCTGCCTTTGGCGCCGGCACCGACTGCCGCATTATTCACGATGACGTGCACGCCACCGAAATGTTCGATCGTCTTGTCTCGGAGTGCTTCGAGCGAATCGAAGTTGGTGACGTCGACGGGAATACCGATCACGTCGTCGCGTCCGAATTCCTTGACCGCTTGAGCCAGGGTGTCCTCGGTGATGTCCGCCAGGACGACCTTCATACCTTCAGCCAGCATGGCTTCACCAATGGCGAGGCCGATTCCGCCACTTCCGCCGGTCACGACGGCGACCTTGTCCCGCAGTTCTCTCATCTCAAATTGCCTCCTCTTAGGAAGCTCTATGGTGCGATTTTCTGCGCGGACTTCGCAAGGGGGTAGCGATCGCGTTCTTGGCGGCCAAAGAGACCCGTGCGCGTTGAGAACGTCCCTATTGCGGCTGTGCGTCGAGCTTGTTAATCCGGCACGGAATGCCCTTGAGGTGGGGGATGCCTTGCTCGTGATCGAGGAAGTCTTCGTCGTCGGGACAAATCTGCGCATCAGCCATATCCCAGGCGCCCGAGAGCTTGCCAAGGCCACGTTCGGTCTCGGGCTTCCACCATCCATGGGGAATACGGATCAGATCCGGGGGCATATCGGGTCGCACTGCGGTCTGCATTCGGACGGAGCCAAGGGTGTTGGCGACTTCGACCCACTCGCCTTCGGAGATATTCCAATCGACCGCTGTATCCGGATTCACAAAGAGCTGCGGCTCGGGCCGGCGTTTTCGAAGTGGGTCGATATGCCGATGGCCGGTTTGGAAGAACTCGTCTTCGCGCACGCCCATGAACATCATGAGCGGGTATTGCGGGTCGGTCTCCGGATCGTCCCGGAAATAGGGCAGGGCGTCGAAGCCGAGATCAGCGAGGATCGTTGATTCGAGTTCGACTTTGCCTGTCGGTGTTGCGAAGCCGACTTTTTCGTATTTCTTGAATTCAATCGGCGCGGGGAAGACTTCGAACTTTTCGTGGAACGCGTCGAAGTCAATGTTAAGCGCCGCGAGTCGGAAGCTGTGCATCTCGTCGATGTTCTGCCATGGGATTTGCTCCCCGACACCTAGCTCGACGCCTAGCTGACGCCAGAACTCAAAAGTGCTGTGGCATTCGCCGGGCGGTTCGACCGCTTTCTCCGAGGGCCGAACCATGGACGACCATCCGTAAGCGTCCATGATGGATGCGCGTTCGAGCCAACTGTCCGCGGGCATCACGAAATCGGCGAGCTGGGCCGTCGGAGTAAGGAATTGTTCATGGCCGACGATCAAATCCTGATTCATCAGGCCTTCGTGGATCAGCTTCATGTTGGCGTAGGACATGAGCGGGTTGTTGCCGAGGAAAATGAAGGCCTTGACCGGATAGGGATCGCCATGGGCCATTGCGCGGAAGACTGCCGAGGGATTAGCCATATAGCTTCCCGTGACGATGTTGGCGTATTCATGCCCCCATACGCGTTTTGTCGGTTCGCCTAACGCGGCGGTCCCGCGATAGGTAAAGGCCGGGTGCGTATCTGACCCAAGCTGTTTTTCCTTTTGCTCTTGGGGCAGCACCTCGTGAAGCTCAATTTGCGAATCCTGAACAACGCTGGGGTTGAAGCCCATAAGGACTTCGCCTCCGGGCACGTCGATGTACCCGCAGAGCGCGCGAAGTGCGCAGTGCAGGCGAATCGCGGAGGTACTGTTTCGCTGCTGATCGGTGATCGGGGTCCAGGGGATGATCGACGGTCCATTCGTTGCGTACATTCGTGCGGCTTGTCGAATCAAGTCCTCATCGACGCCCGTGATCTGCGCGACGCGCTCGAGCGGGAATTCATTCACGCGCTCGCGGAATGCCTCGAAGCCGTGGGTGTATTGCTCAGCGAACGCCTTGTCGTAAAGGCCTTCGTCGAGGATCACCTTGAGCCATCCCATGCACATGGCGGCGTCGGTGCCGGCACGGAGCGGCAGCCATAAATCGGCTTGCTCTGCGTTCTCGCTCTTACGAGGGTCGAGAACAATCAGCTTGGCGCCGCGCGCCTTGGCTCTTTGGATGTTGTTGTAAATCGGTGTCCAGCTATGCCGCTTCGGGTTGTGACCGAAGAGCACGATACATTCGGTATTGTTGTAGTCGGGCATCGGAAACCACCCGTAGGTCATCCGATTGATCGCCGCGGTATTGCCAGCGCAGAGTGCTACGCCGCTGATCCAATTAGGCGATCCCACGAGGTTCATGACTCGGCGGCCCATGCCGTAGTCGGTGCTCGTGTTCCATTGGCTCGTCGAGACGGCCCACGCTTCTGGGCCGTAGCGATCAATCACGCCGCGCAGGCGCTCGCCGATTTCGTTCATGGCGGCATCCCACGAAACTTGTTCCCATTCGTTGCTGCCGCGCTCGCCTTTGCGTTTGAGAGGATGGAGCACGCGGTCTTTATGCGCGAAGCCCTTAGGCGCGTGGACACCCTTCATGCAGATATTGTCTTTGAAGGCGGGGTTGTCAGAATGGCGGACGCGCAGCACGCGACCTTCCTCGACTTCAGCTACGACATTGCAAGCGATGTCGCAGCTTGCGCAGATGACCTTCTTGACTTCCGTAGGCATGGATGCGGCACTCCTGTTGGGAGCCCTAAAGGTACCGGAGCCAGATAGGCCTACCTAGACCGAAAGTCAGGCGGTCTCTCTGTTTACGGGATCTTCGAAGGTCCCAAAGATCTTGTCGTAGAACATAGTGAGGGTGGCGTAGTTGCCGTGAGTCATGTCAACGTGATGGGCGTGATGCACGCCCGTTATGTAGTCGACGGTGCGGTAGAGCGGGTTAGTCGCGGGAAGCTTCGTCCAGACATGGTTCAGTGTATTGAGCTGCGTGAAGACCAGAGTCGCGATCGCAGCAGAGAAGGCATTGACTGGAGCCCCTTCGATCGCGCTGACGATGGGCAACGAAAAGAGAAAGAGGCAAAGGCCGATAAATGTCTCGAAGGGATGGACGTAGTGGGCATCCATACGGCTGGGCTTTCGCGCTTGATGATGCAAAGCATGGATACGGCGCATCAGATTTCCATGGAAGATCGATCGATGCGTCCAGTAATACATGAAGTCAAAGATCGCCAGAATGGCCACAATCTCGACGAAGTATAGCCAGATCGGACGCGCCTCGAGGCTGACTACCCACGGTAGGAAGATCACGAAGTAGGCGAGGTTCGTATACATGCCTGATTTGTCGTTGACCTTCACGGCTGCACGAAAGCTGTCTTTCGCCATCTTCGGTTTATCCGCGACCTTGTTCTGGGCGAGCATGTCGGCGAAGTCTGCGTTTCGAAAGACGAGCTTCTTGATCACGATGGTGAGCGAGACGAGTGTGGCTACGAAGGCGAGGGCGGCGAGCCAGTCATAAGTCATTGGGACAGGTCCTTGGTGTCGAGGTCACGGGGCGTGACGTGAAGTGTGAGGAGAGAATCAGCGTCGCGGGTTGCATTATTGACTCGCGGAGTTCGCGAGTATGTTGGCGAGACGATCTGCGTCGACTGCGCCCAGTTCCCGACGGAGTTCTTGTGCTAGGCGGGTGAGTTGGTCGGCTCCGCGAGCCTGATTGGCGCGCGCGGTGCGAGCAAAGACTTCGCGCTCAAGGTCAAGGGACGCATAGAGCGTTCGGGCCCCCGTTTGAAGTCCGCGCCATCTGCGTGCGCCGAGGGTGCGCTCAAGCTGGTCGTCGAGTTCATCGAGGGAGCGCACGGAATCGGCGATTAATGATTCGCCCTTCGAGGTGAGTTTGAAAACGACCGCGCGGCCGTCTCTTGCGTCGGAGGCTCGTGCGAGAAAACCCAGCGTCTCGAGGTCTCGGGCGGTTGAACTGATCGCTTGTCGGGAAACGCCCTGGATTCGCGCAAGCGTTGTCACCTGTGCGCCGTCCGGGCCGATCAGAGGCAAGACTTGGGCATGAGACATCTTGAGACCTAGGTGACCGCGGCGCTCGGTCGCGAGCATGAGTTCGCGCTGCACGTGGACCGAGAGGAGAGGTAAGAGTCCAAGAGAGGATGCGAGTTTTGAGCTCGGGACCTTCGCACTGCGAACAGGAAGTGGAATCAATTCGGCCAACTGTTGGAGCGCCGTACATATCGAATCAAAGAATGTGTCTCCAACTCGCGCGCGGTAGTCGGCCTCGATCACTGTGAGAATATGAGCGGCGTCGCGCACGAGCTTACGTCCGCGAGGTGTGAGGCTGACGACGCGGCTGCGACGATCCGAGGAATCCGCACGTCGTGAAGTGAAACCCGCGCGATCGCCTACATCTACGAGTTGGCTACAGGCCTGGGCGCTGATCGAGAGCTCTGCGGCCAATACGCCGAGCGGTCGAGGCTCGGTCGCGACGAGGGAGATGAGCGGGCCGAGGCTAGGTCTCAACCCTTCGTAACCTCGGTCTTCCGTGAGGTATTGCTGGGCGCGATGATCCTGATCTCGGGCGATGCCGATTAGGTGGCGTGCCGTGTTATCGCGATAGCGCTCCCAGGTACGCTCGGTCGTTTTGTTCTTCGGCCCCGTCGCGCGTCCATTCGAGCGCACAAGACGGACGTCGCTGGAAGTCGCAGAAGCGTGGGCATTTCGAGGGGTGGAGCGCATGGGGTGAAGAATACGGTCGCCCAGAAAAGTATTCAACCATGTTTGACAATATATGACTGCAAAGTTGAGTAGAATATCTCGGGTGGGGTAGCCAGCTCGCTTCGATCGAGCGAGGGTTGACCCTTACGATCTCCGAGGCGCACTAAAAATTCAGTGTCCATTGGTTGATCTATCAGCAGAATCACGGTCGAAGAGGGAGCGAGATGCGAGATTTCGAAGGAAAGACTGCGGTCATCACGGGCAGCGCGAGCGGCATGGGTTTGGCCTTCGCTGAGTGCATGGGACGTGAAGGCATGAACATTGTCATGGCGGACATCGAGGAGAAGGCGCTTAAGGTCGCCGCTGCTCAGGTCGAGGCTCTCGGAGCGACGGTGCTCCCGGTCGTCACTGACGTCGGTGATGAAGCGGCGATGGATCATCTCGGTGAAGCCACGCGAGCGGCGTTCGGCTCTCCTCATGTGATTTGCTTGAACGCAGGTGTCGCCCCCGCGAGTGTGCCTATGGAGGAGCTGACGACCGCGGATTGGAAGTGGACCTTCGATGTGAATCTATGGGGTGTTGTGCACGGGATCCGAGTCTTTCTGCCCGAACTGAAGGCGCAGAACGAGGGAAGTCTCGTCATCACCGCATCGGTCGCAGGACTCACGTCTTTTCCGTGGCTTGCACCTTATAACGCGACGAAGCACGCCGTAGTCTCGATTGCCGAGACGCTTCACACAGAGCTCGCGAATGTCGGATCCGCCGTGAACGTTCATTGTCTTTGCCCCGGCATGGTGATGACTAATATCGGGGACGCCGCGCGGAATCGCCCCAAGGAACTCCGCAACGAAGACGAAGAGGCAGCAGAGTTCGCGCCTTCACCCTCTGCGGGGAGCGATACGGATCTCTCCCAATTCGCTGAGAACTTCGAGAAAATCGCAAAGAAACCAGACGAGGTGGCAGAGCTCGTGCTCGCTGGAATCGTCGAAGAGCGGTTCTGGATCGAGACCGACACCTACTACCGCGACACGATTCAGACGCGACATCGCGCGATCGAATCCTTCGAGTCGCCGCCGGCAGCGCAGTCGGTCATGGATCCTTACCTGCACAAACTCGGTGGTGCCTAGTGCCTAGCGTCTAGGATTGGGCCTTCGGCGGGCGTGGGAATAGGGTGGCCGTTCGAGCTCGGTAGGCCAGATAGCCGGCGTCTTCGCCCCAGCGTTTGCGAGCCCGCCCACGCAGAAGCGGAATACCGCTAATCCGCGTCAGCAGAACAAACACGAAAATTGGCGAGATCAAGGTGGCGTACTGCGCTCCGCGAAGCGTGGGGAGGGCGATCAGGGCGATGCCGAACCAGAGCAGGATCTCTCCGAAATAGTTCGGGTGCTGGGACCACGCCCACAGCCCACTCGTGATGAATCGGCCTTTGTTGGTCGGGTCGCGTCGGAAGACCCGTTTCTGGTGATCGGCGACCACTTCGCATGCGAAGCCGATGATCCAAAGCGTCGCACCGAGATAGGCGAAGCCACCGAGGGGCACGGCGGTTGCTGTCGTCATCGCTGCGAGGGCGCAGGAAGCTGTCAGGAAGACCCACAAGCCTTGGAGCGTCCAGGTCATCAGGAACCGCACGAAGTTCGGTTTGAGCGCGTCCATGCGGCCGTCGCCGCCGTCGGCGATGACTCGCACGAATAGGAAGCTGCCGAGTCGCGCGGCCCAGAGCCCGATCAATCCAGCGAGTAACCAGGCCCGCTCGTCTGCCAATCCTAGCAATAGGGCGGCGACCATGAGGGCGAGGTAGGTGAGGCTGCCGCTGAGGTCGAAATAGCGTTCGGTTTGGAATGCGAACGCGGGAATGAAGATCAGCCAATTCACGATGAAGCTGAATGCGCCGCAGAGCGCGAAGAGGGGCCATCCTGCCACGCCAATACTTGCTTGGCTCCCGGCCCAAGCGATGGCCGCGCCGATGGTGAGAATCACGGGCATGGCAAGAAGCGCCTGTTGGGTGCGCGGATGCATGAGCGAGTTCCTTGTTGTGGTCGGCCAGGCTCGGCGCGAAGCGAAATAAGCATGAGGATGATAGCCCCGCGAGGCCCCCGCGCTAAGTGGATCGCCGAGCTCCATTGATCTGCACATATCTGAGAAGAGCGCTGCTAGATGTCGGCGCTCATCCCGTCCACCGATCGCGGTACCCAATCCTGTCTTTATCTCAGTGATCGAGCGCACTCTACCACCTCGCGCCGTCTAGGAGAAGTAGATCCGTCGTGTGTGCCAGGTGTCGTGCTTGCTAGGCTAGGGCGATGCGCCTCAACCTGGATCTGATCGCTCGTCCCTTTGTTTCGTTCTCGGAGCGCTACTACCCGGATCCCTTCGTGTTCGCGATTGGATTGACGGGTGTGACATTTATAATGGCGGTCGTGCTCACTCCGACGACGGCCGCGGAAGCTCTCTCGCTTTGGGGGAACGGCCTCACCAATTTTCTCGGCTTCGCTATGCAAATCTGCATCGTATTGGTCGGAGCTCACGCACTCGCGCATACGGATCTCGTGCGCCGCGGGATCGATGCGATCGCGCGCCTGCCAAGATCCGGTCCGGAAGCCTACGGATTGATCTGTTTACTTGCGGGCGCGGCGAGCATGATTGCCGGCGCGCTCGGACTGATTGTTGGGGCGCTTGGCGCGGTGGCGATCGCACGAGAGGGAAGAGAAAAGGGAATTTCGCTGCACTTTCCGTTGCTTGTTGCGAGCGCCTATGGCGGATTCGTGATTTGGCATATGGGATATTCCGGCACGGCGCCGCTTGCGGTTGCGACCCCCGGCCACGCGCTTGAAGCTGTGATGGGAATTCTTCCTGTGAGCGAGACAATGCTAACCGGCTGGAATCTGGGCCTGGCCGCGTTCACTCTCGTCGCTGTGGCCTTTGTGTGTAGCCGCCTCGGGCCGAGTGAGGACCGAACCGTCACTCTGGAGAATGCCGCCCTGTTAGGCGACGGCGGTGGGATTGCGAAAGAATCGGCATCTGCCGAAGCAAAGTCGAGCACGTCGGAGACAACGCCCGGGGACAGGCTCGATCAGGCACGAATTCTTTCGGTGGGACTGGGGCTGCTCTTTGCGGTTTTTCTCGTGACGTGGTTCGCGGAGCGCGGATTGCAGCTCACTTTAAATATCGTGAACTGGAGCTTCCTAGCGGCGGGACTACTTCTGGCCCGTTCGCCGAAGCACTATCTCGGGCTCATCAACAATGCGAGCCGAACTCTTGGGCCGGTTGTGTTGCAGTATCCGCTCTATGCAGCCGTTGTCGCGCTCATCACGCAGACTGAACTCGTCGGACTCTTTTCAGACGGATTCGTGGCGATCTCGACGGAAGGCACCCTTGGGTTCTGGGCTTTCGTCTCCGGCGGCGTGCTGAACTTCTTCGTGCCTTCCGGCGGCGGACAATGGGCCGTCCAAGGGCCGATCTTTCTCGAGGCCGCGAGTGAGCTTGGCGTGTCTAATTCTGTCATCGTGATGGGCGTCGCCTACGGCGACCAGTGGACGAATATGATCCAGCCCTTTTGGGCACTTCCGCTACTCGCGATCGTTGAACTCGATGCGCGGGCGATCATGGGGTACTGCTTCGTGATCTTTCTGACTTCGTTCGTCTGCCTCGGCGGCGGGATGCTTCTACTAGGCGCCGGGTAACGCCCTAATTNNGTAACGCCCGAATTGATGGGAGCCGCGTAACGCCCGAATTAACTCGGTCGTGCACCTACGCTGTAGTCACTTGGCTCAACCTGTTCAGTCATCTCGCGAAACTCCGTCATGCTGAAGGGCCATTGCGTCACGACCCGGCCACTCGNNTGCCTTGTAGTAACCGTTTACCGCGTGATTCCAGACAGGTATACCGGCAATCGCCGTTTGAACTTGCTCGTTGTAAGCCGTTTGCCTTTCGGGCTTGACGTCGACCCAGTCGACGCCGTCCTTAGCAAGGCTTTTTACATGACCCAGTACGTGAAGCGTTTGGTATTCGAGCATCTGTAGGATCGATCCGTTGTTCGTATTCGGTCCGTAGAGCATGAAGAGATTCGGAAACCCTGCCGTCGTCATACCGAGAAAGGCCGACGCGCCATCCGCCCATGCATCGTTGATATGCAGCCCCTCGCGTCCGCGAACATCAAGAGCGGACAAGTATTTGGTTGCGGAAAATCCCGTGGCAAGAACTAGCAGGTCGACTTCACGTTCCTGACCATCCGACGTTACGAGGCCGGTTTTGGTCACGTTTTGAATTACGTCCGTAACGAGTTCGAGGTTGGGTTCGTTGAAAGCCGGATAGAAGCGGTTTGAGACCAGGGGACGTTTCGCGCCGTAGGGGTGATGAGCCCGAAGCTTTTCGCGAACCTCGGGATCCCGGACCTGGCTGCGGAGCATGTCGCCGTAGCCCTCGATCTCCTTCATGACGTCCGTGTTCGCGAAGGTCATCCCTTCGTCTATGGTACGGAACATCTCGTCCCGCTTGGCCTCAAGTTCGGAAGGATCCGCTCGAAAGGCAGCGAGTTCCTCCTCGGTATAGGGCTCATCCTCTTTGGGGATAACCCAGTTGGCCGTACGCTGAAAGAGGTGAACTTGTTTGGCGACATCGACAAGTTCGGGAACGATTTGCACCGCGCTTGCGGCGCTGCCGACGACACCGATCCGCTGGCCTTCTAGAGGGACGTTCCAATCCCATCTTGCCGAGTGGAAGCACGAACCTTCGAAGTCTGAGAGACCTTTGAGGTCGGGGTAGGTGAGATCGTTGAACATTCCGACTGCAGAGACGACCACGTTCGCGTCGAAGGTATCCCCGGTCGCAAGGTCAATCTGCCAGCTTGCGGTGTCTTCCTGCCAGGCTGCGCGAGTCACTTCGGAGTCGAAGCGGCAATGGCCTAGCAAGTCGTACTTCTCCGCGATGCCTTCCATGTAGGCAAGCAACTCCGGTTGCGGCGCGTAGGGGCGGGTCCAATCGTATTTCTTCTCGAACGAGAATGAATATAGATACGAGGGAAGATCGACTGCGCAGCCCGGGTAGCGGTTGTGGTACCAGGTGCCTCCGACCCCTTGTCCTTTTTCAAGAATCACGAAGTCGTTAAAGCCTGCTTGCTTGAGACGGATGCCCATGCATAGGCCGCCGGGCCCCGCTCCGATGATCGCGATCTTCATACGTTATGACTCTCTAATTTCGAGGGAAGTGATAAATGACAGTGCCAAGCGATAGAGCTAGGCAACCGGGGAATAGAATTGCTTTGCCCACTTTCGGAATTCGACAAGCAGTGCGTCGGCTTCGCAGAAGACGGGTTCGGCACGATGGACCTTGTTGGTCCAAATTCTCATGTCGTCGTAGACACCCTTGGTGATGTTGTCCATCCACTCTTCCCCTGCGATGTCGACGGAGTTGTTGGTCGTCGTGAGCGCCCATCGAGAGACCGTGGTGTTTCGATCGATCGGGGAGGTGGAGGTAAACATAAAAAGGCCTACCCCTGGGATGCCGGAGCTTTCGACTGTGCCGAGGCCGAGTCCCCAGGTCTCACGAAGGAGCTGCATGTCGAAGGTGCCGACTGGAGTTTCCTGGGTGCTGTAACTAACAGCATTTAGAACCCGGCCATCCTTTTCGAAGGAAATTTCGGTATCCGGGGTGCCGCTCATTTTGTGGACGTATTCGAAGTGAACCGGATCGAGATTATTCTCGGCCATGTCCTGAATGTGAACGGGTACTTCGATCTCAAAAGTGCGAACCGGGGACCAGTCGGCGTCGCCGTACTGTGTGGCCGCAGGCACCTCCCAACTAGGCGCCTTCCCTTCAGCGTGGTGCCATACGAAGATCATATGATTGAGTTCGCAGACATCCCACGCGCGGACACGAGCCTTCGCCGGAATGCGTGCGCAATACGGAATTTTCGCACACTCGCCGCTCTTGCCATCGTATTCCCAGCCATGGAAGGGGCATCGAACCGATTCGCCTTGGACCCGTCCGCCTTCGGCAAGATGGGCGCCGAGGTGAGGGCAGTAGGCGTCGAGTACGCGCGCTACACCTGAACGGGTGCGGAATAACACCATGTCGTTTTCGAAGTACCGAATGCGTTGCACATCGCCGACGCCGAGGTCTTTGCTCCAGCCTACGGCGTACCAGCCATTAGGGATTCCGGGGGAGCCGCGGTCTTCCATCTTGTCATCCTCATGTGGGCCATCGCAAAGGGAAGCGGAATGCCAACCGCGACGGCACTATGACGGTAGCGATACGAGCACGGCGCGCGAGGGGGGTGGGACGTCCATGGAGATGAGGAAGGCGTCTATTCCCCTGCGATCCCTGCGCTATAACCCCGCGAATTCCTTAAGCGCGGAACGCGGATCGAGGTCCTCAATTACGCATTGCGAGCGCTCGAGGAAAGATCGCGAGAGCAACTTGTTCTCTTCGGGTTCGTCCTCGGGAAATAGCACCAAGGGACAGGAAGCTGGCGCCGCATACGCTGCATGTACGCGATGCATCAGCCATGCATCGTCGAAGTCATAACTGTCTCCTCCCGCTTCGACGCGTGCTTCGAGATAGCGCCGGATCAGGTCCTGCTCGTGGGCGCGCCGGTTCTCGGGCGATAGGGCCATTGTGATGAAATACCCGACATCGCGCATAGGCGTACCCAGTTGAATCAAACCCCAGTCGAGAAAGCCAACGCGATCATTTTCGAGGAAAAGGTTGCCGACGTGGCTATCCCCTTGCAGCACCGTAGTTGGGCCACGGAGCCAGATTTCATCCAGAGCATCGCGATGATCGATATAAAGTTGGGCCATCTCGGCGTAGGGATCGCGGAGTTTGTCGCGATGATTGTCGAGACCGAACTGAAGCATCCAGATCCCCATGTCGCTGGCCTCGTCCATTTTCGTAACCCATGGGGCCTCCCGCTGCCTCGTGCCTTCGTCACCGAAGTGAACATGAAGCGCGGCATAGTCGGACATGGCCGCGAAGGCCTGGGCCACACTTATGCCGGTGGATGGGTTTGCTAGTTCACAGTCTGTGGGGCCGAGGTCTTCGAGGAGAAGTACAAAACTGCCATCGGCTTCGTCGAGTTCCGCGACATAGGGGCGAGGCACTCGCATGGGGACGTCGCTCGCGAGCGTTTGGTAGAAGAGCGCTTCCCGCCGCCCCATGCCTGTATCAAGAATCGTCTTTCGCCGCTCCGGATCGACGGGAAGCATCTTGAGAAAGAAGGTTTCGGGAAGCTCGCAGGGCTCTGCATAACTAACGCCGACGCGCGCATTCGAATTCGTTCCGTGATGAATTTCTAGGATTTCGACGGACGAAACGCGGGCGCTTGGATGACGCTTCGAGAGGGCAGTCGTCAGCCATTCTGGGGTTAACTCGGCGGGGTCACGGGGTAGGTTTGTCGTGGAAGTCATGCTTCGACGTTAGCGAGGGGAAGCGATAAGCACATCGTGCGCCTCCGGCCCGTAGGAGCAGGGCCCGATCGTAAAGAAGCGAGGGCGTGAGGTCTATTCGAGACCATTCGCCGTCCTCCTTTGAGGCCTTCCATGAAATGCCCGGCCACGAGTCTCCTTGGACTGCTCTCGGCGATTTTGCTCGCAGGATGTTCCGAGGAACCCGCTCCTACGCGTTCCGTTTCCTACGGCTCGGGCATCCTCCAAATGGTCGTCTCCAACCGCTGGGAGATTTGGTCCGAAGCTCAACGATGAGCGGGATCAGCAGGTCTACTCTCGCAAGGTTGTTTTTCAGGTACGGCTTCATGCCGCCGGAGGGCTGTGCGGACCCAAGGCCTGCGTCCCTCATTCAAGCGCTTAGTCAAAGAATCGGCGATACGAAGATTCTGAACGCCTAATCTCCGATGGTGCCGACGGCTGCGCGAATTAGACCTACGACGGCATTAATGATGCGTGGGTCATCTGGGAAGCGCGCATCATTTCGGTAGGCGCGTCCTGAGTAGTCGGATTGAAGCTGGCATACGACGTCTGCGGTTGCTTGGACATCAAGGTTTTCTCTGAATGCGCCGTCGGCGATCCCTTGTTCGAGGATGCTTGCGACGAGATCGCGATGCGGCTGAATTCGGTCGCGTCCCGTTGACTGGAGTCGTGCTAGTTGAAGCTCAGGATCGTCACGAATCAAGGCCGGAAGAAGGGGGTGCGTTCTGCAGAACTCGACCGACCGTCGAAACATGCCTTCCAGGGCAGCCGGCGCGCTTTCGTATTCCCGAGGAACCATCTCCCTAACCCAGTCCCGCAGAGTTTCTTCGAGCACGCGCTCGACCAGGTCCTCTTTATTGCGAAAAAACTGGTAAAGCAGCCCGTTTGAGACCCCCGCACGTCGCGCAATCTCGGTCACTGTCGCCCGGGCGTACCCGAGCTCACCTAGGCAAGCTTGTGCCGCCTCGAGAATTCGCTCGCGCTTTCGCTCGCTCTCGGCCTGCCTGCGCCCGAGCACGGAATCGACGATTGCCTGTGTAGGAGCGGTCATGTGGCGATCTTTCTGCGTGTGCGAAATGGGGTAGCGCCGCACGCAACGGCCATTGGATGAAATATTAATATCAGATATTCATTGAAAAAAATAGTAAAATTGTTCATTATAAGGTTTGCCGGGACCCGTTGGGCCCGGACATAACGGAGGATTCCCCCATGGCCGATCTGACTTTCAAGGCGTTCGACGCCGACCATCACTACTACGAAGCCGAAGACGCATTTACCCGACATATCGATCGACGTATGAAGAGGCGCTGCATGGATTGGGCGATTGTTGGCGGCAAGAAGCGCCTACTCGTCGGTGGTAAGGTGAACAGCTTCATCCCGAACCCGACGTTCGACCCGGTTGCTAAGCCGGGCATCCTCGACGAGTACTTCCGCGGTCGAAACCCGGAGAACAAGGGGATCATCGAGCTCTTCGGAGAACTCGATCCGATTAACCCCGCCTATCGTGACCGCGACGCGCGCATTAAGCAGCTTGATACGCAGGGCCTCGATGGTTGCTGGCTCTTCCCGACCCTCGCCGTCGGAATGGAAGCGTCCCTTGAACATGATCCCGAAGCGATGTGCGCGGCGTTCCGTGCTTTTAATCGCTGGATGCTTGAAGACTGGGGCTTCTCCTATCAGGACCGCATCTTCGCAGCACCCTATATCCCGCTATGCGATCCCGAATGGGCGGTCGAAGAGTTGGAATGGGCGATCGCGAACGGCGCGAAGATGGTCTCGCAAACGCCTGGTCGCGTGCGTGGTACGCAGCACGGTTCGCCGGGTGATGGCATTTACGATCCCTTCTGGGCGCGCATGGCTGAAGCGAATATGACGTTAGGCATTCACTCGGGTGACGCGAGCTACAACCAGTTCGCGGATCAGTTCGGTGTCGGCGGCACGTTCAAGGCCTTCGATTTCGATCCGCTTCGAATCGCCATGTCCGCTTCGCCGATTGCCGACAAGCTGGCGGCCATGACGTGTCACGGTGTCTTTACGAGGCACCCCCAGCTTCGCGTCGCAACGGTGGAATGCGGCAGTAATTGGGTGGGGCCTTTGATTAAGCGCCTCGAGAAAGTCTACGGCCAGATGCCCATGTTCTTCCAAGCTGACCCGGTCGAGCAGTTCAAGCGGAACGTCTGGGTCGCGCCCTACTACGAGGACGATCTCCCGGGTCTCAAGGACGCGATTGGTGCTGATCACGTGCTCTTCGGCTCCGACTATCCCCATGCAGAGGGCCTGGCCGAACCGACGGACTTCATCAACGATTGCGCCAGCTTCTCGGATTCGGAGATCCAGCTCGTGATGCGTGAGAACGCGATGGGCTTGCTGCAGCCGGCCTCGATCTGAAATTTAGCGTTCGGGTAATGCGCCTTCGTGGCGCGCCCAATAGATGCGCGCGGGACTTCGGTCTCGCGCGTTTTTTTTAATAGATGGGGATGAACGGCTCGCTCGTCACATTGCCGCGTTTCTATAGAGCCGGGACAATTTCGGGCAAACGGCAGGGTGCGCGGTCGGCTTGAATGCATGAGCGGTGCAGGAGCGCGAAGCGCGCGAGAACTCGTCGGTCATAGAGGCTGCTAGCCTCGTTCAAGCCATTTCTTGGCCGCTTCGAGGCGCTTGGCGAGCTGGCCGACGGTCGCTTCCGTGACGCGCTTCAATCCTACGCGGCGATTGAGCTCGGCGTTCACCTGGGCGTGGCCGACGCCCGTTTTGTGAACGAGAGCGCGGACGATCGCGCTGTTCTGCTCCCTGAGCTGTCGCTTCTTCGTACGCGGCGACTGAGCGATGACAGGACTCGGTTCAGGCGTTGGCAAGGGGCCGTCGAATTCTTGGGCGGAAAGCGAGAAGGGTGCAGGGGTCGGCGCCTCGTCGTCTTCTTCACCGACCAAGCCCGGAATCGCGTCATCGTCATCGTCGCCGGAATCGGTCTCGACTAACGGCGCTACATCCAATGGATTCCCGTGCTCATCGAGCGGGACCGCCGAGATGGCCGAGAAAAGCGAGAGCTGATCTAGTTCAGGCGCCGCGCGCTCTTCGTTAGGTTCATCAAAGAGGTCATCATCGTCGCGATCAGGCTTTCGAAGACTATGGCGTCTCTGTTCGGCGATCCCGGCGGCGAAGGTTCGCAGTCGCACGTCGTCGGGAATGAACATATAGGCACGCTGCTGCTTAACGCCATCAGTGGTTCGCACGAGGCGGCCGACCGCCTGCCGAAAGAAGAGATCGGTAATTGTGTTAGTTGCGTACACGCCGACTTTGAGCCGCGGGATGTCGACGCCTTCTGAGACCATCCGCACGGCGACGATCCAGGGGTCGCTGCTATCGGTGAATTCGGAGATTTTTCGGGAGGCGCCGGGGTCGTCGGAGGTTGCGATCGTGGGTTGCACGCCGGCGCGCTCTTTGAGCACTTTGGCGATCCCGCGCGCATGATCTTGATCGATCGCGATGACCAGGCCGGCGGCGCGTGGGTCAGATTGGCGCAGGTGCATGACCTGGCGATGGGCCTTCATCAGAACGGCGGGAAGCCATTCGCCCTCGATGTCCAAGGCGGTTCTAAGGCGCTGGCTCGAGAGTGTGCGTCCGACAGCATCGTCGAAGCTTGCGGCATGGGTCGACCCATCCGGCGACGTCCATTCCATATGTCCGTTGATTCGTGGGAAATAGACGGGGCGGACAACCTTGCGGTCGCGGAGCGCCTCGCCGTAGCCGTATTCGTAGTCCGCGTGGGCTTCTTCGCCGACATATCGGACGAAGGGGATCGCACTTTGATCCGATCGAAAGGGAGTGCCCGAAAGGCAAAGCCGTACGGGTGCCTGCTCGAAGGCGGTTCGGATCCCATCGCCCCATGACCTTGCATCCGCTGCGTGATGGACCTCGTCGAGGACGACGAAAGCCTGGGACACGAGTCGCCGTAGCGCTCCGGGATTTGCAGCGACTTGTTGATAGGTGACCGCAACACCATGAACGTCTGAGGGCAGCGTACCGTCGGAGGAGGACCACTCGGGATCGAGATGGATGTCCAACTTCTCGGCGGCGACCGCCCACTGGAGCTTGAGATGTTGCGTGGGAACGACGATCACGCATCGCCGCACCTCCCGCCGAACCAAGGCGCGACGAATCGCACCGAGCGCGAAGGTTGTCTTCCCGGCGCCGGGTGTCGCCACCGCGAGAAAACTCGAGTGGACGCGCGCCTCGAGTTTCGCGAGCGCTTCTTTCTGCCAGGCACGAAAGCGGATGGGCGCCGCCACGACGGGCCACCTCGGAGCTCCCACTGTGATCAAAGCCGCTGCTGTAAATACAACTGAAACAACAAGGCGGAAACACAACGGGAACGCAATAAAAGGGAAGCACTTGGGGGGAGGGCGCGACCGGTTAGACGGCTTGCAACTCTAGCATGAACCCGAACGCGCAATCACGTAGCGTTCAGGAGTTCGCGAAAACCTTTGCAAAAAGTGAGATCGCTTGGGGCAAACACTGGATGAAAATGACAAAGAGTGGGAGGGGAAAGAGATGAGTCTGGAAGAAGCAGGGAATCGAGTGCGCGAGGGACTACTCAAAGAGGTTGGGCAACCCTTTGGCGAGGGCGGGCGAACGGTTGCACCCGATCCGGTGAATGTTCCGATGATTCGGCATTGGGTGGACGCACTTGATGACCAAAACCCGATCTATCTCGATGACTCCGCAGCGCAGGCGGCGGGGCATGAAGGAATCGTTGCGCCTCCGGCCATGTTGCAGACATGGGGCATGCAGCGCCCGAAGATCGAGGGTATCGCGGAGCGCGGAGGCTCCGCACAGGATTCCAAAGGAGAGAGCCCGATCACGGTGCTCGCTGCTGAGGGATTCACGGGAACGCTCGCCACGAACTCAGAGCTCGAATTCGATCGCTATCTGCGGCCCGGCGACTTGCTGAGTTCAGGCGGCATCCTCGAATCGATTTCCGAGTTGAAGACGACGGGGCTCGGGCGCGGATATTTTGTCACGTGGGTGACGGAATACTGCGACCAGACGGGCGCTTCGGTTGGCCGCCAGCGATTTCGCGTCTTCAAGTTCGCTCCGGGCGCCACGGATCCGAATGCTGGGAACGGGAAGAAGTCGGGTGGGGCGGGCACGGTCAAGCCAGAGCCTACGGGCGAGGAGCTACCGGCCTTCGACTTGAAAGTGACGTCGACGGTGATCGTAGCCGGTGCGATCGCTTCACGGGATTTCATGCCAGTGCATCATGATGCCGATTTTGCGCGAGCCCAAGGCGCGCCGGATCTCTTCATGAATATTTTGACGACGAACGGTTACGTCGGGCGCTTCGTGTCGGACTGGGCGGGGCCACAGGCGCGGCTGGGCAAGATCGCGATTCGGCTTGGCGGTCCGGCAGTACCCGGGCAGGTGATGCGATTCACGGGTCGCGTGACTGGGGACTCGGCGGTCCCTGGTGGCCGTTTAAAGACGGTGGCCCTCGCGGCGATCAATGACTTAGGCGCCCATGCCACGGGGACGGTCGAGGTGACCGTCCCCGCATAGGGCTGGGTAATACGCGTTCGGGCCCCGCAGTTTGGGCCTGGGCGCGTCGTGCCTGCTGGAGCCCGGTTCTAGATCCCGTCGATGATCGCGTTGAGCGTGGCACTCGGGCGCATGATCTTCGTCGCTAGCGCGACATCGGGCTTGTAGTAGCCGTCGATATCCTGGGGCGGGCCCTGGACACTGGTCAGCTCGGTCATGATTTTGTCTTCGTTCGCAGAAAGAGCAGCGGCGATCGGCTTGAACTTTGCCGCGAGTGCCGGATCTGTCGACTGGGCCGAGACGGCTTGGGCCCAGTACATGGCCAGGTAGAACTGGCTGCCGCGGTTGTCGATCTCGTGGACCTTGCGCGAGGGCGCCTTGCTGTTGAGGAGCAGCTGAGCCGTCGCAGAGTCAAGCGTTTGGCCTAATAGTCTTGCCGCACCATTGTCGAAGTTCTCTCCGAGATGCTCGAGAGAAGCCGCGAGTGCAAGGAACTCGCCTAGCGAATCCCATCTTAGATGACCTTCCTCTTCGAATTGCTGCACGTGCTTCGGAGCCGAGCCCCCCGCGCCGGTCTCGAAGAGGCCGCCGCCATTCATGAGAGGGACGATCGAGAGCATTTTTGCGGACGTCCCAATCTCAAGGATCGGGAAGAGGTCAGTGAGGTAATCGCGAAGCACGTTGCCTGTGACCGAGATCGTGTTCTCGCCACGCCTAATCCGTTCAATCGAAAGCTTCATTGCGTCGACCGGAGTCATAATGCGAATATCAAGACCCTTCGTGTCGTGGTCTCCTAGATAGGCGTTCACTTTTTTGATCAGCTGTGCGTCGTGCGCGCGGTCCGCATCGAGCCAGAAGATCGTGGGCCATCCCGTTGCTCGCGCGCGTGTTACGGCGAGCTTGACCCAATCGCGAATCGGGGCATCCTTCACCTGGCAAGCGCGCCAGATATCGCCTTCTTCTACGTCGTGGCCAAGCAGCGTGTTACCCGCAGCATCCACGACTTCAATCTTGCCGTCCGACGAGACTTCGAAGGTCTTGTCGTGGGATCCGTACTCCTCGGCCTTCTGAGCCATGAGGCCGACATTGGGGACCGTGCCCATCGTCGTCGGGTCGTAGGCGCCGTTTGCCTTGCAGTCTTCGATAACCGCCTGATAAACGCCGGCGTAGCTCGAATCAGGAATCACGGCCTTGCAGTCCTGCAGGTCGCCGGCGGGATTCCACATCCCGCCGGAGTCGCGAATCATCGGCGGCATAGAAGCGTCGATAATAATGTCCGAGGGCACGTGGAGGTTTGTTACGCCTTTGTCTGAGTTGACCATGGCCATAGGCGGTCTAGCGGCATAACAATCCTTAATGTCGGATTCGATCGCTGCGCGTTCCGCGTCAGGCAATGTCGCGATTTTCTCTTCGAGGTCGCCGAAGCCGTTCTTAACGTCGACACCGAGCGTGTCGAGGGTGGCGGCATGCTTCTCGAACACCGGGGCGTAGAAGACCTTCACTGCATGGCCGAAGATGATCGGGTCGGAGACCTTCATCATCGTTGCCTTCATGTGGAGCGAAAAGAGCACGTTCTTCGCTGCGGAGTCTTCGATCTGTTCCGCGAGAAAAGCGACGAGAGATTTCTTACTCATGCGGGTGGCGTCGATGACTTCATCGGCGAGGAGCGGAATGCCTTCTTTCAGTACGGTCTTCGTTCCGTCCGAAGCAGTGTGGACGATGTTGACGCTCGTCGAGTCGGCGACAGTGACAGACTTCTCATTGTGCCGAAAGTCGCCGTCGCTCATGGTCGAGACGTGGGTCTTGGAGTCGTTGGACCACTTGCCCATGCGATGAGGATTCTGTCGGGCGTATTCCTTGACCGCGTTAGGTGCGCGGCGATCGGAATTACCTTCACGAAGCACCGGGTTCACAGCGGATCCCTTGACCGAGTCATAGGTCGCCTTGGTCTGGCGCTCATCGTCGTTCGACGGCTCATCGGGATAGTCGGGGAGGGCGTAGCCCTTGGCTTGAAGCTCGGCGATCGCGTCCTTCATTTGGGGGACGGAAGCGGATACGTTCGGCAGTTTGATGACGTTGGCTTCGGGTGTCTTTACGAGGCTACCAAGTTCCGCGAGACCGTCTGCCTCGCGCTGTTCCGGTTTGAGTCGGTCGGGGAAGACGGCGAGTAGACGACCGGCAAGGGAAATATCGCGAGTTTCGACGGGCACGCCGGTAGCGCCCGCAAAGGCGCGAATGATTGGAAGAAACGCGTGGGTGGCGAGGGCCGGCGCTTCGTCGGTCCACGTATAGATGATGGGAGGAGACTGGCTCATGTTGGGAATCTCTCTGAAAAGTCGGCTAGTTGCGAGGTTCAGAACAGCGGTTTATTGGTGTGCTCGCGGCTTCGCGCGGCGCATCTGACTGTTCGACGAGCCGAGGTTCTAACAGAATTGGCGGTGGGTCTCTACCCGGCTCCGAGTTCCGCCAGCAGCCGCGGCCGAACGATCTCTGTCCAGAGGGCGTAGCCCTCTTCTGATAGATGCAGGCCATCGAACCTGAATAGCTCGGGCGGCGGCGCCTCACCGGCGCCCAGCTCGACCATGGGCGAGCTCACGTCGAGGATCCGAACCAGCGGATCCGCCGCCGCGATCACGCGGATGCGCTCATTGGCTTTCTGCATCTCGGGCCACAAATCCCAGCGCAGCCGGGATGCCTTAATCGTGAGGTAGTAGACCGGAATCTCGGGCAGCGTCTCGCGAACCTTGGCGAGAAGCTGTCGAAAATCGGCTTCGACGACCTCCGGAGTCTTCCCTGAACCGATGTCGTTGTCGCCAACGTAGACGACGAGAGCACGTGGCGCGTAGGGCTTTATGATTCGGTCAGCGTTGTGCACGACATGGGACATATGTGCGCCGCCGAACCCGCGATTCAGAACGCGCAGTGGCTCCATATCTTCGGTCAGCGAAGTCCAGAAGCGGATGCTCGAACTCCCGGTAAAAAGAACGAGCCCTTTTTCAGGTGGCGCAATGGCATCGGCTGCTTCGAAGGCGATTATTTCGTCTTCCCAAAAGTCAGGCTCCGCTGCCACATCTTGCCAGGAGACCGAGATCCAAATCCCGCCCGCGACGACGAGGGCGATCAGGCTCAGAAGTATACTAAGTCCTAGGCGCTTCATGCGAATCAGCTCGGGATCGGGAAGGCTGCCGGGAAATCGTTCGTACGCAGCAATGCGTCGGTGCCGCCGTCGATAAAGATGACAGAGCCTACGAAGAACCGCGCGGTCGGACCTAACAAGAAGCAGATTAAGCTCGCGATTTCTTCGGGCTTGCCATTGCGACCGATCGGCATTGGGAACTTGTCCATATGCGGGCCGATCGCCGGATCGGCCATGCCTTCCGCGACCATTGCGGTCTCGGTCTTGCCAGGGGCGATCGCGTTCATGTTGATGCCGCGCCCGATCCACTCTTCCTTAACAGCTCGCTCGCGGAGCCAGCGAGCGAGCGCCATCTTGGTCGCGGGATAAGCCATGAGCGAGCCCGTCTTGTCCCCAACTGCACGCGCCGCTTCTTCGTCGCCCGTCGCAAGGGCTTCGACGAGCTTCATAGGCAGCCCCGGCGCAGTCGTCGTTGAATTGGAGGACAGTGCGACGACTGAGGCTTCACCGCTTGCGGCGAGGGCATCATGGAGGCCATCGATCATTTCGACCGTTCCGAAGTAGTTGAGACTGACGAGCAGGCTGCCCGGGCGATCGGGAAGACCGCTGAGCCCGGCGCAGGGGACGAAGCCGTCGAGCTTTCCGTCGCAGTGCTCGAGAATGCCGGCGACCGCGGCCTTTCGACCGTCGTGGGTCGAGAGGTCGGCGATCAGGCTCTTGCTGGTGTTGGCCTTGTTGACGTCTACGCCAATCGTGCGATGGCCTTCGCTCTGGAGTTGGGCGGCGGTGGCCCGACCGATGCCGGATGCGGCGCCTGTGATCGCAATCGTCTTCATTATGAGCTCCTGTTGCAGTCAGTGCCGGCCAACGCCGGCCTTGAATAATAACGGCACAGCCGTGATCCTGCCTCTCCTTACGCCGATCCTGCGATGGGCGCTTCGCGCTGCTGTTGTAGGCTGCGGAGGCAGATTGAACCGAAATTTAGGAGAAACCCATGAGCATCCCCGAGCCCCAAATTCCTGGCGCGTTGACCCCCAACCAGGCGGCGGACCTCGCGTCGATCCAGCAGCGCATTTTCTTTTACGGCTGGTGCATCGATCATCGACGTTTCGAAGATCTCGACGAGCTTTTTCTGCCGGAGTCCGTGGTTCACTATGACACGCCCGGTGGCACGAAGGGCACTTGGCCTGAAATTAGAGAGTGGCTCAAGCCGGCACTACAGATTTTTCGCGCGACTCAGCACAATATGCATAACACGATGATCGCGTTTGAGGGCGTCGACGAAGCGACGACGACGACTTATGGCCACCTCGTCCATTTTCAAGAGAAGAAGGACGGGGCAATTAACATGTTCCGGCATTCGGCAATCTATCGCGACCGATGGGTGCGGCGCGAAGGCTTGTGGCGTCCGCTCGAGCGAACTCTCACAAATCTCGGCGAGGATGGCCCGGTCTTCTTCGGCGACGACGTCGTCTCGTTTGCCGCGCCGAAGTCGGTGTCCGCTTCAGTTTAGCCTGATCCTCGAAATAATCGCGCGTGCTTCGGCGCTTGCTTCGAGACCTACTCTGGCCTTCTCTTATTGCTGCGTCGGCGAATACCAAATGGGGGAGGAGTAGGCTCGATCCTGATTGACGCGGTCCTTCACTTCGGCGGGCACGTCGCTTCCGAAGACTGCGGCGTCGTAGTCGGTCCAGCGGGGCGTCGGGATCTCTAGAACACGGACGTAGTAGAAGGCGGCTTCATCCGGGTCGAAGTCAGGGTCGCGCCATACGGTGATAAGCTCCGCTGCACCGATCTCATTGGTGTACGTCGCCCCTGCTTGATCAACGGTCGTGCCGACCGGGTCGAGTTTCCCACTCCTGCGAATGCGGCGCCGGTCACGTCGCTTGGGGTCGTTGTTTGACCACATGACGTCATGGACGCGCTCGAAGGTCTCGCCGCCTTCGCCTAACCAACCCTTTACGACCTGGATACGATCGAGGTTCGCACCAATGGGATCGCGGCTTGCGGCGATCAGAAAAGAGGGGACGCGACCGCGCGGGCGGTCGCCGAGGTCACTGCCCATCGACACACCCCTCGCGTAACCGATGCGCGCGACATCCGCGCTATTCGCATCTTCGTCCTTGAAGCCCCAGCCTCCAAAGAATCGAAGTGTGATTCGCGGGCCGGTCGTCGCATAAACTTCCTTGCGGGTCATCGCATCGAAGATCGATTCGCGGGTGTTTTCACGCGCCCATACGGCGGCATAACCAGAGGCAGCTTGTTGCCAGCCCATCGTGATAAAATCGCCGGCTTTGCCGACAGGGCGCGTAGCGCGGGTGGCAGAGGGTTCCATGCCCGCGCTGTGCTTGCCAAAGAAGTTGTTCTCGTCCGCGGTCGCCAGGGCGGTATGCGAGTCCGTTGATCCGATCATGCCGAAGCGGAAGGGGTTGACGCCAAGCTCTCCGAAAAGGCTGAGGCCGAGCTTGAGCGCGCCGCGCGCGTACTCGAACTCGAGCATGTCACTCGTTTTGGGTACGCCCGCAAAGTTACCCTCGTCCCAGCTTTCGTAGTCAGCGAATTCGTCGTCGGGAGAGAGAAAGGGGTGCGCCTCGCCGTCTCCTTTGATCTGCGTCACCTCTGCGAGGGGTTCCCAGCGCGCGCGTCGGTTCGCATAGTTCGCGTCGATCGGGTTCCCGTCGCGAGTCTCAGGGCGGAAGAGGAGGCCGTTCGAGAGATTACCGTTATGCGGAATCGCGAGAACACGCCCTCCTGTTTCGGCTTCGTATCGGCCTAACGATGCCCAAAGGTCCTCGGGGTCATCGCTCATATAGGAAGAGAAGGGGAGTCTGCCCTTCAACTTATCTGCGCCGTCTCGGTAGATGACCACGCGATGTAAGTTGCTGCCGCCGGGCCACGACGTCCATTCGTAGCCGATGAAAGCTGTAAAGGCTCCAGGCGCGTTATGCCGTTCGGCCGCTTCTACGTTTTGCGCCCAAGCAGGCCCGATGATTTTGGGATCGTTCAGTTCGTCGGGCCAACCCTTCATGCGACCTTCTAACGAGATCTGGAGGCCTGCTTTCGGATTGCCGACCTCAATCAAGAGTCGCCGCCATTCCTTGAGACGATCATTCGCGAGGAGTGTTTCGTCCTCGCCGACAAGCGCGGTCATCGAACCCATCCCGTTCGCATGATCGGCGACGACCAGAAAATCGAGTGGACGGTCAAGGCGTGCCTTTTGACCATGCGTCGCAATAACGGTTCCGCCCTTGGCGAAGCGGTAGGCCTGGTCCGCATCGAGGGTTACGCCAAAGCTGTAGGCGTCTTGCGAGAGCTGGGTATGGAGATGGGTGTCTCCCCAGAGAAGCGTTCGCGGGAAGTCTTCTCGGGTCGCAGGCGAGTACGAAGGAGCGTTTAAAGGAGCGCCCAAAGGAGCGGTGTCGACCACTTCTTCGGCTGCGGCGTCGAGCTGAGAGCTCGCCGCCGCCGAATGCGCTTCGTGTCCATCTGCCTCGGCTTGGGAAAGGGGTGTCAGGCAGAGCGCGAGCGCAAGCAGCGTCCGGCCGCTGGTCGCAATTGCGACATTCAGGAGTGCAACAAGAGAAGTCAGAGACGGACTCGGTCGGGACACTGGATACTCCTCGCCAAGCGTGCGGCGATGCTGGGTCGACACCAAATGTACGCGATCTCACGCCTTTCCAGTACATCACGAACGTGGAATGCTCCGGGGGCACATGGCGACGTGTGAAGAGTGTCGCCGGGGAGAGTCTGTGCGATGGCGGTTTCGAAGCAGGAATATGATGTCTGTGTGATCGGGACCGGCGCTGGTGGTGGCGTCATGATCGATCAGCTGACGGCGGCGGGCTTTGAGGTCGTTGCGCTTGAGCGGGGAGGGCGGGTCGGGCCCATCGATTTCGACGACGATGAACTTCGGAATGTGATCCGAGACGAGGTTTTTTCGCCGGACCAGCTCGAGACGTACCGGCACGACGCGGACTCTTCAAGCCTAACGGGTCGCTTCAGCCATCTCGCGCATTGCGTCGGCGGTACGATGACCCATTGGGCTGCGTGGTCCTGGCGATTTCAGCCCGATGATTTCGAGGTGCTTTCAAAGGAGGGGCCGGTCGAAGGTGCGAGCCTTGCGGATTGGCCAATCTCCTACGAGGAACTCGAGCCTTTCTATACAAAGGCGGAGCACGAGTTTGGTGTTGCTGGAGATCATACGAAGAATCCCTTCGGCGCCCCGCAGACGACGGCGCTGCCTAACCCGCCGCATCCGATCCGCGTCTCAGCACAAAAATTCAACGCAGGGGCGAAGAAGCTCGGGTATCACCCCTTTGCGGTGCCAAAGGCGATTAACTCTCGGCCCTTCGGCGGACGTCCCCGATGTATGTACGGCGGCGCTTGCCGCTCTTACGGATGTCCGATTCATGCCAAGGCGACGACGCTTTCCATTTCGCTTCCGCGTGCAGAGCGCTCGAATAATCTGGATCTGCGCGAGAACGCGATGGTCTTCGATCTGCCGATTGACGCTTCGGGTCGCGTGACGGGCGCTCGCTATTTCGACAAAGCTGGCAATGAGCAGGAGGTGAAAGCGAAGCACACAATTGTGTCGGCTGGATCGATTGGCACACCGCAACTCCTGCTGCTCTCGAAATCAGCTTTGTTCCCCCAAGGTCTTGGGAACGGCTCGGGCCTCGTGGGACGCAATCTCACTTTCCATCATCACCCTTCGGCTATGGGCGTCTTCGATGAAGATCTTCGTGGCTACACAGGCCTCGAGTCCCACGGAGCCCTCGACGATCTTCACGCGAGTGATTCAAAGCGCGGCTTCATTCGCGGCGGAGTGGTCGCAGAGCTAAACACGTTTACTCATCAACCGATCGCCTACGCCGCGGTCCTGGCGAACGATCATTCCTTCGGTTCGAGTTGGGGCGCTGGACTCAAGGATCGCATTCGCGCTTTCCCTCGGACGCTATCCCTCGCTGTGATCGCGGAAGAGTTGCCTATGGAAGAGAATGGGGTCGATCTAGATCCGGAGGTGCGAGATCGGTTTGGTTTGGCGGTGCCCCGAGTGACGAAGCGGCAGCACGCGAACGATATTGCCATGTTCAACTGGTACGAAAAGAAGTTGGCGGAGTTGGCCGAAGCGAGCGGCGCGAAACATATACGCCCGACCCGAAACCCCGAGGTTCATATCACGTCGACACAAGCGCAAAAGGGGAACGCGCATAATCACGGGACCTCGCGGTTCGGCGTCGATCCTTCGAAATCGGTCCTTAATAAATGGTGCCGAAGTCATGAGGTGCCAAATCTCTGGGTCGTAGACGGCAGCTTTATGCCTACGAGCGCCGGCTACAACCCAACGCTCACTATTCTGGCCAACGCCTATCGCGTGGCGGATTATTTTATTCGAGAGGCGAAGAAGCAGTCGCTATGAGTAACGATCATCGAGACGAAGAATGCCGTGACTCGGGAAAAGTGAATCGCAGAGAGTTTGTTAGGCGAAGCTCGCTGTACGGAGCAGGAGTGCTCGTCGGACTGAATACTCCTCGGCCGCTCGCGGCGGAAGCGGCGGCGAGAGATGCGACGCCAGTGATCCTGAACGCTACTGAATGGAAGACGCTCGAGGCCGTGACAGCGCGTATCATCCCAACGGATCACGAGCCCGGCGCTCTCGAAGCGAACTGCGTGAACTTCATAGACAAGGCGCTTGCGAACGAAGATGCCGCGGCCGTCCCACTCTACAAGGGTGGACTGGCCGTATTGGATGGCATCGCGAATACCCGTTTTGTCCGGCCCTTCGCGTCGCTCGACGAGGCGCAGCAGGATTCAATCTTGGCGGATATCGAAGCGGGTAGTGCCGCTGAATGGAGGATTGAAGAACAGCTTCCGTCGCCGGTCTTCTTCGAGACTTTACGCGTACACACGATCGTGGGGTTCTTGGCGGATCCCTCCTACGGTGGGAATCGAGACTTCTCCGGTTGGCGCGTCGCGGGCTATCCGGGCCCGCGTCATCGCCGGGGCGGTTTTACGCCGGACCAGGTTGAGGGCAAGGCTCCGATCATTCCTGTCTGGGAGCTCTAGTCGGGCGCTGCGACACTCAGCACCCAATGAAAAGTGGACTCCAGCGCTCGTATCGCGTTTAGCCCCTCCCCAAGCCTGTTCTGTAAAGTTAGAGTTCCGGCCTTCGCCGAAGCGCCCAATCGCCGTCTGGCCCAATTGCGCGCTGGCCCGCTAATTGAATCAAGGATCCAATCATGAACTTCGCCTATCACGCCACTATGTGTGACCCGTCCTTCTATCTTCCGCTGGCCATCGCCGCGGAAGAAGCGGGTTTCGACACCTTCACGCTTCCAGACAGCATTTGTTATCCCGAAAAGTCCGACAGCAAATACCCCTACAACGGCACTGGAGACCGTGAGTTTCTCGAAGGCGTTCCCTTCCTTGAGCCCTTCGTTGTTGTCCCTGCTATGGCCGCGGTCACTTCGAAGATTCGCTTCACGACATCGGTGATGAAGCTCGCGATTCGCCAGCCCGTCATTGTGGCGAAGCAGCTTTCGTCCGTCGCCTTTCTTACGAATAACCGGTTCGTCTTCGGTGTTGGGATCAGTCCCTGGCCTGATGACTTCGCAGCCTGCCAAATCCCCTGGGAGAAGCGCGGCAAGCGGATGGACGAGATGATGGACATCGTCCGCGGTCTTCTGACCGGTGAGTATTTCTCCTATGACGGAGAGATCTTTCAGATCGAGTCGATGCAGATCACGCCTGCACCTAGCAAGCCGGTTCCGATGTTAATTGGCGGGCATTCCAAGCCCGCCCTTAGGCGCGCCGCACTTCGCGCTGATGGATTCATTCATGCAGGAGGGACCTCCGATGAACTGAAAGCGCTGGTCGACGAAATCGATGGATACCGAAAAGAATACGGTCGCGATCATCTCCCCTTCGAATACCAGTCGATGGGAGCCGAAGCCTTCAGTCTGGACGGAGTGAAGAAGCTCGAGGACATCGGTGTGAGCGAGGCTGTTGTCGGATTCCGGAATGCCTATGACGGCACGCCGGATACCCAGACGCTGGACGAGAAAATCGGTCAGATAAACTGGTTCGCCGATACAATCATCCATAAGTCACGTTAGGCGGCCCCTTCGAGCGCGTGATAGATGCAGCGTCGCGAAGAGGGCTATCGCGGTTCAGGATTAGCTCTTAACTCCCTTATGGCCTTCATGGGCTGAAACGAGAACGTGTGTCTTCGAACCTCGAAAGGGCCATAGCGGCGTTCCAAGACGACAACCTTGTTCAGTTCGTCGTGCCGATATTTTTGGCCGCCGTGGTGATCGAAGCCATTTGGTCTCGCTGGGGAGACAGAGGCCTCTATCACGGGCGAGACTTCGCGGCATCAATGTTCATGCTTCTTGGGTCGGTGCTCATTGAAATCGTTCCGAAGACACTCGCGATCGCCGCGATGTTTCAGATTCATGAATTGAGCCCACTGCGTGACGTCGTCGAGCGACAGCCCTGGGCTTGGGTGCTGCTCTTCGTTCTCGATGACTTCACTTATTACTGGTTCCATCGCATGAATCATGAAGTCCGGTTCTTCTGGGCGGGCCACGTGAATCATCACTCTTCTACGTATATGAACTTCGGCACGGCGCTTCGTCAGGGCGTGGTGGAACGCGTATACAAACCTCTCTTCTGGCTTTGGCTCGCGGCGCTCGGGTTTGACCCTGCGATGATCCTTGTGATGATGGGGCTCAATCTGACCTATCAGTTTTGGACCCATACGGAAGCTGTTCGACGGCTTCCCAAGTGGTACGAGGCGGTCTTGAATACGCCCTCGCATCACCGTGTTCACCATGGATCGAACGTGCGCTATTTAGACAGAAATCACGGGGGCGTGCTGATCATTTGGGACAAACTCTTTGGCACTTTCAGCGCGGAGCTCGACGAAGAGTCTGTCGTGTATGGCCTAACGACAGATATTGGAAGCCATAATCCATGGCGAGTACTGACCCATGGCTATACCGAGATGGCGGCAGACATGCGCCGCAGCTCAAGCGTGGGAGAGCGGCTCCGCTATTTGTTGATGGCACCCGGATGGAGTCACGACGGTCCGGATAGGCGTGCCAAGGCTTTGCGGTCTGAGGCCGGTTTGTGAGCGACGAAGCGGGCGCGCTACCGCTGGATGTGACTGAGGCGTATCCCGCACTGGGTGATGGGTTCGCACGACGCGACGGCGAAGTAGGCCTCCTGCATGAGACGCATCATCTTCGCGCGGCTGACGGCCGTGAATACGTTCTTCAAAAAGTAAGTCCGGTCTTCGCGCCGGAGATCCACGACAATATCGAGCTCGTTTCACGTCATCTCATCAAGGGTGGGCTGGTTAGCTTTCTGCTCGAGCGTAACCGAGCGGATGAGCTCTATACGACGTCTGGATCGGGGGATCGCTGGCGACTCATGACCCGTCTTCCTGGTGTGAGCTTTCACCAGATTCAGACGGTGGCCCAGGCGGAGTCCGCAGGGCAGATCGTCGGTCGCTTTCATAGCGCGCTAGAAGATTTCACCGCGCCACTGCAGCCGATGGGCATTCCTTTCCGGGAGACTGCACTCTATCGAGAGAATCTGAACCGAGCGCTGGGCAGATGTGCGGACCGAGTTCGGGGCAACGAGGTTGGGGCCGTCGCTCATCAGATCGACGAGCGTTTCGAAATGTTGGGAGCACCCTACGACGGGCGACAGCGCGTGATTCATGGCGACCTGAAGATTTCGAATATTCTCTTCGAGGCGGCGGGGCAGGGCGAGGGCGCGCCCGATGTAGCGACGGCTTTGATCGACTTCGACACGTTGATGCGCGCACCTCTTTGGAGTGAGTGGGGTGACGCGTGGCGTTCATGGTGCAATCGTCGAGGAGAGGATGAACTCGGCGCACACTTTGACCTCGAGGTGTTCACCGCATCTCTGCGGGGATTCGTGACGGGGCTCGGATCTTCGGTGGCTTCGGATGAACGAGCATCGCTCGTCGATGCGACCGAACGGATCTCTCTTGAACTTGCAACACGCTACGCGACGGATGCGCTCGAAGAATCCTATTTCGCATGGGACTCTGAACACTTTGACAGCGCCTATGCGCATAACATTCGGCGTGCTCGTGGGCAGCTCGCGCTTTTTGAGGCGGCGCGTGAGTGCCGTGCCGAGAGAGCTGAACTGATCGAGGCGATACTAGGCTAACCCATTGGCACGGGAGCACGGCCTTGTCTTGCGGGTGGCGCCTGCGGGGCCGCGCCGGTCGAGGAATGGCCTCTACGACTGCGGAATTCGGGGCTCGATCGGAGTCTCGGTCATGGTTTGGATCGTGATCGATCTCTTCGCGTAGGTGCGTTCGTGATGCCGTGATGACTTCTTTGAGCGAGAGCGGTTTCTTCTGTG
This sequence comes from Deltaproteobacteria bacterium UBA4427, assembly GCA_002390675.1. Taxonomy (GTDB): domain Bacteria; phylum Myxococcota_A; class UBA9160; order UBA9160; family UBA4427; genus UBA4427. The sequence continues at coordinate 36,979 of DGPZ01000085.1, forward strand.
CGCTATGGTCGCGTCCGAAGTACAGCATGCTTTTCACGATATGATTGCGGTGAGCAACACCGCGGTGGATGCTCGCAACGGCCTCCATGCGGGCATCTGCGTCCGCGTCAGAAATCTCGATCATCGACGTGCCTACCCCTGCGAGTTTTGGAACACGTCGGAGTCGAGGCGCGTCCAACGCGCTCAAACGGGGGCATCATGAAAAAGGCTTTACTCATTTTCGCGGGACTACTCGTCCTGCTGGTCATCGTCGCGTTCGTCGCGATTTCGAACGTCAACGGCTACCTCGCTGAGAATCGAGAGACTCTCGCAGGACTCGCGAGTGATGCGGCCGGCCGGAAGGTTTCCTTCGATAAGGCTGAGGTTGCCTTCTCGAGCGGGCTTGCAGTTCGCGTCGCGGGCCTTCGGGTCGCGGAGGATCCCGCCTTCGGCAAAGCTGATTTTCTGCGTCTCGACGATGCCTATGTCGGGGTAAAGGTTCTCCCTGCGCTCTCTGGGCGGATCGAAGTGAGCGGGATCCGTCTTGAAGCACCGACGATTCGAGTGATTCAGACGCAGCGAGGCTTCAACTTCTCGACGCTAGGCGGCGACGAGGCCTCAGATGATGCGCCACAAGGGGACGTGGAAGAGGCGGCGCCTCTCGCAGTGGCGATTGCAGTACTCAAGATCCAGGCCGGCACGATCATGTTTGAGGACCGCACATCGAAGGAAGGGCTCTCGCTTGTGCTTGAGGATGTCGAAACTTCGGGCACTGACCTGAGTCTCGATGGACCGATCGCCCTCGAATTTGAAACGCGAATTCGTTCCACGAAAGCTACGGACAAGGGGCTAGAAAGCTATCTGTCCGGCGGTGTTGCCATTGAGAGTCTTGCGACAATGGCCGGAACGGCTGGCCTTCGGAGCCCCCTATTACATCCTGCAATTTTCGGCGTGCGGCTGGAAGAGGGCGATGTGGTCGAAGGGCTGGATAATTTACGAATCGACGTGATCTTGCCGCCGAATACCGGGAACTCGGGTTATTCGGTCAATATCCGCTCGAGCGATGCTCGGCTATCCGGGTTCGATCTCAACGAGATTGCGATCGATCTCTTATACAGGGATGCACCAAGAGGCGCGGAGGTCACGCTTGACCAGGTGGCGCTGGGTTTAGCGGGAGGACGAATCGATCTTTCCGGTGACATGGTGTTAGGCGAACCCGGCGCTTCGCCTTTCAACTTAAAGACCCGGCTCAAGGATTTGGATTCCGGCGAGTTGGCTTCGATCCTTCTAGGGGTCCCTGCCGGCGCATTGTCGGGAACACTCGGGGGGAATATCGATCTCGCCGGAGACAGTCTTGAATGGGAGACGCTTAAAAAGAGTCTCGCCGGAAGTCTGAAGCTTGACGTGGGCGACGGTGCCCTCGAGCAGGTCAATATTCTCAAGTCACTCGTCGGTCGACTGACAAAGGATCCGGGGTTGGGACAGCTGGCGGCGACCTCGATTAGAGACGTCATTCCCGGCGCGCTTTCGGGAGATCGTACGCCCTTTGAAGGCATTGAAATGGCGCTCGAAATCCTGAACGGCGCTGTTCATGCGAGAGACTTGCGCGTGGCGGCTGGGGACTTCGCGATCGACGCGATTGGAAGTGTTCGTCTCGACGGCGCGGTGAACGCGGACGGTAAGATTCTTTTCTCGGAAGATCTTTCGCAGAAAATTTTGGCGCAGGTAGACGGTCTTGGAGCCTTGCTAGGAGACGGAAAGCAGATTGCTTTGCCACTTCATTTCGGAGGGACCGCGGGCTCTCCAAGCATCACACCGGACCTTCGTGCTCTGAGCAGTGCGGCAAAGCAGAAACTCAAGAATCGCGCCGCTAAAGAGCTAGGGGACGCGATTTTTGGGAAGCGAAAGGCCGACGATGGGGCGCAGCAGAATTCGGATCGAGATTCCGCCGAAGGGCTGATTAGGGAAGGACTCGGTCGTTTCCTGGGTCGTTAGCTTCCAGCGCGAGTGACTTCAAGATCGAGCTTGTCCAAACGACGAATGAAGATGCTATTCGCGTATTGCAGATAGGGGGTCGTCTCATCGCCCGCCTCGTTGGTACGTGGCTGAAGCAGGCTGGTTTGGGCGAGGGTCTCTTCGATAAGAACGCGGGCTTCGAGCCGGGCGAGGGGGGCGCCAATGCAGAAGTGCATGCCTCTACCGAATCCCATGTGCTTCTTCGGATGTTTCCGGTCGAGCAGGAGTGCATCCGGGGTTTTGTGCTGTGCTGCGTCACGATTGGCTGATGCCCATAGCAACATGAGGCGGTCACCCGGGACAAGATCGTAGCCGCCGAGGCTGCATTCTTGGCGGACCGATCGGTAGTGGAAATTGAAGGGCGAGTCGAGCCGGAGGACTTCTTCGAGGAAGCGAGGGATGAGAGCAGCGTCGGAGCGAAGCCGCTCCGCAAGTTCAGGGTCTTCGGCAAGGCGCCGCATAGCTGACCCGAGGAGTGCCGCTGTGGATTCGCCGCCGGCGCCAAACATCACGATTGCTATGCCGATGGCCTCCTGGCGCTCGATCTTGCAGGCTCTGACACCAAGGGCGAGCGCATGGAGAAGTGGTGCATCGGGAGCATCGCTCGGTGCTTCTGAGGCCCGGTCGAAATGTTCTCCGAGGTACAACGCCATGGCCGAAGTTTCTCTTGCGAGGAAGCCGAGCCGCTCGGCATCTGCCTCACCGGCCAATATATCTCCGCCCATCATGGCCCAAACGCGAAATCGATCGACGTCGGTTTCCGGGAGGCCCAATAGGTTTGCAATTGCGAGCGCAGGGACTCGCTCCGCGATCGGAACGCAATCGCCGCCACCTTGGGCGATCCACGGGGACAAAGCTTCGCGTGTCCAGGCGCGAAGGAGCGGCTCCATTTTTGCGATTCGCCGCGCATCTAGCCGGGGTTGAGAGATTTTTCTATGGACCGCATGATCGGGGTCGTCGGCCGTCGCGATTACGTGACTCCCACCGACGGCGCTGAGGTCGAAGACGGATGGATCGCCATCTTCGCCACGGAAGAGGACGCCTGTTAGGTTGGCGGAGAAGTCCGCCTCCCGGCCTAGAGCCTCGTCGACTAATTCCCAGTTCGCGACCGCGTGGACACCGGATTCGCCGATGCGTGCAATCGGGTGCTCATTTCGGAGTCGAGCGTAGAGTGAGTAAGGATCGTCGATACATGCCCGGGACATGATTTCGTCTTGGGTAACAGAGTAGAGTGGTGCGCGTCCCATGCGAATTTCAGCTCCTTAGTTGGTCGGCGGCTCGCTCGGCGAGAGCGGCGATGACGATATGCGTATTGCTCCGAGTGACCCGGGGAATGGTGGATCCGTCGATTACGTAAAGCCCCTCCGTACCGCGCACGCGGAGATCGAGGTCGAGAGGAGCGTCTTCTCCCTCACCCATACGGCACGTTCCTACACCGTGATAGAACGCGCCGTGATTTGCGGCAATCCAGGCATCGACTTCCGAGTCGCTCCTCGCGCCCGCGGCATTGAGCGCAGCCGGGTCACCTGAGATTTTCGCGATATCTAGAATCCGCAGAGCTAGGCGGTAGCCCGAGCGAAGTCTTTCCGTGTTTCGCGGATCCGCTGGGAACTTCCAATCGAATTCTCCGCGTTCGTTCGGGTCGCTACTCCGAGCGGCGATTCTTGACTCCCCAAACGGCTGCTGTAGCGAAATGCTCAGGTTGAGTTGGTACTCGCTCTTTCCGATGCGTTCGCACCAGGGGGTGATCTGGAGGTCGTTCTCAAAGGGGGAGTCCGGCGCCGTCGCCCGCGCGAGGACTTGGATCCCCTGACTTCCAGGTCGTCCGACGGGATTCGCGATCGGCGTGGAAAGTTGGATGACCATATGGTCGGTCCAGTGAGCGCCTACGCCGGGAAGGTCCACGCGTGGCTCGATGGACTTGGAATGAAGTGCGCTCGCTGGGCCGATGCCCGATCGCCACAGGAGAAGGGGCGTATGCAGCACGCCCGCCGCGACGATGACTCGGTTGGCTACGATCGTGTCGCCGTTTACGAGGCTCGCGCCGATGGCTCTCTCGCCGTCGAATAGGATCTTTGCAACTTGTGATTCGCCGCGAATTGCCAAGTTAGGGCGGCCCAGCGCCGGGAAAAGGTGCGTGAGTGGGGCGGCCAATCGGCGGCTCCCGTCGCGGTTCATTGGGATCGCTCCGACGCCCGTGGTGTTAGGGGCGTTGTGGTCCGCGCAGGAGGTAAGGCCGGCGGCCGTGCAGGCTTCTACGAAAGATGCATAGGCCGGGTCCCATTCCGATTCGGGCGCTCGCTGAATTGGAATCGGTCCCGAATCTCCGTGGTAGGGAGCATCCCCGAAATCAGCGTCATTTTCGACATGGCAGAACCAGGGGAGCATCTCGTCCCAGCCCCAACCCTTGGGCCAGTTGGCGAGATCAGAAGGCTCGGCACGCATAGCGACACCGCCATTGATGCTGGAGGAACCGCCTACGCCTCGGCCGCGTAAATAGGGGAGGGTGCGTCCGTCGCTGGACTGAACTTCCTCTCCCCACTCGATCGGCCAAGCGTAGCCACGTCCGAGAAACTCAACCTGTTCCGGAAGTGCGTCGGGGTCGAGCGTCGGGCCCGCTTCGAGCAGAAGCACGTTTTGATTGGGATCTTCAGAAAGCCGCGCGGCGAGTACACAGCCGGCGGAGCCAGCACCGATGATCAAAGTGTCCCAGGTCATGTCACATCCTTGCGAGTGTAGATTGAGCTCGGTTTTCAGCATAACAAAGACAGGAGGATGCGATCCGCGGGTCTCCTGCCTCGATCGATTCGTTGGATGGCTAGGCGCGTGTCTCTAGGTTGTCTACGCGACTCCCCAGCCGCTCTCCCATGTACTCGATCAACTCGATTACATAGCCGTCGGGATCGCGGCAGCACACCACGGATTCGACCCCCGTTACGGGGTCTGGGTCGCGTGGAGCTGCTAAGAAGTCGAAACCTTCTTGGGACAACTCCTGATAGGCTGCGCGAAGGTTCTTCGTGCGAAGAGCCATGATGCGAGGGACGCGTTCGGGGGACGGCGAGGTATCGGGATTCGTCCATTTGGGTTCGAGCCATTCGATTAGGTCGAGCCGCGTGTGATGTTCGCTTTCACCGAGGGCGAGGAGTGCGCCGCGGCCTTGAGCGACCCGCATTCCAAAATTCTCACCGACATAGGTGGGCCAGACGACATCGCGGTTGTCGCGCAACACCCGAAAGCCGAGGCGCGTATAAAACGCGAGGGATCGCTCGAAATTCGTCGCGTTCACGACGAAGTGGAAAAGAGATTCGACGCTCCAGGAACCTGCGGTCTTCGTTTCGTCGCTCATGAAATTTCCTCTTTGGTTGAGTGAATCTTTACGTGAACGGGGCGCGCATGCGAGGCTTCCGCACGTTAGAATGAATTGAGGAGGCTAGGCCATGATCCTCGACATATTTTCCGAACTCCAGCGTGCGATTCCAAAAGACCAGGTCGGCGACGCCGACTTCGAGGGGCGTGTTCTCCGGGATGCCATAGAGCAAGCCAAGCTTGCTGATGAGCTGGGCTTCGGCTGTTGGTGGACTGTTGAGCATCACGGAGCTAAGGAGTTTTCGTACAGCTCTTCGCCCGAAATGATGCTCGCCGTTCTCTCTCAGCACACGGAGCGAATCCATCTCGGCCATTCCGGCGTGCTCGCGCCTTTCGCGATCAATCATCCGATTCGTATTGCTGAGCGAGCGGCCTTCCTTGATCAGGTGAGCGGGGGGCGTTTGGAGCTTGGTCTAGCACGCTCCGGAGGGACCGAATGGGAAACCTTCGAGGTCGATCCGGATTCCTCTCGTGAGCAACTTCGCGAAGCGATGCAGATGATTCCGGCGATGTGGACTCAGGACGAATTCGAATGGGATAGTGAGTTCGCCACGATCCCTAAGCGCAATGTTGTGCCTAAGCCGGTTCAATCCCCCCACCCGCCGCTCTGGCAGACGTCGACTTCTCCTGAGTCTTTTTACATGGCGGGATCGATGGGAGTCGGAGTATTAGGCACGACCTTAGTTTCTCCCCTTTCGACACTGGCCACCTTGCTTTCGGAATACGATCGCGGGCTCGCGGAGGCCAACCCGGTCGGCAGTTTCGTGAACGCCCAGCGATCCGTATTCACCTTCATGCACTGCGCCGAGACTCGGGAGGACGCGATCTCGTCTGGCGCCGCCGAGGCGATTCTTTGGTTCATCAACGCCGCGCCGGCTGTGTTTCACGTTCCGCGAAACACTTGGATTGATGCGATTCGTGGAGATCTAAAGGACTCCGCTCCTTCGAGTGACACGGCACTCGCCGCTCCGGAGGTCTACGACGATTTGGATCTCAACGATCCAGTTCCAGTCATCGCCTTGCTGAATCGCCAGTTGGCGGGTGAGCAGCTTGACCCCGTTGAAGTCTTCGAGGTGATGGAAGCAATCGAGTCGGTGATCATTGGCGACCCTGACGCGTGCGAGAAGAAACTTCGTGGATACGCCGACGTTGGGTGCGACCGCTTGATGTGTTTGATGCAGATGGGGGGCGTCTCGCAGGAGTCTGTCCTAAAGAGCATCCAGTTGACGGGAGAACTACTGATCCCGAGGCTTTTGTAGCGACTCGGCCAGACTCGCGTTCAACGTGGAAGCATCGCGCAGGCGGCACGCTCGCTATAGTGCCTCGCTATGCCATACGACGTCACCGACTTTGCCACGCTGATGAACCTCGAATCCCACGGACCCGACGTCTACGTAGGGGTGGGGCCCTCCTATCCTTGGGGTGGGCTCTACGGTGGACAGATCGTCGCACAGGCGCTGCGCGCGGCTTATGAGACGGTCGAGCCCGATCGGCATGTTCATTCCCTGCACGCCTATTTTATTCGCGGTGGCGATTCGAATGAGCCAATTCGTTTCGAGGTGGATCGAATTCGAAATGGGCGCTCGTTTGTGACTCGCCGGGTGGTCGCGCGTCAATCAAGCGGCCCGATTCTGAATTTGTCTGCATCGTTTCAGGTGCGTGAAGATGCGGTCGATGTCCAGGAGCGGATGATGACGGAGGATCTACCGTCGCCTGCGGATCTTAAGGCGGACGATTGGGGGCCGATTTTGCAGAGGCGCCCGATGCGGCCAGAAACACGACCGGCGCGGGCGAAGAGCTGGCTTCGGGTGACGCCGCCCTTGAGCGATGACCCCGTCTTGCAGGCTTGTGCGCTCGCTTATTCGTCTGATGATTATCCCACGGAAGCGGCGAGCTACTCGCATCCGAAGCGGCTCAACCCGAGCGACGATCCAGGAGAGTACGACCGCACCTTTGTCGGCGCGAGTCTCGATCACGCGATCTGGTTCCATCGTCCCGGTCGCTTCGACGATTGGGTGCTGCATGATTTTCGCGGACACGGTCTGACGGGAGCACGTGGCCTCGCGATCGGCGAAGTCTTCTCGCAAACGGGAGTCCACCTGGCGACGATTGCTCAGGAGATTCTATTGCGAGAGAAGACGCGCTAGGCGTCCATCGCGCGAAAGAAGTCGCGTTGCTTCGGAGTCATCCGTCGTTACGATGCCATAGCCAATTAAGAGCAATCCGAAGCGGGTTCAATCTCGCGCAGTCGCGAAGATGTGAGAGAATCTGACGAATACGTCGCTTTCATTCGACTCGCGGACAGCGCTCTTGATATTCAAACGGCCGTGTTCGGACACGGCGATCCGGGCTGCTAGCGTGGGTGCCATGCCACTCGCTCATCATCAGATATCTCTCCGTATTTACCCGCACTCTGGCACGGCACCGAAAATACTTGCCGGGTGTGTCGCGCAAGCACGACTGGCTGAAGCCGCGGGCTGGGATGGTGTTATGACGAGTGAGCATCACGGCGGCTTCCCCGCATATCTGCCGAATCCGCTCCAGGTCGCCGGCTGGCTATTGGAAGAAACCGACCGGATCTGGGCTGCGCCGTGCCCCTTGCTGCTTCCGCTCTATCACTGGAGTCATGTAGCGGAACAACTGGCTTGGCTATCTGCGCGGTTCCCGGGCCGGGTCGGAGCTGGCTTTGCTATTGGGGGGCTCGAACAAGATTTCGAGATGGCGGATTGCGAATTTTCTGACCGCCTAGCACGATTTAAAGAATCGCTTCCAAAGATTACTGCAGCGCTGCGTGGTGACGCTGCGGAGCCATTCGTGCTGGATCCAGCGCTAGCGGCATGTGCGTCGCATCCGGTTCCTATGGTGAGTGCCGCACAGAGTCCGGGGGCGGTCCGTCGCGCGGCCCACGTGGGAATCGGCGTTCTATTCGACTCGATGCAGACCCTTGCCCGGATGCGCGAGCTGACGGATGTATATGCTGAGAATGGTGGGTCGGGAGCTCGAATCGCGATTCGGAGAGTCTGGCTCGGTCCTCCCCCGAATGCGGCGGTAGAGGACCAGATGGACTTCTATCGAAGTTATGCGCCGGATGCGGCGCAGCGACACTGGGGCGATGGCCAGGAACTCATCACAGGCATGACGGCTGAAGAGGTGGCAGAGCGTTTGTTGAAAGTCGCGCAAGAAGGTGGTGCAAACGCCTTCAACTTGCGTGTACATCTAAAGGATGTGCCCCAGGAGAAGGTCGATGAACAGATTGAGCGAATCGGTCATGAGGTGATTCCCATACTGCGCCCGGCACTCGAGAGTCTCGCGCGTTAGGCGAGTCGCCTTTTGATCTCCGCGGCCACGAGCCAGAGTCGGTCCTGGCCCCAGACGCAGAGGTCAGGTTCTCCGTCGGAGCCGCTGAGGCGATAACTAGGAACGCCCCAGGCCCCAAGCTCCTCGTACATAGTCTGCCGATTCGCTTCGAGTTCATCTCGCCACTCTTCTCGATCTAGGAAGGGCGCGGCCTCTTGCCAGTCGAGGCCTGCCCGCTCAACCACGAAACGAAGCCCTTCGTCGGTTCCGGTGCTGCGTCCTTCGGCGAAGGCTGCCGACAAAAATGAGGAGAGGTACTGCGCTCCGCGACCCTGATCGCGAGCGAAGGGCCATAGCGAGAATCCCCGCAGAACCGGGCTCCCGATCGGGTCGTGCATGTTTCCAAAGGGAGCGCCAATATGCTTCGCTTCGCGAAGTGTGTCCGTCATGATATAGATGCCCTTGGCGCCGGGTGCTGGGACGCCGCGCATAACCATGGGCATGACCGGGGAGAGTTCGAGCGGAATATTGACCGACTCCGCTAGTCCCACCGTCCGGTCAAAAATCATGGCGGTATAGGGCGATCGCAGAGAGGGGAACATTTCGAGCCGAAGGCGCGCGTCGTTCTGATTCTCACCCGCATCAAGCGGCGGACGATCGAACCGAATCGCCTTCTTCTTACCCGCAGAAGATGCGCCGAGCTCAATTAGCCGGCGCTCGAGATGGTGAAGCCGATCGACGCCCCAGAACCATTCTCCCGCGTAGGAGAACATCGCGCCAGAATAATGCCGTCGTTTCGCACGCGTCCGGCTGCCTGCCTCAAGCGCTTCACGGACGGTTGCGGCATCTGCACTCGGGACTCGTTCGGAGAGTTTTTCGAGGGCTTCGAGGTCCCCCGCCCAGAGGGCTCGACCGGCTTCGAGTCCGACCTCGATGAATCGTGAATCGGATCGGAGGAGTGTCAATAACGCTTCAACGCGACCGACGAGCTCTGCGTTCGGCCGGTTGGCTCCCTTTGGAAATGAAAGCCCGTAGTGGGGGGCGATCATGGCACAATCACGTCGCGCATACTCAGCGAGCATTTCGGGCTCAGGTGCGAAAAGCTTGTCCGCTTGACCGACAAGATGGAAACGGAAAACGACGTCGTATCGCTCGCGAAGTTCGGCGACGGCTTGCAGGGCGAGTTCGCTGTACGCGTCGTCTACCTGATGAAAGAAGTCGACGACGTGAGGACCGCCACGCAATCGTCGAAGGACCTCACGTCCTTGCCGGGCAGTATTAAGAGCCGCAAAGGCAACTCGCATAACGCGCCGCTGGATACGTCGGCTTCTCTCGGAGCTGTCCTGAATACTTGCGAAGCCCGGTTGGGGAGAGTCGTCGCTCCGCGTGCTGCCTTCGCTCATTTCATTCATCCTTCACTTGGATATCCCAAATGCGGTACCTGCTTTTACACGTCGCGTATGAGCGCTTGGCAGTAGAGCAGTCGGCCTAGTGCGACTATTCCTCGACGAAGGTGTTCTCGCCTAACCCCTCGAGAACGTGCTTCATGACTTTACCGGTTGCGTTGCGGGGCAAAGGCTCGTCTCGGATTTCGATGATCTCGGGAACTTTGAAATAGGCGAGGCTTTCGGCGCAGAAATCGCGGATCGCCCCCTCTGTGGGTTCGGCGCCTTTGTTTGGCACGATCACCGCCTTGACTTTTTGCCCGAGCTCTCGGTCGTCGACCCCGTGTACTGCGACTTCAGCGACATCGGGATGTAGTTCGATACGGTTCTCGATTTCTGCGGGGTAAATGTTTTCACCGCCGCGGATAATCATGTCGCGCATACGAGATTCGATGTGGAGCCGGCCTTCGATGAGTTGCCCTAAATCGCCCGTATCGACCCATCTTCCGGGAAGGAAATTTTCGGCGTTGGCCTTCGGGTTATTCAGGTACTCGAGCATGATGAGAGGGCTGCGAACGCATACTCGGCCGGGCGTGCCCTCTCCAAGGTCACACCCCTCTTCATCCACGATCTTAATCTGCACCGTAGGCAGTGGCGGCCCGACGCAGTTTTCTGCGTCCCGGAGCATGTCATTAGGCGCGTAGCTGACGAGGCCGCCGGTTTCGCTCGAGCCATAGCCCGAGCCGACAGAGCCCCCTAGATGTGGGAACTTTTCGGCGATCGTGCGCAGGAGCTCGGGTGTAGATGCGGAGCCGCCAACGCCGACATTTGAGAAGCTGCTCGTGTCGATCTTCTTCATGTCTGGATGGTCGAGGAGTCGGAATACGTGAGTCGTTGCGCCGCTCCAAGCCGTGATGCCTTCGTCCACGGATAGCTGGATGATCTTCGCGGGATCGAAGCGGCCCATGGGCCAAACAGTCTTTGCGCCGGCTGCGAGCATAGACGTGGTGCTGCCCATCGAACCCGATAGATGGAAGAGCGGGAAGGGTGCGAGCGTTGCGCCTTGCTTTCCGGATGTCGGTTCGGACATTGCGCGTCGCGCGCCAATGAAGAACGTGGACATAGTAAAGGCGACCAGGGTTCGGTGACTAACGAGTGCGCCCTTGGGACGTCCAGTAGTACCGGACGTGAAGAGCAGCAGGCACGGATCGTCTTCGTCGATAGGTGTGTCAGGGAGATTGCAGCCGGGGGAGTGGGCGATGAGTTCGTCGAAGTCCGTTTCGAAGGTGACGACCTTAGCCCCTATTTCACCGTCGAGTTCGGCGAGGCGCTCACCGCGGCGCTGGTCGACTAATAAAAGTTTCGGATTCGAGAGGTCGAGCCCGTAGCGAATTTCGTCGCCGGCCCACCATCCGTTCATCGAAATCACGACTGCGCCAAGGGAGACCGTGGCCCAATAGCTCAGGATCCATTCAGGCGTATTGGCTGCGAGGATTGCGACGTGATCACCCTTCTGAATGTCGTAGCGCTCGCGGAAGGCGGCTGCGACGGAAGCTACGTCTGCGAGATGCTTCGCATAACTCCATCGACGGCCATCCGAGAAGACGATGTAGTCGTTGTCTCCATGGGCCGCCGACTGTTCCAGGAGTTCGCGTAGGGACCGAGCGCGATTCTTGTAAACCGACATCGTTTCGCCGAGGACGGCCTCTTGCGTGATCTCAAAGGGACTGCCTGGGGAAAGTAGGCGAGCGGTCGCATCTTCGAAGGAGAGCAGGGTGGGGGCGTCAGCGGACATGAAACACGGGCTCCTGGATAGGCATAATTGATCCAGGGAGGCGGGTCGCCTCCCCGGAGACGAAGTCTAGTAGGGCTCGAAGTCTATGGGTAGAGACGCAAATCCCTGTACGTATTCAGTGTAGAGACGCGTGGAGGCTTCGAGGTCGACCTCATACTCAGGCATCGCACCGAGGATCTCCTCAAGCGCCACCCGAGCTTCGAGCCTCGCCACGTGGCGTCCGAGGCAGGCATGGGTGCCGTGACCGAACCCCACAGTCCGCGGCGCCTTGCGGTCAATGTTCCATCGGTCGGCGTCAGGGAACTCGGCTTCGTCGCGGCTCGCGCTCGTGTAGAGCAGAAGAATGGGCTGTCCCGCGCGAATCTTTTGTTCACGAATATTAGTGTCGCACCTCGCGACGCGAGCCATGAACTGAGTGGGCATATCGAAACGGATCGTCTCCATAAATGCGTCGAGCATACGTGCCGAGTCGCCAAGGACTCCGCGTCGCGCAATGGGGTGTTCCCAAAGACGGTGAAGCGTTGCCCCGAGCATCTTGGGGAGTGTCTCCGTTCCGGCGACAATCAGTTCCTTCATGAGCGAAGCGACTTTGTCGTCAGACATGAATGCGCCAGCCCGAGGCGACCCAGTCGCGTCGTCCAGTTCTGCTGCGAGGTATCGGCCCAGTACATCATCCCGAACATCGCCGTGTGCACGGCGTGTCTTGATGAGGTCGAGGCAGTAGGCGTCGAGATTGGCGAAGCCGTCGAGGCCCGCTTGGGTAATGCCTAGTTCTCCCGGCTCGCGATGGAAGACGGCATCCACCCAACCTCGCAGCATCTCGGTATCGGATGCGGGGAAGTCGAGGATCCGACATACGGCGCCGGCAGAGAGGTGGCTGCCGAGATCTTTAATGACGTCAAATCGCCCGACGTCTCGCACTGTGTCGAGGCGGTCACGAACAATTTTTCGAAAATCGTCTTCGAACTGACGAACGAAGCCCGGTCCGAATCGCTGACTAACGAGCGCGCGATGTGCGGTATGACGCGGCGGGTCCATCATGTCGAGGGCGGGGAACACCTCGAGGACTTTCTGCAAGAGGTGCCCGGCCGTCGTTCCCTGCTCTGCCGTGTAGAGATCAGGGGACTGGCAGGCGTCCCAGACGTCTTCGAAAGTAGAGAGCGCCCAGCAGTCGAACTCGGAAACGTAGTGAACCGGACTTTCCGCGCGGAGTCGTGTGTAGATCGGATAGGGGTCTTCGAAGATTGCATCATCGAATGGACTGTAGTGGAGGGGAGCAAGGGGCATCTGGGGCTCCAATTGAGTATGCGAAACATACTTGCGTGAACGGGGCGCAAAAAAGAGCGCAAAAAAAAGCGCAAGAAGAAGCGAGCCCTTGCCGGCCTAACTCAGCCTGGGCCGAGGAGCGAACGATCTCCTTGGTCCATGATGGCGCGGGCATGGCGATGGCGGCTTAGCCAGCCGTTGCCGTTCCGCACAAGTTGGTCCGCGTACTCGATCCAGGTTTCGTAGGTTTTGCCCTGGTGCTCGTCTTTGCCCATATGCATGACGCGGCAATAGTGACGACTGCTTGCCGTGTCCCCGTCAAGCTCGATTCGGTAATTCCCAAGTAGATGCTGGCTTGGTCCGCACCCATCGAGATAGCTGCGGATGGACGTCGTTACCTCGGCAAGACCTTGTTGCCTCCATTCACCCCAGTCGACTTCGGCGTCCGCAGTAAAGACTTCCGCAAGCTTTGGCCAGTTCCGGGTGTCGAGGCACTCAGCATAACAGTCGAGGGTGGCGATGATGGCGAAACGGTCGTCGGCGGCACTCATGGTGTCTCGTCTCCGGTCGGGCGGGTGAATCGACCGCCGTAAAGAAGGGGGCTTGAGGATTGGTGCGGGTGGATTCGTACGATGATGCGGTCGACGTCGGGCGGGTCGAGGTCGGGCGGCGCTTCTTGTCCACCGGAGGTCTCTCGGAATTGATGACGCAAGAAGCTGCGGTCGGGATCGTTTTCAATCGTGGCGTGGCCGCGAAGTTCGACATAACGCGTGGGATCGGCTTGATGGACGACGCAGAATGTAACGGTCGGATTCGCGACTAGGTTGTCATGTTTGATGCGGTTCTTAAGCGTTGATATCCGAACACAGTCGTCTTCGAAGACGTAACTCACGGGATTCGTAGAGATCAGCCCATCCTTCTTTCGGAGCGTGCTGATCAGGCCGTTGGCATTTGCCGCAAGGATTGCCTTGTGTGTCTCTGGAATTTCGATTTCTCGCGGGTCGCTCATGTTCTGGTCTCACTACTTTTTTCCGGCGTCGGTTTTTCGAGCCCGAGCCGAGTGTAGAATCGCTCGGGAATATCTGCGGGTCGTTTGTAGAGATAGGTCTTGCAGGGCTCGTAGCCGAGCCGCTCTGCGGGGTCGACAATAAAGAGGGGAACTCCGGTACCTTCGAAGGAGTCGGTCTCCATGACGGGTTCGTGGCAGCAGTAGACGGGGATTTCGTCGCGTCCGTAGGTGAGGGGATGCGGTCCCTTGACCATTAGGTCGTTGCGCGGGGCTTCGTAGTGCCCAGCCGCAATCATTCGGCCACCACTGGGGCAGATTGAGCAGATGAAGGTCAGCTTTTCGTCGTCTTCTTCGAGAGCGAAGCTTTGCAGATGTACGCGCGTGAAATGCATCAATGCTTCGGCGCGGTCGCGGTAGCTCTCGTTGCCGAGCATGCCGCTGGACATAGCGACCTGAAGGGCGCTGCCGATGGCGTCCGTGCCTGCGCGACGGCCTATCCATGAGAGGATCGCGGAGACACGTGACATACCTCGGTCGTGCCGGGCTAGGGCTTCATTGTGAAGGGCGTCGGCACGGGTGAGGGCGTCGTTGTTGTCGCCGCGCTCGATGGCCGCTGATATTTCTAATGTGACGGCTTTCCATCGTTCGACGGGGTCCGACCCGTCACCGTCTCGCTCAGGGGCGACGGCAAAGTCTTCTATAGCGGTCAAGACATCTTCCCGTTTGCCGTCGCGGACCTCCGATTCGATCCAGCCGAGCAGGGTCTCTTCCCAGCCCGAATAGTTGCGGATCATAGACAGCACTTCGCGCCGGAATCGCTTAACGAATCCGATTGCATTCGCAGCGTCTTTTTTTTCGAGTGCTTCGCGAATCGCATCGACGGAGCGCATGCCGGAGAGTCGAAGTTCTTCGTCGCTGAATATACGTTCGGTTGCCATTAGGTCCTGATGGATTGATGTGCGTAAGAAGAAGCCTAGTGCAAATCTGAGTGCGGCTTCCACAAAGGAAAAGGCCGACGAGAATCGCTCTCGCCGGCCTTTAATTTTGCACGTCCTGAGGACGTCACCCGTCGTATGGCTCGATCTCCCAACGCAAAGAGAGGAGGGAGGGGAGGCGAGTCGGATTACGCCGAGGGACCCTCGAGGATGTGGATGCTGCAGCAGGTGCCCAGGCCGATCACGTGTGCGAGACCGATCTTTGCGCCTTCAACCTGTCGCTTGCCAGCCTGGCCGCGGAGATGCATGGCCAGTTCGAACTGGTTAGCTATGCCCGTGGCGCCGATCGGGTGCCCCTTAGAAAGAAGGCCGCCAGACAGGTTCACTGGAATCTTGCCACCGATCCAGGTCGCCCTCTCGTCGATCAGCTTGCCCGCTTCACCGTCGCCACAAAGACCGAGATTCTCGTAGTGGAGAACTTCAGCCGTTGCGAAGCAGTCGTGGAGTTCTACGAGGTCTAGGTCTTCGGGGCCAACGCCAGCCATTTCGTAGGCCTGCTTTGCGGCATTGCGCGTGCAGGTGTTCACGTCGGGCATGACTTCATCGCGATCCGTCCACGGATCCGTCGTCAGCACCGAAGCGCGAATCTTGACGGCCTGATTCTGGAGACCACGTCGCTTCATCTCCTTCTCGGACATGAGCACGCAGGCCGCTGAGCCATCGACGTTCGCCGAACACATCAGCTTCGTGTTTGGGTACGAGATCATCTCCGCGCCCATAACTTCTTCGAGTGGCGTTTCGATCTGGTACCGCGCCTTCGGGTTCATGGTCGAGTGATGATGGTTCTTGACCGAGATCTGGGCGAACTGCTCGAAGGTCGTACCGTATTCCTTCGCGTGAGCCATGCCGGCTTCTGCAAAGACACAAGGCATCGAGCCGGAACCGAGGAGACCTTCCGGATGGATCCCCTTGGGTGCACCGCCGCCTCCGCCTAGCATACCTGCTCCTGCGAGCTTCTCGACGCCGACCGCGAGGACGGTGTCATAGAGGCCAGCGCGGATCGCGATATATCCCTCGCGAAGTGCGGTCGCACCGGTTGCACAAGCGTTGGCGACGTTGATGACGGGAATACCCGTCTGGCCGATTTCCTGCTGGATTTGCTGTCCGACCATACCGGCGGCCATCATGAGGTTGCCGCTATAGAGCGCCTCGATGTCGTTGATCGTGACTTGGGCATCGTCGAGCGCACCCAGAGCTGCTTCAGCGCCCAAGCTCGCGATCGAGCGATCAAGGAACTTGCCGAACTTGATCATGTCAATGCCAGTGATGTAGACGTCTTCGCTACCCATTCTGAATCTCCTTTTTTCGGTTTAACTCGGCCGTCGCCTAGCAACCGTTTGTCTTCTTGAGTCGTGACCTGCACTGCATCGCTGATGCGCCCCGGTCTATGGAGTAAATCGCGTGCGCGATTTAATGCAGGAAAAGAGCAGTCATGCAGAGGCTCACTCGAAGAGTGGGACTCCCATGACGTGTTACATCACGCGGGCGTGATGTAGTACGTCATGTATTCGTTGCCTTCGGCGTCCTTGCGCGGGGCGATGCCGTAGGTGATTTCGATGTCCATTCCGAGGGTGATCTTCTCGGGGTCGGGCTCGATGCCGTTCATGTTCGTCTTGACTACGCCGCCGCCTTCGAGATCGGCGATCGCCGAGACAAAGGGGACGTCGATCCCGGGGAATGCCCGGTAGATGATCGAGAAAGTATGAAGGGTCCCCTTGTTGGAGAGCTTAAAGGGCTCCCACGTGTCGCGGCCACCGCACTTGGCGCAGGCCATACGAGGTTTCAGCGTGATCGCTCCACATTCGCTGCACTTAAAACCTTCCAGGTAAGGGTCGCCGGACTCCGGGACCTTTAGGAAGGGCACTATCGAGAGAGGTTGATCGGACACATCGGTCTCCGTTTGGGTGCCGCAGGGCCGCTGCGACCTGTGTGGTCGCCGCCCAGTCGGACGAGAGCTGAGATCGTGTCGAGAGGCGATGGCCTTCTCGCACGGATTCCGACTCTACTCCAGCCGACCCCCCTCCCGCCAAGGGCTAACGAGGCCCCTCATCGTCGGGGACTCCCACACGCCTCCTCTTCCGGTACTGTGCAGAAGAACGTCTAAGCCGCAGTAGAGGCAAGAAAAGCAAGGAGTTGGCTCGAGATGAATGATTGGACGGGACTGCGGCGAGATGAGCGAGATGTGGCGACTTGGGACATCGAGGTCGACGTACTGGTGGTTGGATACGGCTGCGCAGGAGTATGTGCCGCAATCGAGGCACGGGAAGCGGGTGCCGAAGTTCTCATTCTGGAGCGAGCTGGTGGGCCTGGTGGGACGTCGATTAACTCAGGTGGCTTCCTTTACCTGGGCGGCGGGACCGCACTACAAAAAGCGCTGGGTTACGACGACTCCCCCGAGAATATGTTTCGTTACATGATGGCGGCCTGTGGGCCGGCCCCGGATGAGGCTTTGATCGCCTCCTATTGTGAGGGCAGCACGGCGCATTTCGATTGGATCGTTTCGCATGGTGTGCCTTACAAGGAGAGTTTTTTCCCCGGAGCCCATGAGCCTTTTCATTCAGACGATGGCTTGGTCTTTTCGGGGAGCGAACACGTTCATCCCTTCAATGAAATCGCAGCACCAGCCCCGAGAGGGCACGCGCCGCAGTCGGTTCGGGACAAGGGGGCGCTCTTTATGAATAAGCTGATCGCGAAGGCAGCGAGCGTTGGCGTCCGTGCCGCCTATCAGAGTCGCGTCGATTCGTTAGTCCAAGCCTCGGACGGCAGTGTGATCGGCGTGGTTGCCTCGACCCTCGAAGGCGAGCAACGTATTCGCGCCCGAAAAGGCGTGGTGCTGACCGCCGGTGGCTTTATCTGGAACGACGAGATGCTGAATCGTTATGCGCCGCTGCTTACGCAATGCAAGCACAAGGTCGGAACCGAGAATGATGACGGGCTGGGAATTCGTCTCGGGCTCGCGGTCGGTGGCGAAGCGATCCGAATGGATGCTGGAGACGTCAGCATGGCTATTTTTCCGCCGAACTCCCTTCGCCACGGCATCTTCGTTAATCGATATGCACAGCGCTTTCTGAATGAGGACGTGTATTTCGGGCGGGCGGGGGAGACGGTGCTCTTTCACCAAGAGGGGCGCGCATATCTCGTGATCGACGATGAGTATTTCGGCCGCCCGGAGAGCTTCCCCGTTGAGATTGCGGCGGTTGGGGAAACGATTGCTGAGCTGGAAGCTGAATTAGAATTTCCGAAGGGGGCGCTTCAGCAAACCGTAGGTTTCTACAACGAACATGCTGCGCGTGGGGAGGACCCGCTCTTCCATAAAGGCAACGGTTATGTCACGCCGATCGCGAAGCCTCCCTTTGGCGCGATCGATCTCTCAACGGAAAATTTGATTTACTCTGCGTTTACGCTCGGAGGACTTCGAGTCGACGCTTCCGGTCGCGTGCAGACCGCGAGCTTCGAGTCGATTCCTGGGCTCTACGGGGCAGGGCGTACCACGAGCGGGATTGCCAAGCAGGGCTACAGCAGTGGTATGTCGCTTGGCGATGGCTCGTTTTTTGGACGCGCGGCGGGGCGCCATGCTGCAGCTCGGCGGCCGTAGCAAAACGCGGGGCCTTCGTGGCCTAACGAACGCCGCGAATCGATAGATGCGAGAGGCCACGGAAGCCAGCGTTCGACGCATATTCGTGCCCGCCGGATCCGGGCGTGAGCACAGGGAACCGATCGAGTAGCGCGTGAAGCGTCTCGGCTGCTTCGAGCCGGGCGAGATGCGCGCCGAGACAAAAATGGCGCCCACCCCCAAAGGACTGGTGGTGAACGTCTTCGCGCGTGACGTCGAAACGGTCGGGGTTCGGATACGCGGCGGGATCGCGATTCGCTGCCGAAACGATCGTCGACATGGAATCGCCTTCGGAAATTTTGACGCCTCCGATTTCGATGTCCTGATGTGCAATCCGGCCGGAGCCAAGAACGGGGGAATCGAAGCGCAGGACTTCTTCGACCGCATTTTTCATGAGGCTTTGGTCGGCTCGGAGCCGTTCCTGCTGATCGGGATTCGAGACGAGGGCCATCACGGCGTTGCCAATTAGGTCGCTTGTGGTCAAATTACCCGCGAGCAAGAGTAGGTTGCACTGCAACGAAATCTCTTCGTTCGTGAGATGATCGCCGCTTTCTTCGGCTTGAACCATCTTTGTGATGAGGTCATCCGCAGGCGCCCTGCGTCGCTTTTCGATCTCCTCGAGAAAGAACGAAAAGAGCCTTTCCCGGGCCTCATCCGCGCTTTCGGTGTCTTCCTTGGAACTGACGGGGCTGAAGGCCGTTTTGATCACCGCGTCGGACCATCGCTTGAAGTCGCCATGTCGCTCAGGGTCGACACCTAATAGCTCGGCGATCACGACGGTCGGGATTGGGTTCGCGACTGCCGAGATGACATCGAACTCATCCTCCTCGATCGCACTTACATGGCGCTTCGCGACGGTGCGCGCGCGTTCCCGCCACACTTCGACGGCGCGGGGGGTAAAAGGGTGTCTTGCGAGTTCGCGGAGTCGGCGGTGGCCGGGGTTGTCCATGAGCAGCATGGAGGGTTCTTCGTCGCCGCTGCCGAGGAAACGGCGCGCGAAACTATCGGGATTGCCCTTACGGGGATCACTCCAGTACTCAGGATTGCGGAGGATTTCCCAGACATCGTCGTGGCGCGTAAACACCCATCGCCCGAGCTCTGTGTCGCGGTGAATCGGATCGCGCTGGCGAAGTTCTGCGAAAATCGGATAGGGATTCTTGCGGAACTCGGGGTCGAAATGAGTGAGTCGAACTCCGGTCGGAATGGGGGAGTCATATTGCGTGGCAGCCACAGGGATCCTTTCGAGGGCGCGAAGGGATTCGATCGCGACCTCCACTCTAGCGTCGATTGCGTATGCTCTTCGAGACGCCTTGGGCTCAGGATACGAGCCTGCGAGTCATGCGCGCCGTAGGATTGCTTCGGCCGAACAGCGACATATTCTGTTTTAGGAGAGGGGCATAATTGATGGCTGGACTGTTTGAGGGTTTGAACCGGCTCGGAGTCGCGGCGAGCGCTTCGAAATGGGGAGGGGTGTTCTATCACGTCGTGTGCCGCCGTCTCGATACAGTGCTGATTCCCTTGACTAAGGGACGGCTTTCTATGGGGCCGCCCGGTCAAACGGTCTTGATTACGACTAAGGGCGCCAAGAGTGGGAAGTCCCGTAAAGCGTCCCTCGCCTTCATGTGGAGGGGCGACGACCTTGTTGTCATCGCTTCAAAAGGCGGCGCGCCACATCACCCTGCCTGGTATCACAATTTGATGGCAGACCCTCGTCTTGTGACGCAGACCCGCGCCGGAATTGAGGACAGGGTCGCTCGCGAGGCGCTTGGTGAAGAGCGCGACAAGCTTTTCGAATTGATGGGCACGACCTATTCGAATTTTGCGGCCTATCAAGAGCGTGCGGGAGATCGCAAGATTCCCGTCATCATTCTTTCGCCCGTACTAGGCTAAGTCTTAGCGCTAGGCCTCTTCTCTCGCCTTCTGACCACGCCCCTTCGCGTTAGGCAAAGTGAGTCGGTGACGCGGCCGCCGCCGCGACGTTCTCTTCTAAATGTGCGAATGACTGCATGTCCGCGTTTACGGCGTCGAGACCATGTGCGAGTACGTAGGCATAGCTCCGCTGGAAGGCCGAGAGCCCAGAGGCCATGAAGGACGGCTCGTAGTGCTCATCGAAGGCGTCCGGCTTCCCCCATCCGAGGAATTTCCGACCGGCGAGATAGCGTCCGGCTTTCATGCCGACGAGTGCGATGCCCGAGGCCCGGACCTTATTCAGGAAGGGCTCGATTCCCTTCATCGCATCTGTGCCTGGGAGAATGTTGCGATCGGTAAAGTCGTACCAGCCGGCGGGCGTGATCGCGATCTGTGCCAAGTCATACCAGCCGGTTTCCATGGCAGCTTCGAGGACCCGCTGTGCATTTTGATGAGTGCTGAGTCCCCAGTGCTTAACCTTGCCGGCATCCCGGGCGTGCTCGAAGGCGCGGCGCATTTCAGGATTGCGGACGACGTGGGGATTATTCGAAGCCATCACGTAGTAGGCGTCGACATGATCGACGCCGAGTTCGCGTAGGCTTTCGTCGAGTAAGCCGCTCCAAGTCGCTGCGCCTTCTTTGGCTTGGGCGGTCGTGATCTCGTCTTCGGGTCCTATGTCCAGATAGGTCATCGCTTTGGAGATCAGGAAAATTTTGTCGCGCTCTTTTGAATGACGGGCCAAGAATGGAGCGAGATTGATCTCCGCGTCGCTGTAGTAACGGCGCGTTCCGTTATCGAAAACGTTGAGGCCGGCATCGAAGGCCGCTTCGAGGAGATCGTCCCGTCGCCCACGGGAGAGTGCGGCTCCGCAACCGAATACCAAGCGTGAGCCGTTGAAGCCGGTTCGGCCCAGAATTCGCCTCCCCGCGTCAGGCCATGAAGTTGGCTTTCCCATCTCCTGCCGAGCGGCGTAGAGCGCTCCCTTTGCGTCTCCCGTGCGGAGCAAGGCGTCCCCGGCAATTCCTAGAGCCGCGACGCCCTGGATGAAGGATCGGCGGGTCGTGCGGGGATCGGGCGAATTCATAGGGACTCCTCTTGGAAAGGACCCAAGTGTAGTGGGCGACAGCGTTGGCAGCTCTAGTCACTGAATTGTCGACAATGTGGTGCGGTTGGCGGTTTTAAGGGGTGTTCTGCCCCTGGATTAGGGTCATAGGAAAACCCGCGATAGGGCTCCTTAATCGCAGGAAATTCCGTATGTTCTCGCCCGCTCGATCTGGGCGGCACGCCCGATTGGGCGACCGGCCACGCTGCGACCCCATGAGATGTGTTGCGCGTCGCGCCGAACCGACCAAGCGGACCCGGCCCAGTCAATGGGCTGCCCACTCGAAAAAAAAGACTCGGAGGAACGACCCCATGATGATGGAAGGCGTACGGCTAATGGCCGTAGGGATGTTCACCGTCTTCGCCTTTCTGACGCTGCTTGTCGGAATAATGAAAGCGTCGGCAGCGTTCTTTGAAGCGAATGCGCACAGGTTTCCGGAAGAGGAGCCAGTTCCGCCGCGAGCGGCTAGCTCGGATGATGGAGACGTCGCACTCGCAGTCGCGCTCGCGGAAGCGATGCGCAGTAGTCATAAGGTCTAGGACAAAGGGTCTAAAAGGTTGAAATAGAGATGGCAAAGAAACTCGTCAATGTAATGAACACGTCCTTTCGGGACGGCTTTCAGTCGGTCTTTGGCGCCCGCGTCAAGACACCCGACTTCTTACCTGCGGTGGCAGCTTCAGCAGAAGCTGGCTTCACGCATTTTGAAGCGGGCGGGGGCGCGCGGTACCAGTCGCTCTACCTTTACTGCCAAGAAGACGCCTTCGACATGATGGACGCGTTCCGCGAAACCGCGGGTCCTAACGCGAACCTGCAGACGCTTGCGCGTGGCGTCAATGTCGTGGCTCTCGACTCGCAACCGTCGGATATCATCGACCTGCATGCAAAGATGTTTAAGAAGCATGGCATGACGACGATTCGAAACTTCGATGCTTTGAACGACGTGCGAAACCTCTCGTACTCCGGTCGATGTATTGTCGAAGCTGGTCTCAATCACGAAGTCGTGATTACGCTGATGGAGCTGCCCCCGGGCTGCTCCGGCGCGCATACTCCCGAGTTCTATATCAAGACCCTTGAGGATATCCTCGACGACGGCGTGCCTTTTAGCTCGATCTGCTTCAAGGATGCTTCGGGGACCGCGGTTCCGTCGAAGGTCTATGACACGATCAAGCTCGCACGAAAACGACTCGGCGATGACATGCATATCCGCTTGCATACGCACGAGACGGCCGGTGTGTCGGTTAGCTCGTATATCGCCGCGCTCGATGCGGGGGCGGACGGGATCGATCTCGCGATGGCCCCGGTCTCCGGGGGAACGAGCCAGCCTGACTTTATTGTTATGTGGCACGCGCTGCGCGGCACGGAATTCGTGCTTGGCAATGATACCGACGAGATCGATGTCGATAAGGTGCGTGAAGCAGAGGCTGTCTTCAAAAACTGCATGAAGGACTACTTTATGCCACCCGAAGCGACGATGGTCGAGCCGCTGATTCCTTACGCACCCATGCCGGGTGGCGCGCTTACGGCAAATACGCAGATGATGCGGGACGCCGGGACGCTGCATCAGTTCCCCGACGTGATTCAAGCGATGACGGAAGTGGTGAAGAAGGGCGGCTTCGGTTCGTCGGTGACACCGGTCTCTCAGTTCTACTTCCAGCAGGCGTACAATAATGTCGTGCTAGGTCCGTGGAAGCGAATCGCTGAAGGCTACGGAAAAATGGTGCTCGGGTACTTCGGCAAGACGCCCGTTCCGGCCGACGCGGAAATCGTCGCGCTTGCGAGCGAGCAGCTGGGTCTCGAACCCACCACGCGCAATCCCCGCGACATCAATGACGAAGATGCAACCAAGGGCATTGGTGCCGCGAAGCAGCTTCTCGCGGACAACGATCTTGAGGCGACTGACGAATCAATATTCATAGCTTCGGCGCTCAAGGAAAAGGGCATCGCCTTCTTGAAGGGCGACCGCCCGGACGGCGTGCGTAAAATCGACACGGCCGCTGCCGCCGGCGCTTCCCCGGGTGGCGCGAACGCGTACACGGTCGAGATCAATAACAAGAAATACGAAGTGGCTTTCGAGGGTGGCAAGGCGACCGTGAATGGTCGTGGCGTGAACTACTCGATCGCAGAGTCGACCGGGTCACCCGGCGGCGGGTCTTCTGCCGCGACGGGCGAGGGCGAAATCGTCTCCGCCGAACTCGCGGGCCAAGTGCTGCGAGTCGTCGCATCCGAAGGCGACTTGGTGGAAGAGGGCGACGTGCTCTTGGTGCTCGAAGCGCTCAAAATGGAAATCGAAGTGAAGTCCCCCTGTGCCGGTACGGTCGCTGCGGTCATAGTCGCAGGCGATCAGCAGGTCGCTGTTGGTGATGCCCTTGTGGAGATTGCCTAGTGGACGCGTTAGTCGAACTCTGGGGCGCCACAGGCCTCGCCAATTTCGAGTCAGTCGGCCAGGTGATGATGTTTCCAGTCTGTCTGCTGCTCCTCTACTTGGGGATTAAGCGAGGCTTCGAACCGCTTCTGCTCGTACCGATTGGCTTCGGTGGGTTGCTTGCCAATATTCCAGTCGCCGACATTTCCGGTGTCGATGGTTTCCTAGGCATCATCTACGACACGGGTATCAGTAACGGACTCTTCCCATTGCTGATCTTCATGGGCGTTGGGTCAATGACCGACTTTGGTCCCTTGCTTGCCCATCCAAAGACGGCCTTGCTAGGTGCAGCTGCGCAGTTCGGCATTTTTACGACGCTGCTCGGGGCGCTCTATCTCTCTGAGCATGTCGACGGTATCAATTTTGATCTCGGAGACGCAGCCGCGATCGGCATCATTGGTGGTGCGGATGGCCCGACAGCGATCTTCCTGGCCGGCCGCCTCGCACCGGATCTCTTAGGCGCGATCGCTGTAGCCGCCTACTCTTATATGGCTCTCGTTCCCATCATCCAGCCGCCGATCATGAAGTTGCTCACGACGGAAGCGGAGCGGCAGATCAAGATGGAGCAGCTTAGGCCAGTCAAGAAGGTTGAGCGCATCGTCTTCCCGATCGTCGTGCTGATCGCTTGTGCGCTTCTGATTCCGGATGCGACGCCGCTCGTCGGCGCGCTGATGTTCGGCAATCTGCTGAACGAGTCGGGTGTGGTCGATCGTCTCGCCGGTGCAGCAAAAAATGAGCTGATCAATATCGTGACGATTCTGCTCGGCCTCGCGGTCGGGTCAAAGCTTGCCGCCGACAAGTTCTTGTCACCCGAGACGCTTGGAATTCTCGGGCTCGGCTTGGTCGCCTTCGCAGTCGGCACAGCATCGGGCGTTCTGCTCGCCAAGCTGATGAACGCCGTGAGCAAGGATCCGATCAATCCGTTGATTGGCGCAGCCGGCGTTTCAGCTGTGCCTATGGCGGCGCGCGTCGTGAATAAGGTGGGCATGGAATCGAACCCGCAGAACTTCCTTCTGATGCACGCCATGGGTCCGAACGTGGCAGGCGTGCTCGGCTCAGCAGTTGCTGCGGGCGTGCTGCTGGCGCTGACGAAGTAGGGGCCAGCGTGTCTAGCTACCGAGTCATTGTCTGGGGTACGGGCTTTGTTGGTCGTGCCGTTCTTCGCAATCTGATCACGCACCCGGCCTACGACGTCGTTGGGGTTCTCGTGAACGACCCCTCGAAGGAGGGGCGGGATATAGGGGAGCTCGTCGATCTTCCTTCGGTCGGCCTCACGGCGAGCCGCGACGTTGAAGCGGTCTTGGCGCTAGCGGCAGATGCAGTCTGTTATTTCGGACCGAGTGCGCTCTATGCTGAAACGAATATTGCAAATATCACGGCGGCACTTCGCAGCGGGAAAAACGTTGTCGAGACGACGATGGGTGCGCTTCAAAACCCTGAACGTGCACCGGCATCGCTGCGCGAAGTGATTGAGGCCGCTTGTCACGAAGGGCAGGCGTCGTTTTTTACGGGTGGAATCGACCCGGGGTTCGGCAATGATCTTCTGCCGCTCACGCTATTAGGCCTCTGTGGTCGAGTCGATCATATTCGCACGACGGAATTCCTGGATGCGGGGAGCTACCCGGATCAGGCGAGCCTGGCCATGATGGGGTTATGTTCATCGATGGCGGACCCGGCGCTGCTCGATTCAAAGGGCCTCATGACTTCGATCTGGGGTGGGCCACTCTATATGATCGCGGAGGCCCTCGGCGTCGAAATCAGCGGGACCGTAGAACGCTATTCGCGATGGGAAACGACTGAGCCGATCGACTTCGAAATGGGGCGGGTTGAGGCGGGTCACGCCGCCGCACATCGAATCGAGTTAGTTGGATTGGTTGACGGGGTAGAGCGAATCGCGATCGATCATATCCATCGCGTTGTTCCCGATGTTGCGCCCGACTGGCCACGTCCTGCATCGGACCCCGCGCACGCGAATCGCATCGAGATTCAGGGGAGCCCAAACCTCGCGCAGGAGACTGTGTTCGCTGACGAATTCACTGGAGACGGGAATGCCGGAGGCTGTCTCGCGACGGGGATGCGCGCCGTGAACGCGATTCCGGCCCTCTGCGCGGCCGCGCCGGGAATTCTCTCGACCCGCGATCTCCCCGTGCTCGTGGGGCGGGGCGGCATGGGACACGCGCTCCCGTAGACCCGTCGGTCGTTGACCGAAAGCAGGCCTCACTGGCGCTGGTGCCACGCTAGTTCGGGTCGGGTGCCAGAGCTGCGGCGCGGGCCTCGTGAAAGCCCGGCTGAGAATCCAAGTTCGTGAGGCCCGAGGCCTTAGAGTCGTCGATCCCGGCCGACCCAATACCGCTCGCGAATCGAGCGTCGCGCGAGCTTGCCCGTCTCTGTGCGGGGGAGTGCGTCGTCATAGTCGACGGCCCTCGGGACCTGGTACCCTGCGAGGCTTGCTCGGCAATGATCGAGAAGGGCTTTGGCGGTCGCGTCGTTCGCTGCGAATCCGTCCTCGAGCTGGATGACGGCGCGCACTTCCTCGCCCCATTCTTCATTGGGAACGCCGACGACGCAGCAATCGGCGACGGAAGCGACTTCGAGCAGAGCGCTTTCAATTTGTGCAGGGTAGATGTTGACGCCGCCGGAGATGATCACGTCGGCGCGTCGATCACAGAGGAAGAGGTAGCCATCCTCGTCGACGTACCCAATATCACCCATAGTGAAGTAGCCCGCCCCAATTCTGCTTTCAGCCGTCTTGTCGGGGTCGTCTTTGTACTCGAAAGGCGATTCGCCAAGCGCGAACGCTACGGTCCCTTCGACGTCGTGGGCGACGGGTTGCCCCGCATCATCGAGAATTTCGAGCTCGACATCTGGCCGTGGTTTTCCCACCGAGCCCGGTTTAGTGAGCCACTCCTGGGAACTAATCATGGCGCCGCCGCCTTCGGTGCCGCCGTAGAATTCATAGAGAATCGGGCCCCACCACTCAATCATCGCGCGCTTGACCGGAACGGAAATTGGAGCCGAGCCATGGCAGACGAGGGAGAGAGAGGATAGGTCGTATCGCTCTCGGACCGCTTTAGGCAGCCGCAATAGACGGACGAAATGCGTCGGCACGAGAAAGGTCGATGTAGCTTGATAGCGCTCGATTGTGGCGAGGAGTTCTTCTGGGTCAAATTTTTCCATCAAGACGACATCCGCGCCTAACAGAATAGCCCCGTCGCAATAGGTATTAGGGCCAGCGTGATAAAGCGGCGCGGAGACGAGGTGCACGCCGTCCTTGGCGCCTTCCGGCATGAAGGCCGACAGCATGGCCGCGCCGGCGTTCGCGACGAGGGTCGGCGGGGGCCCCTCGCTAGGGTGAACTCGCATGACGCCCTTCGGTCGTCCGGTGGTTCCTGAGGTGTAGAGCATAGTGTCGCCGCATAGCGGACGATCATAAGGCTCACCTGACTGTGCTTCGATATCAGCCCAGGGCCGGAAGCCTTCCATTTCACCACCGACCAAGAAGCGCCGGTCGTTCGCTATGTGGGCAGCTGCGGCGGTCAGCCGGTCTTTAAATCGCACATCGGCGACAAGTACGTCGGCTTCACAATTTCCGACTACGTAGTCGACCTCGTCCGCCGTCCATCGGCTCGACATGGGCGTGAAGCGCCTGCCTGACCAAGTGGTTCCTCGATAGGCGGCAAGGGTTTCGGGGGTATTCGCGGTAAGGCAGGCGACCCGACCGCGAGGCGGCACGCCCGCCTCATCGAGGGCCCGGGCAAATCGCGCCGAGGCCGCATCGACCTCCGTGTTTCGAACGTAATGTACGGGCGCTTTCATCGTTTCAACACGCTGAGCAGATTGTTTCCGATTCGCATAAGTTCATTGTCACCCTGTTGCACGGCTAGCTTGACCGCGATCTGAATGGCGGATTTTGCTGAGTCCACATTGCCGGTTGCGAGGTTCGCGCGTCCGAGAACGAGCATCGAAGCGGGATCCGAATATTTGCTTTGTTGGGCGGCGCGCTGTGCGAGTTCTAGCGCCTCGTCTCGTCCGTCATCATCACGGAGAAGGAGGCCTGCGAGTCGGTAGGTGACGCCATAATGTGACGGTTCAATACCGAGTGCCTTCCGGTAGGCGGTTTCAGCGCCGGCATAATCGTCCTCGATGGCCCGGTGTTGGCCTAGGACGAAGTAGACGTCCGCATGATCGTTTCCGAAGAAAGCGAGGCGTTCGCTGGCGGATTCGACGATTTCCCGGGATTGCGAAGAGGCGGCCCGAGCGACCTCGATCGTTACATAGAGCGGCATAAGGAGTGC
>DGPZ01000007.1:0-16283 GCA_002390675.1 Deltaproteobacteria bacterium UBA4427
TCAGCATGAAGCCCTCCGAGATCTTCCGGCACCAGTTCTACGCACTTTCTGGTTCGAGGACATGACTCCGAAGCATCTCCTCGGGGAGAGATGAAGGCGACGAGACGCCGAGCAGCTTCTGTTCCTTGGTCATTAGGCAGACATACGTATCAGTACCGAAACTGCCATGTCGCGCCGACCACGTGTACGGAGTAGTCGTCGTCTACATGGCCCAAGAACAGATTCTGGTTGACGACTGGCTGTAGCCCTCGCTGGTGAAAGTCGCGAATCGTCGAATATTGATATCGGTAGAATGCGCGAGTCGTGATTGTGTCAGTCCACGCATAGCTTGCGGAGGCGTCGAGCAGATGATCCGTCTGGCTAAGCGAAGGGAACCTGCTTCGCGCAGTGGCAGGGTCCGTACTCGGCGGGAGTGCTCCGCCAGAACGATCGAATGCAGTATCGATGTCCTCATTGGATCGCTGGAATCGGTAGTCTGCGCGTAATGCGACTCGCGGGACCGGCGTGGCGGTCAACCCTACGCCCAGTGTCATCCCCCTCAAATTAGAATCCCAGGTCCACCGGTTTGAAAGAGGATACCGGCGGCTTCCCACCGTGAAGTCGGTACTTTGTCCGAGCCCGATAGCCCCATTGATGGTGGCCATTCTCCTGTCGCGCCATTCGTAACTCGCAAAACCGTGCGCCACCAATCGCGGTGATAGCTGGATACTCGTGTCGAGATTCACCTCTGCAATTCGAGTTCCGGTTATACCGTACGACGTGTGATAATCGCGCAGCTCAAAATGCGCGGCGAGAGCTAAGTCGACACTCGGCCCAATTAGCCAGTTTGCGCGAAGATCCACGTTGTGGTTATCGTGGCTGCTCAGGTCGAATTGACGAAAGCTCCGTAGTGATCGAGAGGGCCCCCCCGTGCGCGGCGGGCGTCCGGGGCCCGTTGCCTCGTAATACCTGGAGTCGCGTGCGGCAGAGTAGTTCGACCCGCTTCGCTGCTGGAAGGCATAAGAAACGCGAAGTTGCGTATGCGGTATGGCTGCCGTCGAGACATGTAAGCGAAAGTTGTCATCTCGAACCTCTTCTCTCGCTCGGTTCTCACGCCGAGTCGAGTTATGCCGATATCGAATCCCTACTCTTGAGCGCTTCGCGAAGCGCCAATCGACCGCCCCGCTCACACGAAGGCGTTGGGCGCTAAAGGCAGCGGCACCATAGCGAGTTGTTAGGCTCTCATCCTCTGTGACGTAGCCGAACTCTCCGCTCGCTGGGTTGAGCGACAGATAATTCGTATCGTTGTCCCGCATCGAATATCGGAAGCCGAAGTCGACGCTCACCGCTGAAGCGGGTCGGAAGCGGAGTTTCGATTGAACAAGGAGTTGGTCGACCCGAGCATCTCCTCGAGACCGCGAGAGCGTGTCAAAGTTTGTAAGAAGCGGATTGATCGTGGCGGGCAGCAGGCGCTGATTCTGAGTCATCCGCGTCCACGAGGCGTGCGTCGTGAAACGACCGCGGAGTGGCAAATGAATGCCGACGTCGGAGGAGACCTGGTGCAGTTGATTGTCCGGAGCAAGCGCAGATCGCCCGCGAGGCGGACCGGCGACGGCTGTTGGCGACGCTGGGTTGCCGCCTTCGCGCGCGGAGAAAGGATTTTCCCAGGTCAGGAAAGAGTTCTGGTTATCATAGATCGAACCCCGGTATCGGAAATTCGCCTGCATCTTTGGGCTTGCGTACTCGAGCCCCGCCGAAAATTCGTGTGTATCCGACTCCTCTGGGGCAATCGTTTCGGCAAAGCTCCCACCGCTCGTACGGGCGAACTGCATCCCAAGGGTTCCTCCGAAAGGTCTTTCCCCCTCTCGCTTTCTGAACCCGTAGTCGCCAATCAGCGTTAGGCGGGGGTGCAGCGCGACCCGCATCTGCAATTCGCTCTGTTCGCGTTTTTGCGAGAGTTGAGTTTGACCGACACCGACCAACGCCGCGCTGACGTCGCTTTGCAAGTTCCTGCCGGGCACGAGCGGTGAAGGAAGCGTGAGCTCCTGACTCCCCACTCCCTCAAATAGGATCCGTGCGTCATCGATTCCGACGTGCTCAAGTGCATCAAAACGCCCCCGAAGGCTGAACAATCCACGTCGACCGATCTCACCGTAGAAAAACTGATCGCTACGACCGACGGACCCACCTCCGACCTCGAAATAGCGTCCATCTTCCGTGCTCTGTCCCTCGACGAGGAACCGTCTCAAGAGGAACCCATCGCTCAGATCTGCGTATTTGCGGAACGCGGCCTCGCTCGCTTCACCGCTGTTCAGGACGAATCCGAAATCGACCAAACTGCGCAGCTGATAGCTCTCTCCGCTCCACGGCATGGGCTTATGTGGATAGGGATAGAGAATGCCGCTCGGGCTTCTTAGGCGGCTCGTCCTCCACGTCGAGAGGCCGCGAGAATCGATCGGCCGAGTGGATTCGATCAAAGAACCGGAAAGCACGCTGCCCTGCTCAGCGGACCCGGCTTCCACGCGCTTAGGCGAAGACACGAACAGGAGGGTCGACAAAAGGATCACGATTCCGATCGACCGGCCTGATCGACCTCGCTGAAGCACGAGCCCCATCATCGATGGAACCGAGCACCAGAGGGGTGATTAGAGCCATGAATCTGGACGTGACAATTCACGCACCCTCTACCGATGAGCCTAACATCCCGTCGTCCCGGCACCGAAGAAGAAGCGAGATTCTCGGGGGTTTGCAGAGCGATTGGATGATTTTGAACCCCCAGCTGTGCGTGACATTGTTGGCACAAAAAAGGAGGAGATGTCACGAGCAGGCTATCGCGGTTTGAGCCATGCGGGAGGTGACAGCTCACACACCCCTCCGTGACCGGGGCGTGCTCCCAAATAAATGGACCTCGCTTGTCGCTATGACAGCTCGTGCAAAGCTCAAAACTAGAGTCAGCACGCAATAGGGGGTCCGTCGCAGATCCGTGCGGTTGGTGACAGTCGTCGCAATCTATTTTGCCTTCAAAGAGAGGCATATGTGATCGTTTTCGGAACTGAACTCGCTGTTGTGGATGGCAAGTGAAGCAGGTGTCGCGCACCGTAGCCTCGCGCAGGAGCCCTTTTTCAGAAATCCGGTTCATTGGGTTGTGACAGTCGCTGCAGGAAAGTTCGTCGACCTCGTGGGCCGATCCCGCCCATGCGATACGGGCACCCCCTGAATGACACTCCAAGCAGGCGCCGTTCATTTGCTCGACTGCGAGCGGACTATCCCTTGTGAAAGAGATGATTCGCGCGGGATTCGTTGGCTCGACGATATGCTCGCTGCCGGGCCCATGACACGCTTCGCATCCTCTTTTTTCCGCGACGGTACGCGGATTCTGAAGAAACACTTTTGCGTGTACTGTGTCGCCCCAGTGTTCGGCTGCGAGAGCATGGCAACCCTCGCAAACAGCCTGCCCCAAATAGGTACGTTGGGGCTCTGCTGAGAAGTCCGTAGGACTTTCGGAGACGTAGGAATCTTCCGTGTCGGATTGCGTCGGCCCAGAGGGGTCATCGAGTGCCACGCAGGCCAAAACGAGCGACGCTGCGACGAGAAACGAAATGTAGGTCCCTACGAATGCGACTTTTTTGAAGATCTTCATTAGCGGAGCTCTCGAGGTAACTCAGGCGATTTATGAACGCGCCAAACGATCGATGCGCACCGTTTTAGCTAGACCGTTATTTTTCAAATCGATCGTCGAGGTACCAACGGTAGGTTCTCGCGAACAAATCTTGTGCGGGGACTGGTACTTGTCTCGGTGAAAGTCCGGCTGACGCAGTGTGCCACACACAGCGGTGCGACATCAAACAGCCCGAGGTGCTCCACGAAGGCCTCAAACCAGTTCCTGCGCTCGGCCGCTCTCGGTCAGATAGCTCTACTCGCGACTGCGGGCCTAACTGGACTCCGAGCGGTTCGGCGAGGCAACGATTCGGCATCGGACGCAAACAACCTCAGGTCGACCACGAAAGGAGATGGGCCCAACCCCCTTTCTCCCCCATAACCCCCAGCAGAATTCGAACCTGGGGGTGAAATAGAGCGGCACCTTTGACGGCAGACGGCACCAAATCCAGCGCCCCCGAAACGACCCTGAGCACGACACAAGGAAACACATCATGCCCATCGTTAAAGTACACACCACCGGCCGAGACACACGGAGGTGCCCGATCGACTCACCTCGTCAGGTTGAATCAATCGATGTGCCGACACGATCGAGCAGAACTTTGGGATTCGGCTGATTTTGGAGCGGCTAAGTCACAAAGCAAACGCCCCGACCCGAAGGTCGAGGCGTTGCGTATCTCCGGGTCGAGTCCGAAGACGATATGCGAGCGCTGATCGCCTAGCGGCCCCGACCGCTCGTGAGTTCCCGCCAGGCCTCGATATCTCGATCTCCTGAGAGTCTTCCGACGCGAGTCACGACGTCCACATCCGGCGATTCGGCGCGCAGCGCGGCGGCCGTGCAGTTCTCTCTCGGTCGACTGACGAAGGGATCGAAGCCATAGAGCTTCATCGCGTTCCCATGCGTGATCTTATTGATCAGCGCATCGTCCAGCCCCGCCAGGGTCTCTACGATCCGCTCCGGCGCGTTCGGCCAAGTACCATCCGAATGCGGGAAGTCGGACTCCCAGCAGACATGGTCGAGGTTGAACGTATCGATGTTGGGAATCCATGTGTCGTCTTCGATGAAACAGCAGAGGATATTATTGCGGAAGATCTCGGACGGACCGCCTGTCTGACTGAAGTCGTGCTTCGTCCAGCCACTATGGCGTCGCTTGACGTGCTCCGCCCTCCAGAGAAAGAAGGGAATCCAACCGATATCCCCCTCGGTCAGCGAGAACTTGAGCGTGGGGAAGCGGGTCCAGAACGTTGCCCAAACCAGGTCGATCAGGGTGTAGACCGTCGATGCGGGCGAGCATGTCATGGGGACACCCGCCGGAGCGTCCGTAGCGCTCATCGGCGATCGCGAAGAGGAGCCGAGGTGACAGCAGAGAACGGTGTCATTCTCGACGCACGCCGCAAAGAGCGGATCCCACTCTCCGGAGTGGATAGAGGGCATGTTTAGGGCCTCGGGATTTTCGGAAAAGGTCACCGCGTGGCAGCCCTTCTTCGCGAGTCGGGCGATCTCCTGAGCCGCGAGATTCACGTCCCAAAGCGGCAGGATGCCGCAGGGAATGAAACGATCTGGATAAGCCCCGCACCATTCGTCGATATGCCAGTCGTTGTAGGCCTGGACCATCATCATGTTAATTTTGGGGTCGGGCCCCTGGTTGAGGACCTGACCGGCGAAGCCGGTCCAATTCGGGAAGTTCAGCCCCGCCAGCTGCCCGCCTGCGTTCATGTCCCGCACGCGCTCGTGGACGTTGAAACAACCCGGCCTCATCTCGTCGTAGCGACTCGCATCGACGTTGAACATTTCGGGCGGCTTGCCTGCCACCGCGTTCAAGCCCAGGTTGCGACCCTTCAGGTCGCCGTACCACCACTGCTGGATGCCACGTTCGTCTGTCTCGACTCTCGGAGCGTACTCGCGATATTTTGCCGGCACGTGGCGCTCGAACATGTCTGCGGGCTCGGCGATGTGGTCATCCACACTGATCAGAATTACGTCGTCTGCGTTCACGGAAGCGTTTCCTTTTCTGTCGTTTCAGGCCGTCGGTGATGTTGAGACCCCGAGCCAGCGATTTGCGTCGATGGTCTTTGTGCAGTCAGGTCTTTTTCTTCACCCTGTAAACTAGGCCCGCCAAGCAGAGGTGCCAAGTCGACTCGCCGCAGCCGTTGAAGAACCAAAAAGCGGATGAGTCCGTCGGCTTGGCGATCGTCTCCCGGTGCTTTGGGCTCACAGCATGTGAGTTGCCCAGTGGCACACCTGTCTGGCTCTGAGGCTCCATTTGCGTCTTCAGTCGTCCCCTCCAACCCTTCGTAGGACTCCTTGTATCTCAGAGGCTCATCGGGCTTTCCTTCGTCACTCTGCGAAGACGGGTCTCCTTATGCTGATGAGAGCGCTCATTTTCGCAGCCATCGGACTCAGTGCCGTTTTCGTTGTCGCCTACTCGGTGCAAGGGATAACATCCGTCGTGCCCCCCTCCCTATCTACGGTAACCATTCACCAAATGGCGATTAATTCCTTGGTAGGGATCAGCAAACGGCGCACGATAGAAAGATAACATGCCCGCATTCGCCAAGAATTCAAACGAGGTTAGAGGGCGGAGAGAGCAGTGAGTGTAAACGAAGCAAAAACTGCGTTTGAATCTCCCATATTCCTCGTTGGAACAACGAGGTCGGGGACAACTGTGCTCGGGCTGTTGTTAGGCGATCACCCGGAAATCATTGCTCTGGGCGAGTTCGAATGGCCCTGGGATTTTCAGCCGGAGCTCGAAAGGCCGGATTTGGATGGGTACCGCCGATGGTTGAAAACCAATCGACACTTTAGTCATCATGGCGTAAAGATCGACCCCGCTCTCGGCTTCGACGATTTGGTGCGAAGCTTTCTCGAACAGATGTGGGAGATGGATGACCCACAGCGCTCGAGTCAGGCGCTGGTGACTCAGGTGCATCGTCATTTCGAACACGCGCTTCGCCTATGGCCCGATGCTCGGTTCATTCACATCGGTCGCGACGGCCGCGACGTCTGCGCGTCGTGGCTCAAACTCGCATGGGTGGGCAACGGGCATCGCGCAGGGCTCAGCTGGAAAGCTGCGATGCAAGAGTGGCAGGCTGCGAAGGAGCGGGTCAATCCGGATAATCGGATAGAGCTGCGCTTCGAGGATCTGATCCATAACGTCGAGCCTGAACTTGAGCGACTCTGTGATTTTCTGGGCCTGGCCTACGACGATGCGATGCTCCGCTATCACGAGCATTCGACCTATAGCCCGATCGATCCGAACCAGGCGGGGAAATGGCAAACTGGACTGGGCCGACGCGATCTACGCCTCTTTGAATCCGCTGCCGGAGATGAACTCGAGGCGCAGGGCTACCCGCTCAGCGACACACCCCGATACGTCCAGCGTCCCTGGTCAAATCTGTGGCTGCGCATTGACGATGCACTGCGGCACAATTGGAGACGGATCGAGAAGTACGGCATCTCGATCTGGTTCTGGGACCACGTGACGCGTCGACTGCCGATTTTAGGAGCCCGTGACAGGGTTCAGCTCCGGATCAACGCCATCGAGAACAGTCGTGTTCAGTGATTCCAGGCTGGGGCCTAACCCCGTCCCGCGGCTGGTCGCGAGATGTCCTGTACGCTCCACCTAAAAGGCGACTGCGCTTTCGCGGTTCACGGAAAACAGATGCAATCTGGAATAGGTTAATGATTTTTCAATCTTGGCAAGATCTTTGTTTGAAGGAGCCAGCAGAGCGATGAACGATGATTCCGTCGACCGAAAGCCGAGTTCTCTGACTTTGGACGAATTGCTTCCGCGGCTTCGATGCCCCGTCAGCGGGGGGCGACTCCGCATTGTTGGAGGTTCGCTGGAAACAGATGACGGATCTCATCGATACGAGATGCGAGCAGATGGCATTGCCGACCTTTTCTGTCCGCCGGAGCGGCTGATCCTGGACATCCCTTGGTACGAGCCGTGGGACGATCTGGATGCCCTCCCGCTGTCGAAGCCGGCGGGCATTCGCCCTTCGGATTTGCCCTATCACCTGCATCCTGAACTCGCCGCCGTGCCGGGCGAAACTGGAGACGGGCGCTCGGTGATCGAAGTGGGCTGCGGCGAACGACAATGTGATGCCTATTTTACGCGGCGTGGATTCTCCTATGTGGGCGTCGATGCGGATGTCCGAGGAATCGGGCCACATCTTCTGGCCGATGCGCATAATTTGCCTTTCGAGTCAGAGAGTTTCGACTTCTACACATCCATGGCCGTTTATGAGCATCTGGTCTCACCACTTCAGGCAGCCAGCGAAGCGTTTCGACTGCTCAAGCCTGGCGGTACGTTCTTTGGATCGTCAGCGTTCGTCTACATGTTTCATGACAGGGCGAGCTTTCACCATATGTCGCATGGTGGACTGCTCTGGACCCTGCGGATGGCAGGCTTCACCGTTGAGCGAATGTGGTCCGACTGGGCCTATCCCAATGCCATCGCCGAAATGGGTTTCGGCGAGGGGGCAGGAAGACCTTGGCGCTTACTGGCACAGGGAGGGCTGAGCTTCCTCGATAAGACTTTCGTGTGGAGTTCACAGGCGACGAGAAAGCTGATCGGAAAGAAGCCTCTCGATATCGACGCCCGGGAAGTAGAACGTGCCGGTTCCATCTCCTTCATCGCACACAAGCCTGCCGGACAAGATGCTCAAGCAAAAGACGATCATGGTCCAGCTTGTGAAGCTGACTCAACCTAATTCATGATGCGACTGCGCGTCTTGTTGCGCGCGAAAACCCACTCATGCGCAAGGGTCGGACCCGCAACGTGATCAATCGCATGGAGACTCGGATGGATATTGGCGCGACGGGCGTCTGGACTCGAATGGACGGTTTCTCGACTCATGAGGCGATCGAATTCGCCCAGTGTGTCGAAGACCTCGGCTACGGCGCGCTATGGATCCCGGATGCGTTCGGACGCGACCCCTTCGCGCATGCCGCCATGCTCTTCCAGCATACGAAGCGGCTCGTGATCGCGACGGGCGTTGTGAACATCCATCTCCGTGAGGCGCAAGCGACCGCCTGCGCCCAGCGCGAACTGCACGATCAGTCGGGCGGCCGCTTCCTGCTCGGCCTCGGCGTCTCTCATCAGACGGCGGTCGAACCGCTCTTGGGAAAGACATACCCCGCACCACTCCCCTCGATGCGCGAGTACCTCGACAAGATGGACAACGCGATGTGGTGGGGACCCGCGTTCGACGACAAGCCACCGGTGATCCTTGCTGCCCTCGGTCCTCTCATGTTGAAATTCGCCGCCGCGCGGACTCTCGGCGCACATCCCTTCTTCGCCCCACCGGAGAACACCCGTCGCTCTCGCGAGATCATGGGGGAAGACGCCTGGCTCTGCCCGGAGCAGAAAGTGCTCCTCGAGTCCGACCCGGAAAAGGCACGTGCGCGGGCAAGGCAGGCGATGGCCGGGCCGCTTACGATGCCTAACTACCGAAAGAACCTGATCCGCTCGGGATTCACCGAGGCCGAACTCAATGATGGCGGCGCCGACCGAGTGATCGACGCCGTGGTCGCTTGGGGCGACGAGTCCGCACTCGTCGATCGCGTCCGCGATCATAGAAGCGCCGGGGCGACGCATGTCTGCATCCAGCCGCTGGACGTGGATGATCCGACGCGACCGAGCACCGCGACTCTCGAACGCCTCGCCCCGCTGCTTCGAGAAGTCTGACCGCATATCTGGCGAGTCAGGGGGTAGGGGATAAGAAAAACAAGCCCCGTTTCCCGCACCACAAATACTAGGTGTTCTGACAACGAAGCCCTAACGAAGCCACCCCGCCCCTTCCTGGGCCATGCTTAATGTGCGCTCTCAAAACCTCCACGGTCGTCTCATAGTCAGCGATACCGAGACGGTTGCTTAGTTGACGCGCCCCTCGATGTGGGCGCGCACCCATTCGTAGG
Organism: Deltaproteobacteria bacterium UBA4427; assembly: GCA_002390675.1. GTDB lineage: Bacteria > Myxococcota_A > UBA9160 > UBA9160 > UBA4427 > UBA4427. Next base: position 9,560 of record DGPZ01000007.1, read on the forward strand.
CCCCGGCGCCGATTGGATCGCCAATATCTTGACCAGCAGGGATCGAATCAAAGAAATGCACACCCGCCCAAAGTCGGCTGATGCCACACTCGTCCGAGAAATCATCCCACGTCGACCAGCCGAGGATCGTTGCCTCTGCGGGAACCACACCCGGCTCGATGACAGAGGAGCCGGGTTGCTTGTCGAGCACTTCAAACTGGGGCGGCAGAAAATTCGGCACCCAGAAGCCGAGGTCGTTGGCATCTTCCGCGCTCAACCCGGCGACGTTCTCTAGATAGAGTTTGTTCGAGGTGGCATGCGCGCGGCAAAAGCTCGCGCTCGCAGAGGGATATTCCGGATGATTCGCCGACTGCAAATAGGGACGCCATTGGTTGCCCTTCACATCGTCGACCACGCCCTGCCCTGGCCCCCCCCAGGCTGTAAGCTCGTCGTCACCATAGATAAATCCGATCGCAGTAAAGGGGCGGACTGAATCGTACCGACGTTTGTTTTGCCAGATTGTGATGCCGGTATCGAATGCGGCCACGTTCACGAGATAGTCGAGCTGTACGAATTGTTCGAGGCTCAAGCCGTGGTAAAGGCTCGCGGCGACAGTCGAGAAGCCCAGGCTTCCGATCTTGTCATCGAAAAACTCAGATATGAGTTTTTCGCGATCCGTTAGGTTCGCCTGCACCTCAAGTACTTCATTCGCCTGCGCCTTGTAGGGGCGGCGGGCCCCGCCCTTGCGCGATACCGCGAAGCTCTTTCGAGGCTTAGGCGCCCTGAGCCTTACCTTGCTGTAACTGAATGGCTTAGTATTGCCGAACTGCGGCGTCACGAATTGCTGGGAAACGAAGATTCCGTTACCTGCACTCAGTGTGTCCGGCTGCCAGCGCCGGGGGTTTTTTAGCTTTTCAGCAGAGTTGATCGGTGCGTACCCGGTGTAGTCTGAATAGGGTCGTCGGAAGTAGGGGCTGCCCTCCTCATCGCCGAGTTGATTCATCCCGTCGCTCTCGCGTGCCGCGACGACGGCTGCGCCGGCGCGATTCCCTACACCCGCCGGCGAATCGTCGGTCGCTTCATTCGTGGGATCGAGACCTACGGCCACAAGCATGGCATCCCAATCTCCCGAAAACTGCGGCATCAAGCTATTCAGAACGACACGACTCGCATACATGACAGCGACGTTGCGCTCAAAGTCTCCGCCAAGGGTAGGCAGGCGTCCGAGATTTGAGTGTACGCCCACCGCGTTTTCACTGTACGGCGCAATGGCATCGAACCAGCTGTTCGTAATGAGAGTGGTCGTTCGTAAGATGATCGGCGCATCTCCGGGAGCAACCACCGAAAGCAGCCGTGGCACCGTAAACTCAATGACGGTCGCCGGCGCGCATATATTAGGCGCCCCGGGCGGGCAATTAAATGCATGAGCATTGGTGAAAAAGAGCAGAGGAAAGACTGCCAAACAAGACAATACGCGTACCGCAAGCAGCTGCATGTGATGGATCTCCTGATTGAACGAATAGGCTTAAGCACGAACCGAAGTCGTGTCGAGACCAGACCAGCTCGGCGGAGACCGAGCGTTAGGGCAATTCTGGGTTTCGGAACCGCCACAAAGACGGTGCCTTTTCGACTCGGCGGATACTTCCGCTACGAAGGCTCAAGCCGTCTTATCAGAGCTGCCCTCTACAAGAGAGACTCTGCATTCAATGTTAGGCTTTTGTCAAGCTGAATTTAGTCGAATTAAAGTCGAACTGGTGAGCAGCAAAATTAAGCAGCTGGGTGTGTGGCCCATGTCAGGCGGATGGCGACATCGCGGCCTCGCCCAATACGCGCTCTTGGCCGAGGGCACCGGCGGGGCTGTGGGCCATATCCGGGTGACCGCTTCTGCGTGCCTCCATATCCTGTGGCAATGCAAATGGACGAGGCGAACCTCACGCTTATCCTCACCAACCGGGGTGGATGCGAAGCCTGACTCGATCGCGGTTGACTCAACTCCTACAGTTGATTCAGGAACTCTTCGGCGTTCTTGAGGTGCATGGACCGTTTGTCAGGCTCCATCTTTTTCGCCATTGCGCACATCATCGCCCAGCGTGGATTCTTTCCGAGTTCTTCAACGTGGTTCCAAATCCAGCGCCAGTAAAGACCGTCCCAGGTGGCGGTCCAGTCTCCCTTGGGATGATTGCTCATCTTCTTGATGTAGGAGGAGCCTGAGAAGTAGGGTTTGGTCGTGATCAAGCCACCGTCGGCATGCTGGCTCATCGCATAGACGTTTGGGACCATCACCCAGTCGTAGCTGTCGATGAAGAGCTCCATGAACCACCGGTAGATCTCGTCCGGATCGAATTCACACAGGAACATGAAGCCCCCCAGCACCATTAGTCGTTCGATGTGGTGGCAGTACCCTGTCTCCAGGACGCGATGAATCGCATCGTCGACAGGGGCGATCCCCGTGGTTCCGTCGTAGAAGCTGTCGGGAATCGATCTGGTGTGCTTCCAGTGGTTGGTGGTGCGCATCCGCACTCCCAGGTCCTCGTAGGTCGCACGCATGAATTCACGCCAACCGATCACCTGCCGCACGAACCCCTCGAGTGAATTGATCGGTACCTCATGCCGATTCGCGTAATCGAGACAGGTTTCAAGCACTTCGCGAGGAGTGAGCAGGCCGATGTTGAGCATCGGCGTGAGGACCCCGTGCCAGAGGTGCGACTCACCTTTGACGATCGCGTCTTCGTAGGTGCCGAAGAGTGTGAGACGTTGTTCGACGAATTCCCCGAGCCAGTGCCGGGCTGCCTCATGCGAGGTGGGATACACCAGTTCTTCGAGTCGTCCGGGGTTCTTCGGGTAGCGATTCAGGACATGCGTCCGAGCGGCTTCGTCGATCGCGTCCGGAGTTGGATGGATAATCTCCGGGATCGATTTAAGCAGGGCCTTGGGGACTTTCTTCCGGTTTTCCTCGTCGAAACTCCAACGCTCGCCCATCGGTTCATCGCCATCCATCAGCACGTCGAGCCGCCGGCGCTGGTGCTTGTAGAAGTCGGCCATGAACCATCGCTTCTTGGTTTTTCGGTAGGCCTGGTTGTCCTCGGAGGTGTTGAGGAACATGGGAGTACCAAGCAGCTTCACTTCCAGCCGAGTGCGCTTGCAGTGCCTCCGCAGCCGACGTTCCAGCAGGTGGTCATGGGGATCACTCAGCACCACGGACTCGATGCCGTCCTCGGCAAGAGTGTCCAGGGTCTCGCTGAGCACGTCTAGTTCGGGAGTATGCTCCCGGTAGTCCACGCGCTTCACCCGATCATCCAGCCAAGCGGCGTAGCGCTTCATGCTCGCGCGATGAAGCCAGAGTTTCTGCAGGTGGAATCGTGCTGGTTGCACTCGATCACCGAAGAAAAGCGAGTCTTCGATCAGAACCGCGCGTTCAGGAGATAACTCGAGTCCGGGGTGTCTCTCGAATAGTTGGTGAGGAAAGATCAGAAGTGCCTGGTTGTTCTGCATCGATGGTCGCCTGAGGTGGGAAAAATGATTGCCGCAGAATAAGCATCCAGGCATTTCTTTTCTCGTTTGTCATCCAATGGGTCGAGATCTGCCGCAGCGGCTGGTTCAATGAACGTGGGTTCCTAAATAAAATCTGTTTCTGATCATCGAACGGACAATAATTCTACATGGATCACTCCTCTTCACCGCCCACTCTACTCTGGTTTCGCCGTCAGCTTCGCGTGCACGACCAGCCGCTGCTGGAGGTTCTCAACCAGGACCAGCCCGCCTGTGGGGTCTATGTGCTCGACCCCCGAGAACATCTGGCCGAGTTCGATGGTCTTGCTCGATCCGGCTCGAACCGGATGCAGTTTCTACTCGACTCCGTGGAAGCGCTGAGAACCGGGCTCGCCGAACTGGGAGTAGAGCTTCTGGTCCGGGTGGGGGAGCCGGAATCCGTGCTTCCTGAACTGGTCGAACAACTGGGTGCGAATCGACTTCATTTTGTCGAAGAACCAGGGCCCGAGGAGCGAGCGATGGAGCAAGCGGTCCTCGCCCGCCTGGGTGATCGGGCTCGGTCGCTTCCAGTCGAAACTCTCCTTGAACTCGATGATCCCCGGGAATTCGCGCGCGGGCTTGGGGAAGTCTTCAGCACGTTTCGCCGGACCGCTGAAAAGAAGATGGCGCTGGGCCATGTGCGCCCCGGAGTGTCGTCCTTGACCGGAGCCCAACGCCCCAATTCGGTTCCGTTGGGATCAATTCCCACTCTTGCAGAACTCGAAATGACTCCAGTCGCTTCCGATCCGCGTGGGGTGCTCGAATTCCAGGGGGGTGAGTCCGCGGCCCTCGCTCGCCTCGATGACTGGATCTTCAAAGAAGATCACCTCCGTCGGTACAAGGAAACCCGCAATGGAATGCTGGGGAGTGACTATTCATCCAAGTTCTCCCCCTGGCTGGCACTCGGGTGTCTTTCGCCCAGATTCGTTGCGTCTGAAACCCTGCGCTACGAAGAAGAAAGGGTGGCCAACGACTCCACGTACTGGCTTCGATTTGAACTGCTTTGGCGTGAGTTCTTCCGGTTCTACCTACTGAAACATGAGACGCGCCTGTTTGCTGCGCAAGGACCGTTGGGGATTCGGCTGGATTGGTCAGATCGCTCGGATCACTTCGAGGCCTGGAAGTCGGGCAGAACTGGGGTCCCGCTGGTCGATGCCAATATGCGCGAGCTCGCGGCCACCGGCTTCATGTCCAACCGTGGTCGCCAGGTTGTGGCGAGCTTCCTTTCAAAGAACCTCGACGTCGACTGGCGTCGGGGGGCTCGTTGGTTTGAGCACTCCCTGATCGACTACTGCCCGGCTGCCAACTGGGGGAACTGGACATACGTTGCGGGCGTCGGCGCCGATCCTCGAGGCTTTCGTGGATTCGACATCGCGCGTCAGGCGCGTCAGTACGATCCCGACGGTACCTACGTCGCACACTGGCTGCCCGAAGAACTTTCGAACTTTCACGGGGAGCAGCGTCATGCACCCTGGCTCCACGGAGGTCCTGCCCCAATCGTCTCTCCCGAGACTTCGCTGCGTGCCGCCCAGCTTCGCTGGAATCAGGCGCGCGAGCACGCCGAAAAACATGAATCCTACAGATAGGGGTCGGGGTATCGAATCCAGCTTCGTTTACATTGGCGGCGCGCAGGGAATGGTGAGAGGTCGATTAAGGTGACAACTCGAGCACAAAAAGGCCAGGACGCCGGCAAATCCGAGGAGCTTACGATGTCTATCGTTCACAACCGTGGGCCGGGCCCCTTTATCACCCACCGGGTCCAGCCCCTCGCGAACGGCGTTCATGTTGTTGCCTGTTCTCGTCGACACCGAAAGGGTTTGAAGCCGCATCGGGCGCCAGACGCAGGGAGCGCTGAACGCCTCACTTCGCCCCATGGCAATGCCTTCCGTCATTTCTTGGCTCCGCGAAGAATGGCTTGGTGGGTGGCTCTGCTTTTCGCAGCGGGTTCGGCACTTTTTACGGCCGGCGCAGCGGTCGCTGCGTGGCCCGAGTGGGCACCTGCCTTGCTCAGCGATCCATCCACTCAGGGCCGAATTTTCATCATCGGTGCGGTCCTCTTTACTGCCGCGGCCGCGCTTCAGTGGTTGGAAGTCGTTAACGGTGACGTAGCGCTGGCTTTGGGTTCCGAAGCGAAGTCTCCGTGGCGCTGGCTCGGGTGGTGTCCCCGGAACCTCGGCTATCTCGCGTGCGCGGTCCAGTTGCTCGGAACCGTGATGTTCAACTTCAATACCATTGACGCGACTCTCGCAGGCCTCGATGCGAGGCAGGAAATGCTTTGGGTCTGGGCTCCGAACATGGCGGGCTGCCTTTGCTTCCTGGTCGCCAGCTACCTCGCCTTCGCCGAGGTCTCACAAAGCTACTTTTCGTTCGCGGTTCACAATTTGTCGTGGTGGATCGCGGCGGTGAATATGCTGGGGTCCGTCGCCTTCCAGGTATCGGCCCTCTACAGCTTCGGCTTCCACACGCCTGTTAGCGACGCTTCAATCTGGTGGGCGAACTTCTATACCGTCATCGGAGGACTGTGCTTTTTGTTGGGATCCTGCCTGATGATTCCCGAGATCTTCGATGAGGAATAAGTGTCAACTCTGCCCTTTTGAGTCGGCCGAGCGGCAAGCAATTACGGGGATTGCTTTGGCTAGGCTCTGAGTACGCACACTTAACGTACGGAGGAGTCGTGATTCATGTCCAATACCCCGTCTACTGAAGCCTTGGAGCTGGTGCCGCTTTGCTCCGCAACGATCAAAGTCCATTCGACCGCCATCCTTGAAAACACGCCGACAGGGCATCTCATGATCGGAGAAATCGAAGAGTCGACTTGGATAGGCGAGCGATTTAGTGCCCACCAGCGCGGTCGTACTGCGGCTGATTGGCTCACGGTGACGCCGGATGGAGTCGCGCTCGTTGACGTGCGCCTTACTCTTGAAACGACTGAAGGCGGTTTAATCTTTGTGGAATACACCGGAAGGACCAATATGCAGACGGGGTATGCGTATACGACCCCTCGCTTCCGCACGGGTGCCCCCGGACTGGAGTGGTTGAATCATGTCCAGGCGGTGGCTAAGGGCTATTTCGATTCAGAAAAAATGACTGTGACCTATCCCGAAATATTCGAGATGCGATGAGCCGTGCCGAGAATGGGTGGCTCTAGGCTATGGCTTTGCAGTTCAGATCCCTGTTAGGGCTCTAATGTCGGGACAGTCCAACCGCGAATCGACCG
>DGPZ01000007.1:16328-16484 GCA_002390675.1 Deltaproteobacteria bacterium UBA4427
ATCTGGGGTGCTGAATCCATTGCTTCGGATACTTTAAAGCCTCCCTCGACACCCCAACCCTTGTCATAGGGGGACAAAAGATGCTCGTGGATACAGTGGTTCTTTAGGAACTTCCATCCATCTTCTTCGCGTCGATATTCATAGTCGAGCGTTGCG
>DGPZ01000094.1 GCA_002390675.1 Deltaproteobacteria bacterium UBA4427
CCCATATGTGTCGAGAAGTTTTAAGGATTTCCCTTTTTAATGGGTTCAGTGTGCATCTCTTTATCCCCGATACGCGAGCATCGTGCAGATCACCTGCTGGCCATGCGCAAGCCACCTGATCGTCGGCCTACTGTGACCTAATCGCTGTTCTGATCAATCTTGCTAGGTGGCTCCGGTTGGCAAAGTTTCATTAGAGCGTCGCCTTCTCCGAGGCCTCGGCCTAGATCAATCGCGGAGGCATTGATTCCTAGGGGTCGGCTCTGGCAAGAGTTAGAATGGCGAAACGGTGAAGCATTATTTGATGAATTTGCTGCGCTTTGCGTCTCGGGACTTGGCGACGAAGCGCGACCCTGCCGCGTTCTGCTCCCCTCGATGCGATTACGAGGCACGGGTAGACGGGGGAGGGCGATTAGTTCGCGGCTGCGATGCCCGGTTAAGCTTGTTCAAAGCGTGGTTGTTGCGCAGATCGAGGACGACACCCAGCCTGAACACCCGCAGGGATCCCGATAGGTTCTACCTCTGAAAAATGTTTAACTAATAATGGGATTTTATTCCCAGTTATATTATGTTTTTGATCATCGCGACGATGTGATCAGGCACGAGCTGTGTGCCACATGCCAGTCCGAGTCCCCATGGACCTCGGGTTCAGAGAGTGAGAATGATGAAGATTCAAAATTATCGGGCGGCCTTCGTGCTGCTAGTAGTGAGCTTGATCGGAATGGGCCTTTCCGGCTGTTCTTCCGGCGGAGGTGGCGATTCCGCCGCCGGCGCGACGTCAGCAGCCTCCGAGGGGCCGATTGCCGGATTCGGCAGCGTGATCATGAACGGCGTTCGCTGGAACACCGATTCGGCGTCGTTTGAGATCAATGGACAGCCGGGATCGCAGGACGACCTAGGTGTCGGGATGATCGTGCGCGTCGAAGGCGAACGATTCTCCGACGGCACGGCGCGAGCGGAGCGCGTGATCTTTGAATCGCGGCTGCGTGGGCCGATCCGGCTGATCGAGGTGCTCGGACCTGACGCTCGAGCGCTCGAGGTTTTAGGCATCCGCGCCGTCGTGTCGCGAGCGGATACGCGCTTCGAAGGAATTGATATCGACTCCCTCGCATTGGATACGATGGTCGACCTGAGCGGCTTCGTGAATGGAGATGGCGACCTGGAGGTCACGCATCTGCGCTCGCGCAGTGGCCCCGTCGTCAACCTCACCGAGGTGAAACTCTACGGAACGGTCTCCGGGCTTGCCGGCGGTAGCTTTATGATCGGGACGAGCGAGGTTCTCTTCGATGAGACGACCCTCGTCGACGACTTTGGTCCCGGCGGGCTGCGTGACGGCATCGAAGTTCGTGTCGAGGGAATCCTTCTTGTGAATGACGGAATCCGCGCGACCGAGATAGAGACTCCGCGTCGCGAACGCGACGATCGATTCGCACAGACCGAGATCCAGGGCGTCGTGACGGATTTCGCATCTCAGTCTGACTTCCTCGTCTCTGGTCAGCCTGTGGATGCGAGCGGCGCGACTTTCGAGCCTAACGATCAGGCGCTGCTGATCGAAGGCGTTCGAGTCGAGGTTGAGGGCCCCATTAATTCGAATGGCGTGCTGATCGCCGAGAAGCTGAAATTCCGATCGAATCGGGTCCGCATCCATGCCGAGGTCGCTTCGGATGACGACGTGGACGTTGCGGCTGATCGGATCTGGATGCTTGGCATTCCTGTCGACCTTGAGCCTTCCACGAGAATTCGGGATCAGCGTGACGATGTTAACGGGTTCAACCTGTCCGATGTGCGTGCGGGCGATTTCCTCGAGATCCGGGGAATCGCGCGGTCCGACGGCCGGGTCGTTGCCACGAGATTCGAACGCGATGATCATGACGACCTGCTTCTCCGCGGGCCCGTCGATCAGATCGACGAGCCTGGCCGGGTGTTCACGATCCTTGGCGTCGAGATCCCGACGGACTCATCTACGATCTTTCGAGAAGACGACGGGACGATCCTGAGTGAATCTGCGTTCTACGACCGGGTGAGGCCGGGACTCGTAGTAGGGGCGGGCGACCGAGAGGACGGCGACGAAACCGACTTCGACATGGCCGACGAGGTCGAGATCGAAGAGCCGGACCTCGAGGATGAAACAGGCCAAAGCGGTACCGACGACACCTCTGGTAGCCAGGACGACTAACGCCAGGGATGTAGCTCTGTATGGGGAAACTTCATACCAAGAGAGAGCGGCATCAACTCGTCGAGGTACAGCGCGAGGCCCACGTATTTAAAGGGCGAGCGCTGCACCTCGGCGGAGATCGGACCATCGCGGTGAGCAAGACGGGGACTGATGCCCCTCTCTCTGGCGCGAGCATTGAGGGGGGCTGCCTGATGCCAGAGAATGCGGCCTATGCAACTGAGTTCGGTTCTGATGGCAGTGCACCTGCTACTCCTTCAGTCACGATGAGGACGGCGAACGAATGAGCTCCCAGAATCCAGATCCCCTTGAGCGAGCGCTCGAGATGCTGCTCCTGCCTGTCGTTCGACTCGCACTGAAGCGGGGGCTCGCGTTCGGGCGGTTTTCGGAAATGCTGAAACGCGCTTATGTGGCTGCCGCGCGCCGCGACTTCACAGTGCCCGGTCGAAAGCTTTCGCTCTCCCGTGTCGCAGTTTTGACTGGGATGACGCGAAAGGAAGCCAGCCGCCTCATGAAAGATGACCCGGATAGGGACCTTGGGAAGCGCATGATTCGTCAAGTGAATCGAGCAGCACGCGTGGTGTCTGCTTGGGTCGAAGATCCGGACTATCAAGATGTTCGGGGCGCGCCCGCGTCCCTGCCTTTTGAGTCAGGGTCGGGCCCGAGTTTATCCACCCTCGTTGCTGAATATGGGGCGGACGTCGGTGCGCGCGCCGTTCTCGACGAACTGATTCGCGTGGGGGCAGTTGGGGAGCGGGGAGACGGTCGTCTCTATCTGATCGAGCGCGCGTATATCCCGAGCGCGGACGAGGGCCAGAAGCTCGACATGCTGGGGACCGATGTCGCTGATCTTGTTGCCTCTATCGAACACAATCTCGATCCGGAGAGCGAGGCCCCATTTTTCCAGAGGAAGGTGTCCTACGACCGCCTACCGGTTGCCTATCTCCCTCTTCTGCGTGAGCGCCTGTCGATTCAAGGGCAATCGTTGTTGGAGGAACTTAACGCCGACATGGCGGCCCACGATCTTGACACCCGACCCGACGAAGCGAGCGAAGAGGGCAGCAAGCAGGCCAGAGCGATGATCGGGATTTACTACTACGAGGAGTCGCGTAATGACGACGACGAATGATCACCTGGCAAAACGCGAAGAAATCTTCAGCGCTCCATCAGGGTATCGATCCTTGATTAGCGCTGTCGATTGCACCTTCGCGGCGATATTGATCACAATCGTTCTGTTCGCAACGGGCTGCTCCTCTGACGGAGGTGGGCTCGCCGACAGTGGAGGCATGAGCGGGACCGGTGTTAGCCAGGGTGCCGTGAGTTCCTTCGGCAGCGTCTTCGTAAACGGAGTGCGGTGGGATCTCTCATCCGCAACGATCGAGATTGATGGCGTAGTTGCCTCCGAATCCGACCTTCGTGTCGGCATGGTCGTTCGGGTTGAAGGGGATTTTGCAGCCGGCAACAGCGACGGGACAGCGACGCGCGTGACGTTTGAGGACGTGCTCGAAGGGCCGATCGAAGACGCACCCATCGAGACCGTTCCCGGGATGATCAAGACCTTCACGATCCTCGGACAGACTGTTGCTGTCGATGCGCTCGAGACCATCTTCGACGACGGTGCGGCGTTCGCCAGCCTCGCAGCCGATGACGTGCTCGAGGTTTCAGGCTTTTCCGATGGTGCGGGAGGCGTTCAGGCGAGCCGCGTATCCCTCCGCGGGACGTTCCCGGGGGATGACGACGTCGACCTGATCGCAACCGTCTCGAGTCTGGTTGTAAACCCGGATGACTCAGGAATGTTCGATCTAGGACCAATCGTGGTCCGGTTTACCCAGACGACTCCTTTTACGGACGTGACGCGGGCCACCCTGATGAACGGCGATCGAGTGAAGGTTGAGGGTGCCCTCCTTTCAAGGACCGAGATAGATGCGACGGAGGTCGAACTTGAAGACGACGGGCTTGGCGCGGGTGATCTTGAGCGAGTCGAACTCGA
>DGPZ01000071.1:0-40079 GCA_002390675.1 Deltaproteobacteria bacterium UBA4427
CATCGCTCCAACGAGCTTTGCGGTCCACGGAAAGCCAGCGAGTCTGACACTCCACGAGTTGTCGTAATTTCTCCAACCAGGAGTCGGTGTTGCGCCGCAGCCGATGTTGATACGAACTGCCATTCGATGTTCTTCTCCATTAAGGCTATCGAGATGCACTCGATCATTCGAGCATCCAAGGGAGCGCCTGCCCTGCGAATCTTACCACAAGAGTATCCAGCCGCTTTACGCTCTTGATGGGGAGCAAAATCGAGATGGGTGTAGTCCGAGAGATTTCGTTCCGCCTTCAGTCGACTTTCGGATGCTTACACGCGTCGAGCAGGAGTTAATTGACCGTCGTCTGTTCAACGGCGCTGATGACTGCGCGGGCTTCTTCGACCGTTTTCGGAAGTCGCTCGAAATACGAAAGCGCCCCGGCGCCTCGCATCGCCATCTGTTTCTTGCCAATGTTCTCTCGGATCGTCGATTCAGCATTGAAGGTGGGGTCGCGCAAAATAAAGGCGCGAGCCTTTCGGGCTCCGGGCAGGGCGGTGGCCCGTCCAAGCGATACCGGCGGATGTGGTGGGGATCTACGAGTTCTATGCCCAGAATTGGGCCGGAGGGGGGGCGGAGCTGGCGAGTCGGGCGACAGACGAGACTGGCTACGTTCAGCCGACGCGGCGACAGCTGATCGATGCACGCGGGCGAGGATCGCTTCCGTATCACCTGAACTCGATCGTTTCATGGCTCGTGCAAGCGGATGGACGGGTGATCTACAAAGCGGAGCCTTGGGCCTAATGCCGTGCTTCGAAACACCAGCCGTCCGACGATAGTAGATAGAGCAATCAGTCCGCCGTCGCGCGGATCCGCGAATACGCAGTCTCGTCAACCGCGTCCGCTCCTATGAAGCCGCCCGGCGAAGCGCCGTCGATATGGCCCATGATGCCCCGGTAGAGGGTGTAGCCGCAGAGTTGAGCGAGGCGGGGCGGCATCTCACGCATATCCTCGGGCTTGATCGCGTAGTACTGGTTCTGCTGCTGACGCATCCAGCCCTGGCAGTACTGAACGCTTAGGCCGAGCCGCCAATCGTCTTCGCTGCTATTCGCGCCGCCGGAATGCCAGGTGCCGCCATTAATGATCATGACCGAGCCGGCTGGCATCTCTGCGGCGATGTGATCGTATTGCTTGCTGTAGTCGGGCTCATGATCGAACTTATGGGATCCGGGTACGACTCGGGTGGCGCCGTTTTCGTCGGTGAAGTCGGTGAATGCCCAGATGGTCGTGACCATGAAAGGCATGCGTGGGCGCGGGACGGTCACGAGGCCGTCGTCGCTATGCAGTCCCTGCATGACTTCGCCCGGCCCGATGTTCATACATGTCGTTCCGGAAAGCAGACATTCTGCGTCAAGGAGTCGTTCCGCGAAGGGCAGGACGTCCTCGTGGACCGGCATCTGCCAGAACGCACGATCCTTATCGAGCAAGTTGTACATCCGCTTGGTCGCGAATCCCTCGGCGTAGTTTCCGCGGGGCGCAATCTCGAGTTCGTCTTCGAGTCGGCTCACGACGCCTTTGATCTCGGTGAGGAGGGCGGGGGAGATCACATCCTCAATGATGCAGTACCCCTGCTCTTCGATCGTTGCGAGGTGCGCTTCGAGGGTGGTTTCGTCCATGGGGATAATATGGCGAGATCGAATCGCTGGTGCACCTATAGATTCGACTTGGTTTCCCACGCGGCGGAGACGTGGACTAGGGTCTCTAAATGCCTGAAACCGTCTCTCCCTCTCCTCCTGCGACGCCCAGACCTTCTGCAACCGTCATTCTCGTTCGGGATGGTCGGGAAGGCATAGAAGTGTTCCTGATGGAGCGCAGTAATGTGGGGATGTTCGGAGGACTGCACGTTTTTCCAGGCGGCAAGGTGGACGGCGCGGACCATGCGGAGCGCTGGGAAGAGTTCGCGAACGGGCTGGATGATACTCGCGCGAGTGAAGTGCTCGGGATGGATCGCGGCGGTCTCGCGTATTGGGTTGCGTGCATTCGCGAGTGTTTTGAAGAAGCGGGTGTGCTGTTGGCTTCGCGTGACGACGGTGAGCTGTTACCGCTGACCGATCCCGACCGTCGCATGCGTTTTGGCGATTGGCGCACGCGTTTGAACGCTCGTGAAGAAGGCGTTTTTGAGGCAATGTGTGAAAGCGAGCGCCTTGGGCTTGCAACAGATCGAATTGCATATGTGGGGCATTGGATTACCCCAGTCGTCGAGCCGAAGCGCTTCAGTACGAGGTTCTTTGTCGCGCAGGCGCCCGATCGACAAGAGGCCCTGCATGACGGCTTCGAGACCGTGGAGAGTGCCTGGATGCGACCAGAATTGGCACTTGAACGGTTCGCAAAGGGCGAACTTAATCTGATTTCGCCGACGTTCAAGCACCTTGAGTCGATCGTTGGCTACGACTCGGCGGAAGCACTCTTGGCCGCTAAACACGCTATTGACCCGGCGACGATTCAGACGATCCAGCCGCGTCTCATCACAAACGACACGTCCAAGATGGATGAAATTTTAGACGTGGTCGGGCGCGGTGGGCAGCTCTTCGATACGACATAGAAATGGCTATCTCGTCACTCGTATGAAGTCTCTGTTAGGTGAGCCCCAGAGCGGTCAACTACAACCCCGTTAAACGATTGCTGAATCGACCGGCCTCGGGCGAGAAGATCCAGCCGCCACCGGCCCGCGTTCCGCCGTCGACTGGCAGGTTGTGGCCGGTGACATAACTCGAGAGGTCCGAGGCGAGGAATAGGGCGGCGCGCGCTTGTTCTTCAGGCCATCCGAGTCGTCCGACGGGCGCCCAGGAAGGCCACAAGTGCTCATGCTCTTCCCAGCCCGACCGGTAGTCGACTTGGGGCGTCTGGCACAGATCCGTGCCGACGCCGTTGACGCGAATACCGTTACGTCCTTGGTCGACTGCTAGGCACGTTGTGAAATGCGCGACGGCCGCTTTCATAGCGGCATAGATCGGCTCGCCGGGATACCCGCGCATCCCTTCTACCGAATGAAAGTTGACGATCGACCCGCCACCGGATTCGATCATCGCGTCTAGAAATGCGTGGGTCACGCGAACGACATGAAGGAAATTGATTTGGTACATCGCATCCCATGTCTCGGGACTCGATTTTCGAAAGGGCGCAAGGGGACGGTAGTCGCCAACGTTATTGACCAGAACATCGACGCGACCGTGCTCGTCGAGCACAGCCTTCTTGAATCCTTCAACGTCCGCTTCCTCTCGCACATCGACCGTATGCGTTCGCGCGTTACCACCCGCAGCTAGGATCTCAGAAACTGCCTCATCCCCGCGCGTCGGGTCGATCTCGGCAATTTCCACCGATGCGCCATGTTTCGCAAAGAGTCTGGAGATTGCGCCGCCGATTCCGGCACCGCCGCCGGTGACTATCGCCACCTTGCCCTCGAGAAGGCGATTCCAGTCATCTATCGCCGGGACGTCGCTTTCGTGTTGAGTGGATTCAGTCGTCATAGTGTCCTTATTTAGCCTTGCTTGAACTGGGGCGTTAGGGGCGCGACTAACGCCTCGCCTTAATCATTTCGAGAGCCTCGTCGGCATGTCCCGTCATGTCCAGTTCACTCTGGACGACGCCAAGAATTTTTCGATCTTGGCCGATCACGAAACTTGCGCGTTTGCTAGGCAGGGGGCCGATTCGCTTTACGCCAAAAAGGCGGGCGATTTTCCTGTCCGGATCTGAAAGCAAGGGGAAGCCTAGATTGTTCTTGTCATCAAAAGCCTTTTGCCGATCCACCGGATCGGCGCTGATCCCTACGCGCTGGGCACTGAGCTCTTCGAACTCACTGGCCAGATCACGAAAGTGACCGCTCTCGACCGTTCAACCAGCAGTCATCGCTTTGGGATAGAAGAACAGGACCATGGGCCCGTGTTCGACCAACTGGCTCAGGCGGACTGACTGTCCATTCTGATCGAGGGCTTCAAAATCCTTGACGAGGTCGCCGGTCTTCAACATGGATAAATCCTTTCAGCCTTGAGGCCGTAGGCGACTTACTTGCCGCCTTTGAGCGAGGGCTTTGGATGAGCAGATCCTCGTCCCCGCCGGGTTCGCGGAACAGGGTAACCGAATGGGATCCAGACCGCGTTCGGAACGAGGAGCCATCTTTTTTGGGGCCGCGAGGTGTAGTCGTCACATCTCGAAGCTGTTTGTTGGAGTATGATCTCCCTATGTTCATTGGACGAATCGCGGGGGCCACGGTGGGCGTACGAGGTGTCTTGAACGGCTCTGGGACGACCGCGCGACTCGACGTTGGGCACGTCGGGGTGGTGACCTCGTTTTGCATGATTGTCGCTACGCTGGTTCTGATGACGCCGAACTCTGCTGAGGCATTCCGAGTGATCGGATCGCCGGGTGCTTGGGCGCGATGGGATGCTGCGGTTCGATTTGTCGAGGGAGAGGAGCGGTCCCTCGAAGGCGGACTCCGTTATTCGATTGAGACGGGATCCTACGCAGGCCTTCGTGACCAATTTAATTGGGTCGGCGCGCCGCCGTCGGAGGCCGCTTTCGAAGCCGCAGTTCATCGCGCCTTCGAACATTGGGAAGTGATCGACGTCGCCTCGGGTCTTCCAGCTGCATTTCATTTCGTTGAAGATCTGGAAACGCCGGCGATCGATGAGCCTGGAATTCCTGGCGTGCCTTCGTCTTATCTCGGACTGAATGCCGGGGCCGAGATCGACGTCTTCGCGGCGACACCCCACGCGGGGCCTAGCTTTGGCGGGAGTGTCGTGTTCTTCGTCGACACGGTTGCGAACGACCTTACTTTGACTTCAGGTACGTCGAACTACCCGGGCTTCGCCATCACCGGCGCCGACATCAGAATCAATCCCGCCTTCTCCTACACACTTTGGTTTTTTGAATTGCTGCTGACTCATGAAGTTGGACACGCTCTAGGGCTTGCGGATCTCGAAGCGAATCCGTCCCTGGGAGCGGTCTCTGGCTTTCTGGACGACGACGCGAGCGTCTCGTCGGATGCGACGGCGGGGGCGACCTTCTCGAATGAGTTTGTTGGGCTGATCGACGTCATTGATCCGGACGCTTCGAACCTGCAATCGCTTCTTGGGGACATCGATACCGTTCCGGGTCTCGACTCGCCGGGTGTCCGGCTCTTGATGGAGAGCGGCGCTTACGAAGTGCTTCGTTTCGATGCGCAGAAGCTGCAGAACGACGAGGTCGCGGGGCGACAATTCCTGTACCCGGTTCCTGTACCTGAGCCTGGAATGGGGTTGATGCTGACTGCTGGGGCGGTCACCCTTACGGGGTTCCGCCGCTTGGTTCGCTGATCAAGCAACTCGCGACGGTGCTTCCGAGGAGAGCCAATATGTCCGCTGCCGCAACGATCACGGGTTATTCGCATATCAACATTCTGGTCGACGATCTCGAAGCCGCGCACCGTTTTTACATAGATACGCTTGGCTTCGAAGTCCTACCGCGGCCGGATTTCGCGGGTTTCGCCGGGGCTTGGTACCGCGTCGGTTCGATGCAGCTGCATCTGAGCGTGGTCGAAGAGATGCCCGACTTAAAGGGCGGGTTCCCGCATCTTGCCTTTCATATTCCCGCGGATCAATTTGACGCGACGGTGGATGCGCTCAAGAGCGGCGGCGTTGAATTTTTGAGTGACGCATTCAGCCGAGAGGACTTCGGCGTCCCGGTGAAGGCGATTTTTTGTAAAGATCCGTCGGGGAATCCGATTGAGTTCACAGACGTGGGTCCCTTCGATTCCTAGAGGGGCGTTCCGCTCGATCGTTCGCCTAATAAGTACTCGAAGGAAGGTTGCGCCTTGAAAATTCAGCTCCTTCTCTATCCGGACATGACTTTGCTCGATCTCGTTGGGCCGCTTCAGGTTTGGTCGCTTTGGCCGGGGGCTGAGGTCGAGTTAGTTTGGAAGACGACCGATCCGATTCCCACGGACACGGGCCTGTCTGTCGTGCCAACTCATTCTTTCGCCGATGCTAGTTCCAAGCCGTCCATCCTGTTTACGGGGGGAGGGCTTGAGGGGACGACGCGCGCGATGGCCGATCCCGACGTGATTGAATTCATGCAGTCGCGGGGGGAAAGGGCTGAATGGGTGACCAGCGTCTGTACTGGCGCGCTCATTCTGGGTGCTGCGGGGCTCCTTGATGGTTACCGCGCGACAACGCATTGGATGGCGCTCGAGGCACTTCCCAGTTTCGGGGCAGAGCCGGTCAAGGAACGCTGGGTCATCGATCGCAATCGTGCGACAGGAGGCGGCGTGACAGCGGGCATCGACTTCGGCCTCGCTCTGATGGGAGAGATCGCGGGTCAGGATCTCGCGGAAGCCGTTCAGCTTGCTCTCGAGTACGCCCCGAGCCCGCCTTTTGATTCGGGAACGCCCGACAAGGCGAGGCCCGAGATCATGGAACAGGTCAAGGAGCTTTTTGCGGGGGCCTAGCACGGAGGTATAGGGCGTAGGAAGGTGTGGAAAGGCGGAAGCGAGGGGAGCGGTGGCTTATCGATCCAGCCTCGGTCCGCCGCCTCGGCCCTGCATCATGACGACCTCAACACGTCCCCGGTCGCCTATGTAGGCGTTTGCGATCCAACCAGTCACGCTAAGGATTATGGCTCCGAGAAGCGCGGATCCGAATCCCGCAACGTGGAATCCGTCCAAAAGCCACGAGACGATTCCGAGCATCGCCCCGTTGATGACCCAAAGGAAGAGGCCGAGCGAGAGTACGGTGATCGGGATGGTCAGGAGGATCGCGATAGGTCGTACGACGGCGTTCACGATCCCGAGAAGAATCGCCGCAAGAATCAGCGTCGGAGTATCGAGCACTTCGATACCGGAAACGAGGCGTGAGGCGATCCATAGGCCTACGGAGCTGATGGAAAGGCGAACGAGCAGTCCATTCATCTGGCTTCTCCTGCGAGCGTGACCGTTAGAGTCACTGGGTCTCTTGCGGAAGAGTCGGTCCCTACCGCTGCGCTACAACCCAATTATTCAAAAAAACCAGACGATCACGTTCGTTTCGCCGTTCGCATCACAAGGTGTTCACGCCAATTTCCAGAGGAGATACGGCAGTCTGGGGCAGGAATGTGGTTGTAGATGTAAATCCACGCCTCGGACTCTGTTGGCTCTATAAGTCGTACGTGCTCTCGAAGATAGAGGCACTCGCGTGGGCGTTCTGCCTCAAAGCCTTCGAACTCGTCGAGTCGCTCAAAAACTTCGACGTCAAGAACCTCGTAGAGCTCACCTGCTACGCGTCCCGCACCGCTCAGGAACCCGGGGTAGTCGCCAAGGTCGTAGAGGTCCCCTGCGCAAATGCAGGGCCCGTGATGACGAAGCATCGCTTCGAGGCCAAGTGACCGCATCGCCTCGAATCCGCTCATGAGCGATCCGTAAAATGCAATCCGGTCGTTCACCTTAGGCACGCGTAGCGTCTGTGCACGCATAGCTTCCATACACGCATAACCCCTATAGATGTCGACGCAGGACTAACCCTCTGTCTAACGTGAGAGAATTTCCCGCATGTTTGTTAGGGCCTCGAATGGAGAGTCTACGACCCGCGCATTCGTCAGCCATTCGGGAATCCCGCCGCCTGGCTCAAGATGCATTTGGAACGTGACCCGGGTCTTGTAGTCGCTCAGCGGCTCAAGTATCCAGTTTCCCGTCGCCTTCTTTACGCGCACGCGATCCGGCCGTTCCGGATACGCGTCGGGCGCGGCGGCGACTTGAATTTGAATCTGTCCGGTTTCGTCGTCGTGGCTCGTGACGGAGCGAAGCACATTATCTCTGTCCGAGACGGGCCACGGCGCATCCATGACGGAGTACTGAACCGATACGTTCCCGTTGCGCTCGACGAGCTTTGATTCGGGTGTGTTTGGAAACCACGTTTTGAAGCGATCACTATCTCGCAATAGGGCGAGGATCATTTTTGCGTTGTGGTCGACTTCCGCGATGCCCTTGAACTCGCGGATGCCTGAATTCGGGACGGGGCGCGTGTAGATCGTGATCCCGTTTTCTTCCCTTTGAAGTTCCCATTCTGCCGCGATCGCGGATTGCGTGAAGAGCAGCGAGACGACGAGTGAGAAGAAAAGCGCGAGTCCATTTAGAAACGGGAGTCTGGTCTGATGGCGAGAGCAGTTGGAACAGGAGCGAGGGACGAGCGAGTACATCCGGATGGTCCTCCAAAGCAAGCCATTCGGCCGCTCTCGTGATCGTGCGCGTGGGGTAAGTCTAGCGGGAACGGCTGAAAGTCGATTCGTTTAGGTGGTCGCATGACTCACTTCGAGGCTCTACCGTCCCGGCCCGATCCCAAGTCGTCCCATTTATTAGGAGTCCGTCATGTCCCGTCTCGAAGGAAAAATTGCGATTATCACCGGCGGTGCCCGTGGCACGGGCGAACAGACCGCACGTCTCTTCGCTGACGAGGGAGCCAAGGTCGTGATCGGAGACGTCCTCGAAGAAGAGGGCGCAGCGACCGCAGCTGATATCGGAGAGGCGGCGAGCTTCGTCCGTTTGGACGTGACCGATCCTGAGAGTTGGAAGGACTGCATCGAGCACACTGTCGCGACCTTTGGTGCGCCAACGGTCCTTGTGAATAATGCCGGCCTTCTTCACATGGAAGCCTTCGTGGACATTGATCCCGCGAAGTACGAACAGCTCTGGCGTGTGAATCTGTTTGGTCCCTTTCTCGGCATGCAGGCAGTGACGGATGCCATGCAAAGTGCCGGCGGCGGATCGATCATCAACGTCTCCTCCGTAGACGGACTCTCCGCGAAGAACGGGCTCGGCGCCTACGTTCCGACGAAGTGGGGCCTTCGCGGCCTAACGCGAGTTGCAGCGCTCGAGCTAGGTCAGCGCGGTATCCGCGTGAATACGGTTTGCCCGGAAGCCGGCGGCCCTGGGATGCGCAAGGAATTCATTCCGGATTCGATCGATCCGATGGATACGCTGTCGTTCACGCATGGCGTGATTCCGCAGAACCAGAAGCGACCTGGAATTGAGATCATCCGCGACATTGCCCGCATGATTCTTTTCCTGGCTTCGGACGAAAGCCTCTCCTGCACGGGCGCGGACTATCCTGTCGATGCCGGCTGGACCGCAGGGCATCGTCTCAAGTTCAACCCTGGCTACAAGGCCGACTGAACTTCGGCTGCGTAGCGGTATCGACAGAGTCTTCGGATTCGGGTTCGGGAGGCGCCGTAGCAGAGACCCATTTCGCGAGATAGCCGGGACCTGCCTCGAGGTTTTCGAAGCCCGCTTGACTGAGGAGTCCGCTCATCGGGTTCGCTGCGTAGTTCGCGTAGTAGGGCTCGTGAAACTCTCGAGGAAAGAACTCGAGGGCCCAATCGAGTTCGTCGTCGTCTCCTATCTGCAATGAGTCGACGAGCCCGAAGAAGCCACCCGGGCGTAGTACCCGCATGGTTTCGGCGAGTACGGCTTCGCGAACGGGAAGCGGCAGCTCGTGGAAGAGGAAGACGGAGTAGACGGCGTCGAAACGCTCATCCGCGAAGTCGAGCTCTGCTGCATCGCCCTGAATGCAATTGACGCGGGGGAATTCGTCGAGTTGTTGGCGTGCGTGACGCGTGTAGGGAGAGCTGAGATCCACGCAGGTAATCTTCGCCTTAGGGAAACATCGGGCGACGGACCGCGTCGCAGAGCCCGTGCCCGATCCGAGTTCGAGGAAATGAAGCCCGGCGCCGTCGTCAGAAGCCCCGGCCCTTTGTAAATGAGCGCGCAGGGGCGGAATGATCATGCGCCGCATGGGGTCAGCCCCACCTCTGAATAACAACTCGACCTGGTGCTCATAGAGCGCTGCAGAATGCGCGCTTAGATATCCGTCGGTCTGGTAGTGAAAGTTCCGGCGATAGTAGGCGGGAAGTTCATCCAGCCATCGGCGCGCGTCCTTCGTGAACTCCCGTGCCGAGTGTGTACGTCTTCGTTTCCCGACC
The DNA here is from genome assembly GCA_002390675.1 of Deltaproteobacteria bacterium UBA4427. Classification (GTDB taxonomy): domain Bacteria; phylum Myxococcota_A; class UBA9160; order UBA9160; family UBA4427; genus UBA4427. Next base: position 9,955 of record DGPZ01000071.1, read on the forward strand.
GCCGTTCCATCAGCCAGGATGCGCAGGAGCCGTATGCCGTGGCCCAACGGATCCTGTGGCGTTAGGACGGAGAGCGGCGCATCGCCTTGCCCGATCAGGGCGGCATCGCGTTTGAGGAGTTCGAATAGCCGTGAGAGCGTGACTTCGAGCGCCTTCTGCGGAGGCCGCCCGCGTTTCGCCCGGGCGCGACCGAAGCTGCTTTTCGCCTCGGCCTCATCCGGGGCACGGTCGCTCCTGCCCTTTGCTTCAGAAGAAGCATCAGAAAATGGCGCGGCAATAAAAAAGAGCGGCAGGCTCTCCGCGAAGAAAAGTCCGCTTCGCACGGATAGGGTGCTGAGGGCGAGAGCCTCGGTTGCGTTGGCGGGACGTCCCGCGCGGCGCAAGACTTCTCCGATCCGGCGAGCAGTCGGCGGCAAAGGGAAAATATCTGCGAGCGAGGGCATGGGCAAACTCCGTCCGGACTAGCTTGGGCTTTAGAGACGAGGGAGGCCAGAGTCTAGCAGGCGCGTCTTCTAGACTCGTCTCTGAACGCGAGCGCTAGGGCAAGCCGAGGATTTTGGTGGCCTGGGCTGTTGTGGCGACTGGGCGGCCGACTTTGGCGCAAAGCTCGACGGCTTCGCGCATCAGTTCTTCATTAGAGGGACTGCGATCCGGTGAATAGAATTCTTCGACACCGATATGGAGATGGCCGCCGAGTTCCAGCGCCAACCGCGCGATGGGCGTCTGCATTAGGTCGCCGCCCCAGACGGAGACGGACCAGGGAAGGTCCGTTCCTTCGAGCATATCGAGATAGGCGAGTAAGCCTGACTCGGTGGGCATGAGGCCGAAGCTCACGCCGGGCTCAGTTGACATTAGGCCATAGTCGCCACCGAAATAGAATTTCACCATGCTGCCTTCGGGAAGTTTTCCGGCCCGGTAATAGGCGAGTGTGGTGCGCAAGGAGTTGGGTTCATAGATCCCTAGCGCCGGGCCCATCTTAAGCCGCTCGCAGAACTCGAATGCGTAGCGGCAATCTTCATAAGAAACGGCGTAGACGCCGCCGACTGGAAGTCCGTCGGGGCCCGGGGCCCCGATGTTAGTTGAACCGGGGTCGAAGGCGCACATGCGGAGTGGAATTTCAGAAGCGATGCGTTCGATGTGTTCGAGCTTGTCTGGCATGCCGGGGGAAGAGGTGAGTGTCGGGTACCAGAGCGCGTCGGGGCGATTGTCGAGAATAGATCGCCAGACCGCCAAATAATCCTCGGCGGCGGCTTCGCCGGTCAGGCCGATGTCACTATTGTGGGCGTGCACGATCGTTGCGCCAAGTTCGTAGCAAAGCAGCGCATCGCGCTCGATCTCGGCATGGCTCGTGGGTGCCTCCGGGTTTTTGTCTTTGGTGGTCATTCCGTTGATGGCAGCCTCGAGGATCACTGGTGTGTCGAGGTCGGATTGATTTGCGGAATTAGGCACGTTTGGATCCTCCGGGTTCGCGTGGGCAGCGGATATTACGAAGCGTATCAACGCATTATGAGCATGAAAGCCCCCTCGGGTGAAATCTCAAGTACGGCTCCTTCGCGGCCGATCACCGGAGGGCACCGCCGCGTTTATATCCCGCGGCGAGGGAGAATTCCGTGAAGTCGATTCGCATTTGGTCGCCGAACCTGGTTGATCCAATCCGCTTGCTGCGGTCGTTGCTCGTATTCGCGTTGCTCTCCGCAACCGGCTGCGTGGGCGGCGCATGGAAGTCCGCACTTGAAGAGGACAGCCCCGCTGGCTACTACCGATTCATGCGAGAGCACGGCGATTCGAAATTCGCCGGCGAGGCTCGGGAACGACTCGATTTCCACAAGCTCTATCGCGACCCCTCCCTAGCTGGCTACACGAAGTTCAGACGGGCCTATCCCGACAGCACGCTGCTCGAGCGCTTATATCCGATGCTCGAGGAGCCGGCCTTTGAGGCGGCACGGGCTTGGGGCACGGCAGCGGCCTATCGCGGATTTCTGAACGACTTTGCTTCGGGTGGCTATGCGGCTCGTGCAGAAGGCAACGCCGTCTTCGTCGAGTCGCAGGGCTTCGGCGGTCATTCCAGTCGATTGGCTGAATTCGCAGTAGCCCATCCCGAAAGCGATTTTGCCGCAGAAGCTGCGCGTTCCGAATTGGCCGTGATGGCACGCGAAACCGGAAGCTTCAATCGAATTGGTCTCGTGCTCGATATCAGCGCGGCAACCCCTGAGCGCGCTCGTGTTCGTAGCGCGCTAATCGATCGCCTAATGAAACTTACTGAACGAATGGGGTTCGACCTCGCAATTCCGCCCAAGGGCGTTTCGCCGAGTCAGATTAAGAATTTCCCGAGGGCGCGATTGGAAGTGACTCATACGGAGAAGAGCGTCGGGCACGAAGTTGCGATCGGTGAGCTCGCGCGGCCTGTAGCACTCGGCGTGACTCGCGTCGTCGTTAGGGAAGCAGATAAGGGAGAAGTGATCGCGTCTCGTGAATTCGAAATTCGCGTTCCCGACAAGGCCCATGTCCGTGACTCATCGGTACTTTTCTCGGCGAAGGCAAAGAAGTACTGGGACGAGTTTTTCGTACCCATGGTTCGCTGGCGAAACGATCATACGATTCGTCCCGCCATTGATCTGGCTCGTCCGGTAGTCGATGTGGATGGCGTGGGCGATCGTGCGGTCGTGCTTTACGAAGACGGCGATTTCGACTTGATCGGACTCGCGGATCCGTTGAAGCCGGTGACCCTGGCTTCTTATCAGCGATCAGAAGACTTCAAAAAGTGGACCGGCATACAGGTGTTGGGAGATCGTGTTGCGATCTTTGGCGAAGAGGGGCTTGAGTTCGTTCGCTTTACGGCAAGGGGACCTGTTGCCGAGAAGACTTGGACGCGGGGTGAGATCGGTCGCGTGCTGTCACTTGCACCTATGGGTGATCGGGTGGTGATTGTTGGCGCCAAAGGCATGCAGCTCCTCGACCCTGTCGAGGGGACCGTCCGACGTGTCATGCGACGCATGCTTACGAGTGTTGCAAGCGCCGGAGATACGCTCGTTTTCGCCGACGGTGAGTCGGTCTACCTATCGAGTCTCGCACTCCTCGCGGAAAATCGAGTCATCGCGCAGCTGAAGCTCGGACGAATATTTGGGCCGAAGAGCGTGCGCGTGCTTGACGATGCCGCGATCGTGACGGGTCCGGGCGGCGTACTTGTGATCGATGTCAGTGATCCTTCAAACCCGAAGTCAATTGCCAAGCTGGCGACCCAAAAGATCGGGCAGGTCGTCGATGCCTCTAAGGTTCGCGGCCGGACCTTCTTGGTGGGTGAGCGGGGCCTTCAACTTCTCACTCGCGGACTGGATCGTGTCGAAGAAACGATTGACGTTGGGCCGCGGACTCGCGTGACGGTGATGGGCCGACATCTCGTGACGGCGAACGTCCGAGGCATTCAGGTGGTGGACGCGACGCCATGGGCCGATGGGGCAGCGCCAGCGCCAGCGTCGGCACGCTAGTCGGTTGCTGTGTTAGTCGCTCTGGCTGTCGGGCCGATTCGCCCAATTGAGTGATTTAGACGCGGGCTATTCGATGCCGAGCTGAACGGGTGTGAGTCCCTGCCTAACGAGAGTGATCTCGGGGCCCTTGCGGTGCAGGGGCATGCGATGGCCGAGGTAGCTGCCGTCTTGCGCGTCGAACCAGAACGAAAAGCTTGGAAGCAGGCGACTGGCGAGCCAGGCGACGGTCTCACCAAAGTCGGGGCCGTATTCGATTTCGACGATTCGGCGCCCATTACGAAGGGTCGTACCCGCGCGGACGGCGATCATCTCGTGGAGCACCGGGCCATCCGCACATGTAGCAATCTTGAAGCGCACCGAATCAACTTCGCCCTCCACGAGCGGCTGGAAGAGGAGCTGCATGGGGACGTTCACCACGCGATCCCCGTCGGGAATCGATACGTGCTGTGCGTGCATCTCGGGGTCGCTCTCTCCTTCGGGGTAGCAGCTGACGCGCTTTTGCTCATGGTCGATTACGAGCAGTGGGAAGGTACGGCCTTCGGCGCTCCGTGATTGGGAGCGTTCTTCGGTCACCCGGAAGACTTGGACATTGGGGCGGGGAACGCTCGCATCAAAATCGGGTCGCGCCGGTGTGGTAACCCGGGCCCCGTCCCCGACGAGTGCATCCGCTGTCTCGCCTTGTAATTCTGCGGAAACAGGTGAGAGAGTGGCCTGCGAAATATTTGAGCCGCCGCCCGCAATGTTCATCGAGATGCGAATTGTTTTGGAGCCATCTTGTCTCCGCTCGATCTCTAGACGCGATTTGCCGACCGCCTGTCCGTCTGCGTCGAAGGTTGTTGCACCGATGTTCTCCATGATGGAGGGGATCTTGAGCATCACGCCGGACTCTGCTGAAACGATCGACGCCGGGGAAATGCAAACGCCTAACGTTAGCAAGGCGAAGGATATGCAGCGGAGGGCGCGCAGCGGCGACAGGCGATGTTCGGAATGAGAGCGAAACGGGGACTGCTGGCGGCGAAGCGGCGCGACCGGCGTAGCCGGAATAGGGTGCGCCGATGGAATGGACGATGGTGAATAGCGGGCGGGCATTGGCGCAGCATACCGGCTTTTTGGGAGTGGCGGCCTAGGGATAGGCATCTGCTCGTGGAAGTTTATTTCGTTCTCGCAATTGTTCTCGCTCTGAATGACTGGTTCGCGGCTCGTGAATAGAGGGGGCCGTCGCGCTAAGCTGACGGCATTATGCAGGTCTGGACTCGCTTACGAGCCGGAACCGCCGCTTCAGGGCCTTTGGTCCGACAACCGGTTTCCGATCGACCCCAAATTCACTTAATTGAGCTCCCGCTCGAATGGGCGCAGGGCCAGGTGCAGGTCTATCTGATCGAAGGTCAGCCCCTCACCTTGATCGATACCGGTGTGCGAACAGAGGCGAGTCTTGCCGCACTTTCGGCCGCCCTCGATTCCCTTGGCTATGCGATCCGCGATATCGAGCGGGTCATCGTGACCCACGCCCATAGAGATCATTTTGGAGCGGTCGCAGCGATCCGTGCAACTGGCGCTTCACTTGAAGTCTGCGTTCATGAAGCTGATGCAGATCGGCTCGAGAATTTTGAAGCCTTCGTGCGTGCTCGGCGCGAACGACTGCTCCCACTCGTCTCTGCGTATGGCGTGCCCGAGGATCATCTGCGCGTTTTCGAACAAGAGAATGACGAGCTGCTCGCGCTCGAGCTGTCCGAGGGGGAGTCGACGTCGGTCGACCGTCGCTTGCGAAATGGGGACCGTATCGAGTGGAAAGACTGGGGGCTTCGAGTCCTTCACGCGCCGGGGCACACCCCGGGCCACATCATGCTCGAGGACGCGGAAGCCGGATTTCTCTTTACCGGAGATCAGGTTATGGGGCAGGCGATTCCATACGCCGAGAATTTCTATGACCGGGGATTACCCGACCCGCGAGATGCTTTGCGTCGTCCCTCACGGTTTCGTGGGTTGATTGAGATGCGACGCACGCTTAGGCAACTGCGTGGGAGACGCGACAAGATCCTGCTGCCGGGTTATGGCGGCGTGATCGCTCGCGCGGATCGGACGATCCGCGACACGCTGCTGCACTACGACGTGCGGCTTCAGCGAATCGATCGCGGCCTTCGGCATCTTGCGGCGATGGGGCAGACCGTGACGGCGTTCGAATTATGGAAGGCGCTCTATCCGTCCGACGAATCGCTCTCTGACGCGCGATCACATCTGCTGCTCTTGATTGGCGCACTCGATTGTCTCGAGGAAGATGGGCATCTAGTGACGGAACGGCGCGCGGACGGAATTCTCACCCATCACCATCGTTAGCGATGCGGATGATTGTGGGTTTGCGTTTTAGCGTTCTACCGATCGAGAATATTTTATTCGAATCGAGAAAACAGGTGCACTGCGAGTGCTCGGCGTTCGTCTTCGGTTAAGTCAAAGGCCGGCATCGGCGGCGTGGGTGCGACGAAAAACTGTGTAAGCGTTTTCAGGTCGTAGCGCGCGCCGAGTCCTTTGAGGGATTTGGTGATTACACCGGGCGGCGCATCTTCGGCGAGATGGCAGCTGCCGCAGGCGTTGGCTCCGAAGAGTGCCAAGCCCTGTTGGTCGAGCTCTTTTTGGGTCTCCGAATGGAGAGACGCGAGCGGGTCGAGGCCAGACCGAGTCCCATTCTGAGGATCCTCGGCACGGGCGGCGAGGGTGCTCTTAAGGTCATCTTCGCCGGCACGCGTCGCAGCGCCCCGATGGATCCGGAAGATCGTTCCTGAATAGTCGTCGCTGACGTAGATCGATCCGTCGGGGCCTTCTACGACGTCCGCCGGACGGCCGATCACGTCCTCTTCCCGTTCGAACCCGGTGAGAAAATCGCGCTCTGTGATGTTTCCATCGGAATCCCAATGAAGTGAGACGACCTTGTAGCCGTCGAGCTTGGTTCGGTTCCAGGAGCCATGCAGTGCGACGAGGGCCGCGCCGCGGAGCGAAGCGGGGGCATTTGGATGTCTCAGGAAGGTCATGCCGAGGGGCGCGTTATGCGCACGAAACGAGTGGGCAGGTGGAAGCGCGGTCTCGATCCGATCTTGCATACCCTCCCCGTAATCGGGATCGGGATTGTTGTCACCGTTGGCATAGGGCCAGCCGTAGAAGCCGCCGCGCTCGATGCGATTGAATTCGCACGGCGGATAATCGTCGCCGAGGAGGTCGCGACCGTTATCCGTTGCAAAGAGATCATTCGTGCCGGGCTGCCAGTCGAAACCAACGGAATTGCGGAGACCGGCGGCGTAAATTTCGGCACCGCTGCCATCGGGCTCGAAGCGGAGCAGGGCGGCGCGCCGCGGGTCGTCCTCTTCGCAGACATTGCAGCTCGATCCGACGTGAAGATAGAGGCCGCCGTCGGGGCCGAAGCGCAGAGTCCTCGCCCAGTGATTGCCGCCGGCGGGCAGTCCTTCGACGATGCGCTCGAGGTCGCCTTGCACGACGAGCGTATCGGGGCCGGATTCGCGAATGGCGATGCGTGCGATCGCGCCGGTCTCACCTATGTAGAGGTAGCCGCCATGAAAATCGAGGCCGTGTGGCTGATCGAGGCCCTCGACAAGCGGCCGCTGGCCGTCCGAGCGCCCGTCCCCATCTCGGTCCCGGAGTACGAGGAGAATCTGGCCGAGGCGGGGCTGGCTGACCAGAAGGTCTCCGCTTGGGCTGAAGCGCAGCACGCGGGCGTTCGGTATTTTCTTCGCGAAGATTTCGACGCGGTAGCCCTCAGGGGCAACGAAGCGCTCTTGGAGGACGCTGGCTGTTGGCGGATCGATTCCTCGGCCAGTCAGTGAGTTCAGAATCGGGCCGCGAATCGCAAACCGTTCCGGAAGCAGCACGGAGCAGGCGCCGAGGCCCAGGATCATCAATACACCGAGCCCGATCAGAATCTTGCGCATCATGCCCCTCCCATTTTGGCGGCAGGACGATATCCTAGAATTCCTCGCGCGCTCTCTCTGATTGGTTGGTGGATCGCAGGTTCTCAGTCTGTGGATTTGCCCGTTTTTTGCCCCTAGGGTCCTTGACGAAAGCCCTTCAATGGCGGATACATACGCGCTCTCTACCCGGCCGTCCTGGCCGGAGGCAGGTAATCCAGCATGCAGAAAATTCGAAGTGGCGACCTGGTCCAGGTTGTGAGCGGAGCCGGTGCGGCGAGCGATACACAAGGCCGAGTGATTGCCGTCGATCCGTCTAAGGGCCGTGTTCGTATTGAAGGCGTACGTCTTCAGAAGCGACACCTCAAGCCGGGCCGAAGTGGCGCGCGCGAAGGCGGAATCGTCGAGACCGAAGGTTTCATCGATGCATCCAACGTGATGCTCGTTCATCCGGGTGACAACAAGCCTTGTCGCGTTCGTATCGAAGAGCGAGACGGCAAGCGCGTACGCGTGTTCGCACGTGGTGGCGAGATCGTCCCGGAACCTTAAGAACCTAGACCTAGGCTCGATCTCAGAAATGGGATAAGGGCCTGGTCGTTCGCCGATCCACGCGGGCTATGAACCAGAGCAGTGCGTGCGTGGAAGACGTGAACAGATAGACCGAGGCGTTCAGGCTTCGGGAGCAAGGAATCGAAGCGATGGCCAAGGGAAAGCGGGAGCAAATCAAGCTCGAGTCGACGGCGGGAACGGGGCATTTTTACACGACCTCGAAGAACCGCACGAATACACCCAACAAGCTTGAGTTCAAGAAGTACGATCCCGTCGTACGAAAGCACGTCATCTATAAAGAGACGAAGCTCAAGTAGCCGACTTTACTCTGGCATCTGCCGAACCTTTGCGGGATCGCTGGACCATTTTTTTCGGAGCCGCCGGCCGCATCTGGTCAGCGCCGATGGGCTCGCTAACGTAGCGTTGATGCGCCGGCGAGGGGTCGGAGCAGGAGTCCTACAGGCCGCCGCAACATGCGGTCTTGCGGACTACTAACCAAGCGAACACTGCGCGTACTCGCCGACTGAGCAAGGCACGCGAATAGAACCAATTAGAGAGGAATTCCGAATGGCGTGGGTGATCACCCGGATGTGTCGAGACTGTGTAGATATGGCGTGCGTAGAAGTGTGTCCCGTCGACTGCATCGTTCAGCACAAAGATAAGAAAGCCGCCGCCGGCTACGAAAACCAGCTCTACATCGATCCTGAAGAATGCATCAACTGTGGCGTCTGCGAGCCGGAATGCCCTTGGGAAGCGATCTTCGAGGACGAGCAGGTCCCGACCGTCTTTGAAGCAGATGTTGCCGAGAACGCCAAGATCGTCGACGAGCGCGATGACTTCGAAGTTCCAGAGCGCGCGGATGTTGACGTGCCTACCCCCGATAAAATCTCCGAGAACAAGGAGAAATGGAACTACGCAGGCTGATTCAGCCTCGTGTCTGTCGGATCGAATAGAAATTCAAAGGGCCAGTTCTTACGAGCTGGCCCTTTTTATTTGTCAGTGGGCGACGATCGGCTGGAGGAGCAAGACCGTGCACCTAGATGTCTGGAGCTAAACGCAATCGCCTTAACCGTCGTGGTGACTAGGCCGATTTCCCCGCTTCATCGAATGCGAGTGCCATGATTGCCGCGATTTCAGCCAGGGCCGCTTCGCTAGGCGGGCTCGGTAGGAGCGATGTCCATCGCCGAAGCTGCTCGACGGCTTGATGAACTAACATCCATTTTCCGCCCACTGTCTTTGCCCCGCATGACTGCGCATCTCTTAACAGTCGGGTCTGCTCCGGGGCATAGACGGCATCGAGCACAACCATATTCTCGCGCAGATGGTCGGCGGGGACAGGCGAACGGTCTTCGTTGAGTCCTACGCTCGTGGTGTTTACGAGAATGTCTGGAGCGAGTTGGTGAAGCCGGTCGAGTCCGCCAGTGCCGGTCGCATCCAGGTCTCGGGCTAGTACCTCGGCCCGTTCGACTGTTCGGTTTAATACGAAAACTTCGCAGTCTCGCTCCCGGAGCGCGAAGGTGAGGGCGCGAGCGGTGCCCCCGGCGCCTAGTACGACTGCGCGCTGCCCCGAGATCGGCTGGATTCGTTCAAGCGCGCGGAGAGCGCCAATCCAATCCGTATTCGTGCCAACCCATCGATCGCCATCGAGCGTGACGGTGTTAATCGCGCCGATCGCTCGGCCGACCGGCTCAAGTTCATCCACGAAAGCCATCATCTTTTCTTTGTGCGGAATCGATACCGCAAGCTGACGAATGCCTTCGGTCCTAAAATAATTAGCCGCTTGGTCTAAGCCCTCAGGCGGGACGTCATAAGTTTCGTAGGAAGCATTGAGCCCAAGGGATTGATAGGCGGCTCGATGCATGGCTGGGGAGCGCGTATGACCGGCCGGATGTAGCACTATCCCACATTTCCAGGGGCCGGCCGAACCGTTCGCGACGATGCTCATGCCTGGCTGCGCTCGAAGGCCGCCTTGAGATCCTGCCAGACCGCACGTCGATTTTCTGCGGTGTATTGGCGCAGTACATAGGCGGGATGCAAAGTCGGCATGAGCGGGATGCCTTGATAGTCATGCCAGGTACCGCGCATCCGCGTGATCGCAATCTCGCGGTCGAGCAGGAGGCTCGCGGCGGGCTTGCCTAACGTGACGATGACCTTGGGTGCGATGGCTTGGATCTGGCCGTCAAGGAAGGGGCGACAGGCTGCGACTTCTGGGGGCAATGGGGTGCGATTTTGGGGCGGGCGACACTTTACGATGTTGCAAATGTAGACATCGGAGCGGGAGATACCGATGCCTTTTTCGATCATCTGTGTGAGCAGTTCACCTGCGCGTCCCACGAAGGGCAGGCCCCGCTTGTCTTCTTCTGCGCCTGGCCCTTCGCCTATGAAGAGGATGTCGGCATTAGGGTTGCCGTCGCCGAATACGATCTGGGACCGCTTCTCACAGAGGCCACATCGACTGCAGTTACCGAGATGCCCCACTACTTCGTCTAGGCTTGGCCGCCTCCCGGCCCACGGTACCGGCGCGTCTATTTCGACGGGGGCTGAGATTTTCGCGAGCGGGATGGGTTCTGTTCGAGAGTCTGGTGCCGCTGGTGTTCCGGCCTGTGCAGCTGAGGGTGTTAGGCCTGGGCGTGATCTGATCTGTGTTGACTCGGCTGCGGCGGGTGGGCTTGCTGCGATGGTCGCGGTCATCTCGGGCAGGGCGACGCGATCGAATTCGCAGACGTCCTCCTCGACGAGTTCGCGCACGAGTGCGGTGGCAGCCGCGGAGATTGCGCGCGCTTCGGCGATCGGGTCAAGCGTGGCCCCGTGATCGGCATCGCTGACAGTTTCGGGGCCGGGCTCGAGATCGCTGTCCGAAGACGACACGCTTCTAGCCTCGGCCGCCGGGCGTGTCACTCGTCTCGTCGTGGCCGCGCTCTGCCCCATGCACGGGAGTATGGTCTTCTAAGGCATGTCGGAGGAGCGCCCGGTCATGGGCGATGCCAGCCGCACGTGCGAGTGAGCTATTGACGTCGGTGTCGTCCGGATCGTGCATATGGAAAGCGGATTCACCGGACCGGGTGGCAGCGGACTCGATCGTGCCGTGGCGCTGGTCGTTGATGCGCTGTTCCACTTCGAACTGGAAGCCCGGATCATTTGCATCATCGTGGCAGGATCCGCAGACCTTGAGGATCGCGCAGGAGTCGCATTTGTCGCCGAGCGAGAGAATCGTTCCAACTCGCTTCGCATTTTCGCCGATATGGTCGCCGCCCGGGCCATGGCAGGATTCACAGCCGACGCTCGCAAGGTCGCCATGGTCGGCAACCTTCGCGCCTTCTGGGAAGCCGCCCGGCTTGCCGTAGGCCGTTGTGTGGCACTGGAGGCATTCGGTGTTCGTGGCTTCACCCTTGGCTTCGAGGGTGGCGACCGCGTGAGCGTGGGGGCTCGCCTTCCACGTCTCGAATTCCTTTGTGTGGCAGCTCTGGCAGGCCAGGGAGCCTACGTGATCGGCGGAGGTCGGGAGGAGGTCGCGACTCGGTCCACCTTCAAGAAGTCCGGCACGCTCTTCGTTGGACATACCCGCGATTGTCGCATGGGAAACCAGCGGATGGAAAGTGTCGAATTCGAAGCCGAGGGAGTGGGTCGGGTTGTGGCAGGTCGAACAAACCTGCGCGTAATCCTTCTTCCCCTTGTCTTCGCCAGACTCTACGACGGGAACGAAAGTAGGAGAGAGGTGCGGTCCGCCGCGGCCATGACAGGATTCGCATCCGACGTCTTCTAGATGCGCGGGACGCGTGGCGAAATCATATCCACCTTTTTCTTCGTACCCGACGACGTGGCAGCCCACGCAATCTTTGCGCCGATCAGCTCCGTGGGTGACGAGCGTGTCGAAGGCGGTCGCGTGCTTGGTGTATTGCCAGGTCGCGTATTCCTGTCGGTGGCAGACGCCGCAGGCATCGTTGCCCGTGAAGCCCTTTGCATCCAGCAGCATGGGCACATTCGCCCCCGTCGCTGCAGCGACGCGCATGCGCAGCATCCCGCCGTCTCGCTTTTCACTCCAGCCTTGGCTGCGATGTCGAATACGTCCTTCGGCATCGATCACAGTCACGACCGGTACACCACCCGTTACGCCCCATCGCTCGGCAGCCTTGGCGCCAGGATCGAGGTAGGGAGTAAAAAAGTCGAGATTGAGGTCGGCGAGCGCCTTACGAATGGCCGCGGGCGAGTTCTGAACCGAGATCGCAACGAGCTCGGGCTTCTGCTCATCCGGCAAGCTTTTCATGATCTTCTCAATCGCTTGAAGAGCGTGATGGCAATGGGGGCAGGTGTGGAGGAAGAAGATCACGATGGCCGCTTTCCCACGGAGCGACTCGATCGAGACAGTGTCACCGGAGCCCAACGAGACGACATTCAGCTGCGGGGCTTCAGGGAAGGAGAGGAGTTCGCCGTCGCCGGTCTCGGTGGGGTCTCCTATTCGAAGGGCAGGGCGTAGCTGGTCCCGGGCGGAATCCGTGGCCTCGTCGCCGGGAGCGAAGCCCGCGAGACCGAAGCTGACATATCCGTCCGCGTCGATGCCGAGGATCGCGACCGGGATCTGCAAACGGAGCTTCTTTGTAATTAGACCACTGCTGTCGTCGAGCACCGGGAACGTGTAGCCCTGCTCTTCAGCGAAGCGGGAGAGCGTGGACGCCGAGGAGCCTATGCCGACGCCGATGACCCGGAAATTGTGTTCGGAGGCGACATCTGCCGCTTCTTGCACCGCGATGCCGACAGCTTTCGCATTGTCGACTTCGGGGTTGAAGAAGAACAGAACGAGTCGCGTTCCCAGCATGTCGCGCATTGCGAGACGAGTGCCGGAGAGGGTCGTCCCTGCGAAGGCTGGAACCGGTCGCTCGTTGGGATTGCGGGCGGCTTTTTCTCCCTTTTTGGCGGCCTTACTAGAATTGGAGGTGTTGCCGCCGCCGGCCGCGACTTCCGGATGCCCGGCCTCATGCGCAGCCGCATGAGAATCGACGTCGTTCGAGCTCGTGGCGCTGGGTGCGCCTCCTGAGTCATCCGCGCAGGCGCTGATCAAGAGCCCGCAAAGGAAGAATGAAACGAAGAAGAGTTTCGGCGTGCGCCATCGGGTCGGTGTCGACAACATGGCCGAAGGTTAGCATCCAAGAAGCGCCTGGGGGCACCTGAAGGTCATGAAGGGCGCTCGGAAGAGGCCTTCCTGCGCTCCCGCAATTCGGCGACCAGCGCCTTGAATCCGACATTGCCGGCTTCGAAGGTCAGAGCCATTTGCAGGTTTTGGATCGCACCGGCGAGATTACCTGCCTTCAGGTCCGACTCTGCCTTCGCATGGAACTGACGTCCTTGCGGCGTGGCGCCACGTGCCTGGGCTTTGCGTTGTTTGGTGTGAGAGGTCTTGGCGTCGGCGAGCTTAATTCGAAGCGAATCGCCCTCGGCTCGCTTCGAGTCGTAAGCGGATCGCCGACGGGAGTCTCGGAGGACGCAGTATGCCTCGGTGATCCGCTTAGAGATGTTGCCGCAATGACCTCTGAGGTCTTCGTTCAAAGTGCGATTCGCGTCTGGGTGAAAGCTCCGCGAGGACGCGTGATACGCCTTACGAATATCGGTAGTGGACGCCTTTGGGTCAACGTTCAGCAACTGATAGTAGTCGAGCTCGTCCATGATTCGAACGAGCGCGGAGATCTCAAGGGGGTCGATCGCGGCGTTCATGGAAATCTACTTTTTCTCGTCGGTCAGCTGGATCTGAGGACCTGCTAGGTCTCCACCCGAAGTTTCGAATAATCCGTCGTCATCGTCGTCGGGTGCTTGGTCGGCGGGCATCTCCAAAGTGATCCCCTCGGCGCCAATATCCATATCCGCTTCCTGGGTCAGCTGGATCAACTCGTCGTCATCGACCAGATCAAGTTCAGCCTCAGAGACGTCCCCCAATTTGATGTCGTTATCGAATCCCTCGGACAGATCGGTCTTACCATCGCCGAAGGGCGAGTACTCGACGAAATCGACTTTCGCGGCTGTCGCGCCGGGCACGTCGCCATTGATCGTGATGGGTGCGATCTGCTTCTGCGCCGCGGATTCCGCCTTGGCCCCTGTTGCGACACGGCCGGCGACGTCCTGCTCGATGATGCGTTCGATTTGTTCCTCGGCGAGGCCGGAGGAGAGCGTTATCTGCGTCGAGGCTTCCTGCCCGGTCGCTTGGTCGGAGGCCGTCACTTTGACGATGCCGTCCGCATTGATCTCGAAGGTCACATCGATCTTGACATCCGAGCGAAGGCCCTTGCTGAAGCCCGAGAACTCGAATTGTCCGAGCATCGCGTTTTCATCAGCCTGACGATGATCGCCTTGATATACGCGAATCTGGACTGATTCCTGGTGATCCTGAAAGGTCGTAAAGGTACGTGTCTGCTCGATCGGTACCGGCGTGTTGCGTTCGATCACCGGCTCTGCGAGGCCACCCGCGACTCCGATTCGAAGGTCGAGCGGCGTGACATCCAATAACATCGAGTCCGGCGCTTCGCCGACCAAGGAAGCCGCATGAATCGCAGCGCCGATGGAAACGACTTCGTCGGGATCTACGTCGCCGCGGGGCTCCTGTTGGAAATAATGTGCCACGGCCTCGCGAATCATGGGTAGCCGTGTCGGTCCACCGACCAAAATTACGCCATCCAAATCACGCACTGTTAGGTCCGATTGCTGTAGGGCTTCATCGCAGACCTTGAAGGTCCGCATGATAAGGTCGTGAGTCAGCTGGGAAAACTCACTGCGGGTAATGGTGCGTTCGAGCCCGAGCGTCTCGCCTTCTGCGCTCTTCATGACTTCGTCGATTACCACGAGCGTCTCTTCGTCTATTGAGAGCGCCTTCTTGGCGTTCTCTGCAGCGAGCTTTAGTTTTTCGTAGGCGTAGGGGTCGTTGCGCGGGTTGATTTTGTATTTGCCCACGAAGTCGTCTGCGAGTAGATCAATGATGCGATCATCTAAGTCATCGCCGCCGAGAAACGTGTCGCCGCAGGTCGCGAGGACTTCGAAAATGTCCTTTCCGATCTCGAGGACCGAGATGTCGAAGGTGCCGCCGCCGAGGTCGTAGACCGCAACGCGCTGGTTTAGGCCCATGCCGAAGCCGTAGGCGAGGGCGGCTGCGGTCGGCTCATTTAGGATGCGCAGGACATCGAGGCCGGCGATGCGGCCGGCGTCCTTGGTCGCCTGACGCTGATTATCATTGAAGTAGGCGGGGACGGTGATGACCGCCTGCGTCACGTTGTCACCGGCATGTCGCTCGGCGATCTGCTTCATCTCGCGCAGCACCATCGCGGAAATTTCTGGCAGCGAAAATTCTTCCTCACGGATCTCGATGCGCACACCGTGATTGGGGGCTTCGACGATCTCGTAGGCGTAGACGGCCTGGGCCTTCTTCACTTCTTCGGAGAAGTGGTACCGGCCGATCAAACGCTTCGCGGATCTCACGGTCTGCGCCGGCGCGTGGATGACCTTGGCCTTGGCGGAGTTCCCCACCTCGACGCTGCCATCCTCGTGGAAATGCACGACAGAAGCGGAGGTTCGCTCGCCGAACGCATTTTCGAGCACCTTCACTTCGCCGTTCTGCATCATCGAAACGCAGGTGTTGCTCGTTCCCAGATCGATTCCAACGGCGATTTCCGCCATGTCGGATACTCCTCATCGGTCGCTTCAAGCTCGCTCGCCGGTGGCTCCGGGTTATTTGCGAGATTCCTTGGACGCGGATTTCTGCGGCCCATATGTCCTTCGGGGGCATAGGCAACTAGGCTCTACCCCCAGGTATATCGGTCGGCTGGAGGCCTGACTGAATGGGCGCGAGAACGATGGATCGGTATCGTCGGATGGTTCTCGGGCCCCTGTGTGCTATTTCGGGCTGAGTTCACTCGAATTCCCCATCGCCCAAGCGGTATGGTCAGGTTCGCAGTGAAAACCTTCCGATTCGCCAGGAGCAAGCGTAGATGTCCGGTCATTCAAAATGGTCCACGATCAAGCGCAAGAAGGGTGCCCTCGATGCCAAGCGAGGGAAGATCTTCACGAAGTTGATTCGCGAGCTGCAGACTGCGGCCCGGATGGGCGGCGGTGATCCCGACTCGAATCCACGACTTCGGCTGATCATCGATAAGGCCAAGCAGGCCAATATGCCCAAGGACAATATCGAGCGCGCCGTTGCTAAGGGCGCTGGTGGGACTGACGGCGAGAACTTCGAAGAGGCCGTCTACGAAGGCTACGGCCCCGGCGGCACCGCGATCCTGATCGAGACCCTGTCCGACAATAAGAACCGGACCGTCGGCGACGTGCGGCATGCTTTGGCGAAGAACGGCGGAAACCTTGGGGCCTCCGGATGCGTGGCCTACCTCTTCGACAAGAAGGGCATCCTGCTCTTCGAGGCCGGAGATTCGCTCGATACCGACGCGGTTCTCGAAGCAGCACTTGAAGCGGGCGCGGATGACGTAATTGAAAGCGAGCAGGGCTGTGAAGTCGTGACCTCGCCGAATGAGTTTCACGCAGTCAAGGAAGCGCTCGGCGGAGCTGGCTTCGAACCTTCTTCGGCGGAGGTGACCATGGAGCCGTCGACGATGGTGAAGCTTGTGGGCAAGGAAGCGGAGCAGATGCTGCGACTAGCCGACGTGCTTGAAGATCTCGACGATGTGCAAAACTTCTACGCGAACTTCGATATCTCGGAAGAGGACCTCGAGAGCTTCGCGAGCTAGACCGGATCTGATCGACACAAGCTCAAAAAACACGTCCTAATCGTACAAACAAGGACGACGAGGTGAACGCATGCGGGTCCTGGGGGTGGATCCTGGTTCGAGCGCGACGGGTTTCGGGCTGATAGAGCGCGAAGGCCGTCGAGTTCGTCACGTGACGCACGGCATTCTGCGTCCGCCGGTCGGAGCCGACTTGTCGGTTCGGCTGAACTTTCTGCATAGCCGCCTATCTGAGCTTCTCAAGGAATTCGAGCCGGAAGTGGCTGTCGTGGAGCAGGTCTTCATCGCTTCAAATCCGCGCTCAGCGTTGGTGCTTGGACAGGCACGTGGCGCCTTGTTGGCGGCCTTAGGGCAGGCGGACGTGCGCGTGGCGGAGCTTGCTGCGCGTCAGGCGAAGAAGGCGATTACGGGCAGCGGTGCGGCAGACAAGGCTCAGATGCAGTTGATGGTGACGAAGCTTCTTTCACTCGAGAAACAGCCCCCAACCGATGCAGCCGACGCGCTCGCCCTCGCGCTCAGCTATGCAAACGCCGGCGCGTTAGCGGATCTACCGATTCGAGGGCGTCAACGAAACCATCGTCGCGCCATGACCAAAGCTCTCGCCGCGCGCGCTGTCAGCTCAGGCACTCACGGTGCAGGCAAGACGGAGACACCTTCATGATTGCTTGGCTAGAAGGCAACCTTCGCGAAAAAGCCCCCACGAGAATAGTGCTCGACGTTCGTGGCGTCGGCTACGAACTGCTCGTGCCACTCTGTACCTTCGAGTCGTTGCCGGATGTGGGGAAGACCGTTTCCTTGTTAGTTCATACTGCTGTGCGCGAGGATGCGATCACGCTCTATGGCTTTTCGACGCCGCTCGAGAAGGAACTCTTCCACCTGTTGCTGAAGGCCAATCGCGTCGGGCCGAAACTCGCGCAATCGATTCTCTCTGGCATGGAGCCACATCGCCTGCTCCGTTTGTTGCGCGACGCGGATGCGAAGGGCTTGAAGAAGGCGCCGGGTGTGGGGCCGAAGTTGGCGGAACGGATTGGGGTCGAACTTCGCGAAGGTGCGGAGAAGCTTGCAGGTCGAATGGGCGCCGATGACGCGACGGGGCAGCCGACGGACTTCGACGAGACGACGCCGGACGAAGAACTATTGTCGGCGCTGGTGAATCTAGGCTACCCCCGACCACAGGCGGAGCGGGTTGTCGAATCCGCACTGTCGGAAGCCGAACCCGGAGCAGCTCTTGAAGAATTGATTCGATTGGCGCTCCGTAGGCTTGCTCAATAGTCTCGCTCAAAAGGCGAGACCGAGAGGCATCTGGCAGACTGCGCGCGAGCGTGATGTGAATTCGTATAGAGGCTCGGCCCGCCCGAGTGAATGAAAGGGAAACGCGTGGAGCGAGGAGAGCTCAATCTGGGGCAGGAGCCCGAGGAGCGTGGCGCGGAGGAGTCGCTGCGGCCCCAGAATCTCGATGAGATGATAGGCCAGCCGCGGCTGCGCGAGAACCTGAGTGTGTTTGTGCAGGCCGCAAAGGAGCGCGATGAGCCTTTGGACCATGTCCTCTTTCATGGGCCACCAGGCTTAGGCAAGACGTCTCTAGCGCGCATTGTTGCCACCGAACTCGACGCCCAGTTTCGCGCGACGAGCGGACCTGCGATCGAACGCCCCGGTGACCTCGCTGCCTTGCTTTCGAATCTCGAGGCCGGCGATGTCTTGTTCATCGACGAAATTCATCGTCTCTCGCCGACGGTGGAAGAGATCCTGTATCCCGCGATGGAAGATTTTCAGCTGGATTTGTTGATAGGGGAGGGGCCTACGGCGCGCTCTATTAGACTCGACTTGCCGCGCTTTACGTTGGTCGGTGCGACAACACGAGCCGGCTTGCTGACATCGCCGCTCCGTGATCGCTTTGGCTGGTCCGCGCGGCTCGAGTACTACCCGGTGGCAGATCTCGAAAAGATAGTGGCACGCTCAGGCGGCTTGCTCGGTGCTGAAATTGAAGCCAAGGCGGCCCAGGAAATTGCACGCCGCGCTCGGGGGACGCCGCGCATCGCGAACCGTCTGCTGCGCCGTGTGCGTGACTTTGCGGCGGTGCGAGATGGAGATTCGAGCAACGTCCGGCTTGATACGACGCGCTTCGCGCTCGAGAGACTGGACGTGGACGAAGCCGGCTTTGACGGTCTCGACCGGATCTTTCTTTCGACCCTTGTCGAGAAGTTCGGGGGTGGGCCCGTTGGTCTCGAAACCCTCGCGGCAGCCGTTGGAGAGGACAAGGGAACGCTCGAAGATGTCGTCGAACCTTACTTGATTCATTGTGGTTTTCTGACTCGGACTCCACGCGGGCGCGTTGCGACCGAGCGAGCCTTCATGCATCTCGATGTCCCGTTTACGCGAGCCTGATCGGAGCTGATCGCGGCGACTTAGCGAGGCCTATTCTTTCGGACCGAGTGGGCCAGCCTCGTCCGCCTCGTTGAGCGTCGGACGAGTTCCCGGGAAGCGGCCGAGGTTTTCGAAGACGATGAGCGGTGCGTCGGGGAGTCGGGTGTTGAAGGCGACGATCTCGTCGAGGCCGTCCCCATCGAGATCCGCGACGCGACTCTGGCCCCCACTGAGGGGAATCTCGAGCTGACCGAAGGTGCGGCCAAAGATCGGTTCGCCCGGGCGTTTCGAGCCCATCCTAAAAGTGACAGCGTCATCGCCATCGGCCAGGTAGAAGTCCAGCACGCCGTCGCCGTTCCAGTCTCCGAGACTTGGGACGAGGCCGGTCGCTCCCCCGTTATCAAAGTCGAGGGTGAAGGCGAAATCGTCTTCGAAGATCTCTCGGGTGCCCCCCTCGGCGGAGGCGTCGAGGCGAAGGATCCGGACCCGTGTCTCCGCGGTGCGCGTCAGAAGAAAACGAACGACCTGAAGCACGCCGAACTCGAGGCTCGTTTCCAGGATCTCATCGCGGCCGTCCCCATCGACGTCGACGAAGCTCAGGCCAGAGAATCCGCCTTCGATCACCCGCGCGGCATCCGGCGTGCGCGTCGGATCTAGGCCCCCGCCTCCCGAGCCTTCTGTGGTCGCCGGGGGTGCCGTATTGAGGTAGACGTGGCTGGTGGTGCGGCCCTCGGTGAGACCGCCGCCGACGGTGCTAAGCACTAAGTCCACGCGCGAATCTCCGTCGAGATCCCGCGCGAAATAATTCGTCGCGGTCGTTTCCCATTCACGCTCTTGCTCTTCATCAAAGGGCGCAAGCGGGATCTTTCGACTCGGCGTAGCCGGCAGGCCGTCCTGGCCCGCGTGATAAACCCAAACCGCCCAGCGACTTATCGCGATTAGGTCGACCCGGCCGTCCCCGTTTTCGTCCCCTCGCGAAAGCGTTGGCCAGCGCGTTTGTTCGACGAGCCATCTCCACTCGGTTTCCGGAAGACTAGGCATCCAAGTCTTGTAGGCAGCGAAGACCGGGAGCGGGAGCGATCGGGCGGCACCGCTTTCGAGGTCGATGAGCCAGGCGCCCTGCGCTGAAGGGACTAGCGCACTCGAGTGCCCGAGATCTTCCCAGTCATCGATCATCGGAATGCGAGAGAGCTCCCACGGCCGGGCCGGAAGCGCGAGGCCGCCTGGAACTTTGATGAACCGATCGGCCTCATCGTTTTCGAGCGCCTCGATTCGGATGCCCTCTGCCGAAGCAAGCACGAGCTGAACTCCTTCGCGGCCAGTGATCCGTGCAACATCTACGACCGAAGTTTCGGTGGGGATACGGCGTTCGATAATTCGGGGATCGTCTGGCACGAGTGAGGATCCACAGGGCATCCACGTGACCCGCTTCTCGGGCGTCGGCGGGCCGCCGCGTGTACTCAGCACAAGCAGATCGGAAGCAGCTTCGGCGCAATCGGAAATCGAGGGCGTCCACACCTGGTGGATCTGACCAATGATCTCGTGCGTGTGCGTTTCAAACGGAGGGGAATCTGCCGCTCCAACAGGAAAGGCCCACAGGCTCAGAAATGCGAGCGCGGACAGAGCGACTTGCAGTCTGAATGCCGCTTCTAGAGCGGAAGCGCGACTAGAACGACGCTCAAGAGACCTTCTGCGTTCAAGGCGATCAACATAGGAGGAGGCTGAATGGGTGAGCACGGGGTTCGACTTAGGCACTGCTAAAGCATACGGGAGTCTGCCGAGCCCGCCGCAGATGAGAGATTACCTACTCATCCGCAGGGTCGTGGCGGCCGATAGGCGGATACGGCTTCCTGCGGGCGCGCGCCAGGTGGTGGGTGTTTCGTCCGGATTCCGAACGGGTCCCCAACGGGGGACTAAATGGGTACCTGCGTGCGAATCGTCGCCCAAATCTTGTTGTTCCCCTTCGCCTGTTTATTCACCGCGCTGGGCGGTTTTGCGTTGCTCGCGAGATCCGGCATCAAAACCGAGTTCGCCGATCAGGCGCGACGACAATTACAAGCACTCAATCGTGCGGCTATGGATGCCGGCGTCGGTGTGCCCCGGGATTTCGCTGCCACCCTGGAAGAAGGTGTCGCAGGGTTCGTCTTGCTCCCAGCGGGTTTGGTCTTGTTAGGCTTTTCTGTTGGTCTCTTTGGACGCACTGGCGGTGTCGACTTTGCGGCCAAAGGAAAGGCCACAGAAGCTGCCGACGGAGAAGCTGAGGCCGAGACGCGAGCGGATAAGCGCGCAGCCAAGAAAATTATTAGGCAAGCGAAGAGTTTACGGAAGCGGGGCGAGCTTCTAGAAGCCGCCGATTTACTTTGGAACCATGAACTACTCAACGAAGCAGCGGGAATCTACATAGAAGCGGGCGAGTACATACGCGCCGCAGAGATTAGGCACGATCAGAATCGCTTCATCGACTCGGCAGAACTCCACCTCGAAGGGGAGAACTATGAAGCCGCAGGCTCAATATTCAGGCAGCAAGAAGACTGGGGCCGTGCAGCCGATTGCTATTTAAAGTGTGAGCACAAGAGCGTAGCGGCGGAGATGTTCGAAAAGGCCGGTCTGTTTAGTCAGGCCGCTCGGTGTTACGCCGAGACGGATTTTTCAAGGCATGCCGCGGCTATGTATGTGAAATGCAAGGATTGGAGACTTGCCGCCGAAAATTTAGAGAAGGTCTTCAGGGATGAGGGGGGCAGCGCCGATCTCGACCCTAAGAAGTCCGCGGATATGAAGAAGCTCGTTCGTCAGGCCGGGAAGCTCTACTTGAAAGCTGAGGATACTGCTAAGGCTCTAGCTATTTTTGAGCACGGCGGCTGTTCTCTTGAAGCCGGCGAAGTCAGTGAGCTGTTAGGCTATTATGATGCAGCCGCGAGTCACTACCGGCAAGCGGGCGAAGTCGAGAAGGCCGCCGAAGCGCTTCGGCAGGCCGGTCAGGGCGCGGACGCTTCGCGACTTCTGGGGCAGCACCTGCGAGACTCTGGGGATAGCGAGCGCGCAGCGGCGCTGCTTGAAGAAGCCGGAGATCATATGGAAGCGGGGGATCTCTATCGCACGCTTGAACAGTACGAAAAGGCAGCTTCGTGTTACGAGGCGCAAAACGGGTTTGTAGCCGCGGCCGAGATGTTCCAACTTGCAGGCGATCGAGGCCGCGCCGGCAACGCTTTCGAAAAAGCCGGTCGGTTTACCGAAGCCGCCGAATGCTTTGCCTTGTGGGGCGACGCCCTGCGCGAAGCTGAGCTACTTGACAAGGCCGGCGATTTTGTGCGAGCGGGCGAGATCTATCATGCCGAAGGTCGAGATGAAGATGTTATTTCGGTCCTTCAGAAGGTCGCGCAGGAAGATGAAGACTTCGCGCGTGCTGCGGCGATTCTTGGAGACGTTTTTGCTGCGCGGGGTCAGTTGGCCATCGCAATCACCAAGTTGCAACAAGCGATTGGTGACAGCGAACTCACCCGCGAAAACATAGAGGGCTACTACAAGCTCGCCACGATCTACCAGAATGATGGGAAGGCTTGCGAAGCCGTCGAAATGTTCGAGAAGATCATGGCTTTCGACTATCACTTTCGCGACGTCGAAGAGCGGCTTATTGAAGTACGGGTGATTGCCAACGAGAGTGAGCTGCTTGCTGGCACGACAGGAGCGGGCGCTCGGGGGGGCTCCGAACACGCACCGGATCAGCGTGCAGAAGACGACCGCTATCAGATCGTTGGTGAACTTGGCCGCGGCGGAATGGGCATCGTCTACAAGGTTCAGGACACCTTGCTTGATCGAGTCGTCGCCTTCAAAGTTCTTCCTCAGGCGCTGACCGAGAACACGCAGGCGATCAATAACTTCATGCGTGAAGCCCAGGCCGCCGCGAAGCTCAATCACCCGAATATCGTGACGGTCTACGATACGGGCGAACAGGCCGGTCGCTTCTACATCGCGATGGAATACGTTGAAGGCACTACGTTGAAAGAAATTCTTCGTCGTCGCGGGCCGATTTCGTCTTCTGGGATTCTGCATATTCTTATGCAGATGAGCGAAGCCCTCGCATACGCCCATGAAAAGAAGGTCGTTCATCGCGACATTAAGCCCGCGAATACGATGTGGACTCGAGACAAGAAGGCCAAGCTGATGGACTTCGGACTGGCCAAGATCATCGAAGAGGCACGCAACCATACGACCGTCGTTGCTGGCACACCGTACTATATGAGCCCCGAGCAAACGCTAGGGAAGAACGTTGATCACCGAACAGATATCTATTCCCTCGGTGTTGCGATCTTTGAGATGGCGACGGGAACCGTGCCTTTCAAGGAGGGCAATATTCCCTATCACCATGTGCACACACAACCGCCGAGCATTCAGGATCTGAAGCCCGATCTGCCGGATAATCTTTCGCTCATCGTCGATCGATGTCTCCACAAGGATCCAGCGAATCGATATCAGTCCGCGAGAGAAATTCTGGCGGAGGTTCGGAGTTCGCTTTCGGATATCGTCGAACCGGACCGGGCCAACGGTTAAGGCCTGCAGGCGCGCGCGCCCCTGCCCATGTGAAGTGAGGCGTGGTTAGCGGCGTAATCTCTCTGGTTGCTAAGCTGCCCGCGTGCGTTTTGCACGAAGCTGGGAGTGGTTCTTGTACGAAGCAACGATCGAACGCGCCATCAGGTTTGAAGGCATCGGTCTTCATTCAGGCCGCTCCGTCTGTCTGTTTCTTGATCCCGCGAAGGGGGGCGGGCGCGTCTTCGTGACTGGAAATGGCACGGAGATTCCCGCGAATATTGATGCTGTCGACTCGGCAGCCCGCGCAACGATCTTAGGCGTCGAAGGAGATTGCGTAGCAACCGTGGAGCATCTGCTCGCGGCGCTCTCTATGGCCGGAATCGATCACGCGCGCATTCGTATCGACGGGCCGGAGGTGCCTGCATTTGATGGGAGTGCTGCACCGATCCTTGAGTGGCTCGTAGGAGCGGGGCTCGTCCCGTTAGGCGAGAGGCGAAATCCGATCATCCTGTCGCAGCCGATCGAAATTGAAGACGACGATTGTTCGATTCGTGCGGTGCCCGCAGAGACGTTCGGGATTGACTACGAAATCGATTTTCCACAACCGGCGATCGGGTACGAACGCTTCAATGAGGACGTCGTAGATGCATCGGTCTTCAAGGCGGAAATTGCCCCCGCGCGTACTTTTGGCTTGATGGCCGAAGTCGAAGCGCTTCGGAAGGCTGGGCTTGGTCTCGGCGGTAGCCTCGAGAATACGGTCGTAGTGGACGAGGCTGGCATCATGAACGAGGGCGGCTTGCGTATGCAGGGCGAGTTCGTGCGGCACAAGGTTCTTGACCTGATCGGGGACCTCAGTCTGCTAGGTGCGCCGCTTCATGCGAAGGTATCGGTGTCGAAAGGCGGGCATCGACTCCACCATGAACTTGTTCGTGCGATCGTGGCGCAGCAAAATGGGGGCGGGCGCGCCGGCGGCTAGCCACCCACACTCAGTTGGAGAAGTCTCCCTGTTCTCGCGCGAGCGGGGCGGTTAGGATCTTGTCCGCGAATTGGAAACCTACGCCGGGTGCGCGGAT
Organism: Deltaproteobacteria bacterium UBA4427; assembly: GCA_002390675.1. Classification (GTDB taxonomy): domain Bacteria; phylum Myxococcota_A; class UBA9160; order UBA9160; family UBA4427; genus UBA4427. The sequence continues at coordinate 34,578 of DGPZ01000071.1, forward strand.
TCTTTCGTCGGGCTCGTGTCCTGTGCCTAACGGTCTCGTTCGATTCGTTCGCAGGGCTGGGTGGAGATTCTGGTGAGGAGCGTTCACGCCGCGAAGCCCCAGGCGTAGTGGCCAATGTTGCCTCTGCTCGCTTCTAAATTGCCGGTTTTGCATTCTTTCTATCGACATTTGGGGCGTACTGCTTGATGCTCGATTCTGCTTGGAGATTCGATGGGATGCGGGCCCAAAGCGCGGGTGAGAGAGGTGATTGACGGTGCGAGGTGCTGCGCCTGTTCGGGGCGAAAAAGACTCGGTAGTGGTCCGGGTTACGGATCTCGTAGCTGGCGCGATGGATCACCCTTGGAATTTTTCTCAAATCTCAGATGCGCTCTCCGCTGAAAACGCAATTCTAGTGACACGGGAGTCCGGAGAGGGCTCGGGCGAGAATGAGCCTCTCGAAGGGCTCATTTTGGGACGCCGTTTGGATTTCGATCTGACGGAGATCGACTTGGTGGCTGTGGATCCGGAACGACGGCGCCTCGGGATCGGTAGCGAAATCCTTGCGCAGTTCTTGTCTAGAGAAGTTGCCGAGGGGGTCGTCGAGGTACGGCTCGAGATGTCGAGCGATAACCTCCCAGCTCGTGCGCTCTACGAGTCGAAAGGCTTCGTGGTCGTCGGGCGGCGAGCACGCTATTACCCCGACGGCGCGGATGCTTTGCTGTTAACTTGGCGCGCCCAAACGGAGAATTGATTGAGCGCCGCAGCTCCCATGATCTCGTCGATTCGATCTGAGTCCCTTCCTATCCGGGGGCAGGGTCGAGTGCTTTCAAACGTGGTCGATCGAAACGGACGGAAGCTCCGACTCGCCGTTCCCGATTGGCCTGGGTCCATTCCTGGCCAGTTCGTGATGGTCGGTACCGGAGCGACAGCGAGTGTGCCCAGACACGATCCGCTGCTTCCGCGACCGATGGCGGTCTATCGCGACCTCGGCGCTACACCGGAATGTCGAGATTCTGAGCGGGCCTTCGAGCTTTTGTACCGAGTCGTTGGACGCGGGACAACTTTATTGTCTGAAGCCCAGCCCGGAGAGTCGGTTTCGATCGTCGGGCCCTTGGGCGAGGGATTTCCCGTCGAAGAATCAGATGCACCCGCGCTGCTCGTCGGCGGAGGGACCGGAATTGCTTCGCTCTATGAATTGGCGAGGGCGCTTGCAGCCACCGGCCGCTCGACCCGGGTTTTGTTAGGTGCGCGCGCCGAAGCGGACCTGATTGGCTTCGACGATTTTGCTGCACTGGCCTCTGAGGGCGTCGAACTTATTTGTGCGACCGAGGACGGTAGCGTTGGCGTCGAAGGTCGGATCACGCTGCCCCTTGAAGCAGCCCTGACTGAGTCAGGGCCGGGGGCTTTGGTCGTCGCAGTCGGCCCGACTCCGATGATGCGAGCGTGCGCAGATATGGCCGGGGCGAAGGGCGTCGATTGTCTCGTCTCCCTTGAGAACCCTATGGCCTGCGGGTTCGGCGTTTGTTTGGGCTGTGCCGCGCCTCGTGCTGAAGGCGGCTTTTCACTTGTCTGTAAGGCGGGGCCGGTCTTCGATGCGCGCGAAATCGCATGGGAGGGATTGCCGTGAGCTCGGATCAGGACGGGGTGCTTCGAACCAGCGTCGCCACCAATGGGACAAACGCGAGCACAACTAAGTGCACTGCCACGGTCGACGAGCGAGTCGAATTCGCGGGTATTCCGCTTAGGAACGCGGTTCTTACGGCCTCCGGCACGTTCGGTTATGGCACGGAGTTCGCGCCTTTCCTTGATCTCGAAAAGATCGGCGGCTTCGTAGCTAAGAGCCTGACGTTAGAGCCCCGCTTCGGGAATCCGCCGCCGCGAATCGGAGAGACGCCGTCCGGCATGCTCAATGCGATCAGCATCGAGAATGTCGGCGTACGCGCGTTTCTGGAAGAGAAGCTCCCTGCGCTGCCTGAGGGCGTGGTCGTGATTGCGAGTGCTTTCGGCACTGCGCCCGAGATCTACGCAGAACTAGCCTCGCAAGTCTCGGGACATCCACGAATCTCAGGAATCGAGATCAATGCTTCGTGCCCCCATGTGAAATCAGGAGGCATCGAATTCGGTCAGGACCCGAAGCTGCTCGCGGAACTCGTTGCTACGGTTCGGAAGGCGACAACCGGTTCTTTGTTAGTCAAGCTTTCGCCTAACGTGACGCGCATCGCCGACATGGCGAAGGTCTGCGAAGCAGAAGGAGCAGACGGTATTTCAATGATCAATGCGGTCCAGGCGATGGAAGTCGATGTTGAAACACGCCGACCGATTCTCTCGAATATTCTAGGCGGGCTTTCAGGGCCGGCGATTCGGCCGATCGCTTTGCGGATGGTTTGGCAAGCGGCGCAGGCGGTGAAGATTCCTATCTGCGGTGTCGGCGGCATTTCGAGCGCCGAAGATGCGGTGAAGTTCATGCTCTGTGGCGCCAGTGCAATTCAGGTGGGGACCGCGAACTACCTCGATCCGGGGGTCGCTGGACGGATTGCGGAAGGGCTCGCCAACTACGCCGCGCGGCATGGGTTTGCCCGCGTTGCGGACCTGACTGGGGCCCTCGAAACGGGCTAAATAGCTGTTCCCCTGAGGGGAGTTGAGCGCGCGGATGCAACTTCCTTGCCTTTCCGCCCACATTCACTTAATTTGCGCGGGCTCTTGGCGCGTATTGCGACTTGAGATTCATACTTTTCGGGTCACCAGTAGACTGCGAATGGGTGAGGATATGATCCCACCCCATGCAGGATGCTGGCTGGAACCACCGGAGAAGTGGGCGTTTCGTCCGCTTTTTTTCGTTTTGGAGCACGAGATTGGAACTCGGGCGCTAGGGCGCGGGTTGGTGGGGCGGCACGAGGGGCTTGAGATAGTCAGATGGGTCGTCGTCATGTGGCGGCACTTGGCCTCACCAAACCAGATGAGACTGAGCCTCAGCAGAGACACAACAAGAGACAGAGAGGAGCTGAACAAATCTATCGAGACATTCCGGAGGAGCTGCGCGAATTGATCGAGCCCGTTGTATTGGAACACGAATGCGAGCTCGTCGATATTGATGTGGCCCGAAATCGGGGGCAGGGATTGCTCCGCGTTACCGTTGACTCGTCTGCGAGTGACGGTCGGGTACCCATCGAAAATTGCGTCGCCATCTCAAGGGAGGTCGAGACTTTGCTTGACGCCGCGGACACCATGCCGGGCGCTTATCAGCTTGAAGTTTCGTCACCTGGACTAGATCGACTCCTCGGCAGAGAAAAAGATTTCCTCGCAGCGGTCGGTCTAACCGTGAAGTTGCGGACAAGACGTCCCATAGAAGGACGCAAAAGATTTAGAGGCCGACTGCTATCGGCGGAAGTGGAACCGGGAGCTCCAGAGATAGAAGTAAAATTAGAAGTTGATGGGGTTGACGTGTCGATCCCCTTCGATGAAATCGAGAAGGCCAACAGCATTTACGAGTTTTCGAGTACGGATTTCGGCAAGGGATCCGAAGAAAAAACCTCGGAAGGCAAGACAGCCAAAAAGAAGTGGGCTCCTAAAACTAAACATCAGCCGAAGAAGAACGCAAAACCCAGTGGCTAGCCGCCGTCGGATTTCAGATTCGGAACGATGGAAGCGATCAATCGAGGTTGACCCCTCGGACATACTACGAGCAAGACACGGCAAGCGGACGCGAGTGAGCGCGCAAAACCGGTGAGGTGAGAACGTCATGTTTGGACAGAATCTCAAACGCGAAATCGACCAGATCGCGAAAGACAAGGGCATCGACGGAGCCGAGATCACGGGCGCCCTCGAAGAGGCCATGCTTCAGGCTGCGCGCAAGCGTTTCGGCCAAGAGAAGGAGATCGAGGCTCGTTACAACGATGAAATCGGCGAGGTCGAGCTCTTCGAGTTTCGCGAAGTCGTCGAGAATATCTCGGACCGCGACAGTCAGATCCTGATCGGTGAGGCGCAGCGCGATTACGATCCCGACGTCGAAGTTGGCGATGAGATCGGTGTAAAGCTTGATACGACGGATTTTGGTCGCATTCTCGCCCAGGCGGCGAAGCAGGTGATCATCCAGCGCATCCGCGACGCGGAGCGCGGTAACACCTTCGATGAATATCGCGATCGTAAGGGCGAAGTCGTCAACGGTATCGTTCGCCGCTTCGAAAAGGGCTCGATCATCGTCGACCTCGGCCGAGCGGAAGGGATCATCCCCGCGAAGGAGCAGGTCCCGCGAGAAAGCTATCGCCCCGGCGACCGCGTCCGCGCGTACGTCATGGACGTGAGCAAGGTCGCAAAGGGCCCGCAGATAATCCTGACACGCACATCGATCGAATTCTTGGTCAAGCTCTTCGAGCAGGAAGTGCCCGAGATGTACGAGAAGATCGTTTCGATCGAGTCCGCGGCGCGCGAGCCCGGTGGCCGGTCGAAGATCTCCGTCGTCTCTCGCGACAGCGACGTAGATCCCGTCGGCGCATGTGTCGGCATGAAGGGCAGCCGAGTACAGGCCGTCGTTCAGGAACTTCGTGGCGAGCGAATCGACATTGTGCCATGGAGCGCGGATGCCGCACGTTATGTGTGCAGTGCACTTGCTCCGGCCGCGGTTTCCAAGGTGATCATCGACGAGACGCAAAACGCGATGGACGTGATTGTCCCTGACGACCAGCTTTCACTGGCGATCGGACGCCGCGGCCAGAACGTTCGACTCGCCGTTCAGCTCACGGGCTGGAAGATCGACATCAAGAGCGAATCAACGATGCGCGAGATCGCGGAATGGCTTTCGAAGGCGGTCTCCGTCGTTGAAGGCTGTGGCGATCCGGAAGCCGATCTGCTCTTGCAGCAGGGCGTCATGTCTCTTGAAGATCTTGCTGATTGCGCGCCTGAAGTGCTGACGCAGCTGCCTGGAATTGATGAGGCTGGTGCTCAGTCGATTAAGACGAAGGCTACTGAATTGGTGAGCGTGAAGAAGACTGCCGACGAAGAGAAGGCGCAGCAGGATGTGGAGGACGAAGAACGGCAGCGCGCGGAGGCTAAGGCCAATGCAGCGGCCGCGGCTGCGGCGAGAGCGTCTGCTGCCGAAGATGCTTCGGACAAACCTGCTTCGGACGAACAGGGGGACCCGCCCGCGGATCCCGCTGCCGATAGTCAGGAATGACCAGCGCGAATCGACAAAGTGCAGCCGACCTGGTTCGGCTGCGAAGCATGACTAACGAGATGACGAGGTCGGTCCAATGACCGACTAGACATCGAGACGGAGCCGAGTTCTCGCGAATACACGCGAGACCGGCGGGGCGACCCAGGGCTAGCAGGAATAGATGGCAAAGATCAGGGCATACAAGCTCGCCGAAGAACTCGGCATAGAGCGCAACGAGTTCGTCGAGCAGGCCGGGACACATGGCATCGAACTCAAGAACGCTATGGCGTCGCTTACCGACGACCAGGTCGAGCTTCTTCGAGACAAGATGGGCAGTGGCGGCAAGTCGGCTCGCAAAGTCGATGAACGCCGAC
>DGPZ01000071.1:40100-47881 GCA_002390675.1 Deltaproteobacteria bacterium UBA4427
CGGCGGCACCAGGAAGATCAAGAAGGAGCCCGAGCCCGAGCCCGTTCCAGAGCCCGTCGTAGAAGCCGCTCCTGAAGAGGAAGTAGCGCCCGTCGAGCCAGTACCGGAAACGATTGCTGATGCAGCGGATTCCGCTCCAGCCGCAGAAGTGACAACGCCCGCGACCGAAGGTGGCGAAGAAGCTGCTGCGCCGGCGGACGGAGACCCCGTTCCCGCGCCTGTGGCGGCCGCCGAAAATAAACCGGCTGCACCGAAGGCGCCCGCTGCGCCCCGTACGGCACCGGCCGTTCCCGCTGCGGATCGCGATGGACGCACTGGGCCTGCAACGCCCGCAGATACTCCTGCCGCGGCTGCGGACAAGAAGGGCAAGCAGCGCAAGCGTGTCCGTGAGGTCGTGAACCTCCAGGAACAAGAGCAGTTCGCTCGCCAGATCACGAGTCGTGGCCCGCAGCAGCGTCGAAACGTTGCCGCGCCGTCACCGCCGAAGATGGTCAATCCGCGTGCACGACGACGGGACAAGCTCTCGCCGAAGGCAGCACCGGTAGCCCCAGGAGCACTGGTAAGAGTTGTGAAGGTCCAAGGCGATATCAGTGTCGGTGAACTCGCGAAGCAGGCTGGCCTGAAGGCTCCTGCAATCCAGGGCAAGCTGATGGCCCTCGGCATCATGGTCTCGGTTAATCAGCGGATCGACTTCGCGACCGTTGAGAGGATCGCAGCCGAGATGGGCTTCAATGCGACGGACGTCGGTTTCAAGGAAGCAGCCTTCCTTGATGTGGCCGCGCCGGAAGAAGTCGAAGTCAGCGAGAACGAACAGACTCGTCCGCCCGTTGTGACGGTGATGGGCCATGTCGACCATGGCAAGACGTCTCTGCTCGATGCGATCCGGCAGACCAAGGTGACGGATGGCGAAGCGGGCGGCATTACGCAGCACGTCGGCGCCTATCAGGTTGAGGCTGGTGGGGACCGGCTAACATTCATCGATACGCCTGGCCATGCGGCCTTTACGCAGATGCGTGCGCGTGGGGCGGCGGTGACCGACCTCGTTGTCTTGGTGATCGCCGCGACGGAAGGGCCCATGCCCCAAACCGTCGAAGCTATCGAGCACGCGCAGGCGGCGGGTTGTCCGATCGTAGTCGCGGTCAATAAATGCGACCTACCGGATGCGGATCCGGAGAAGGCAAAGCAGCGACTCACCGAACACAATCTCGTTCCGGAAGACTTCGGTGGCGATGTGGCGTGCGTGAACGTTTCGGCCAAGACGGGCGACGGCATAGAGCAGCTCCTTGAGATGCTGGCGCTTCAGGCCGAAATTCTCGAACTGAAGGCAGATCCTTCACGTCGCGCGAGTGGCTCGGTGCTTGAAGCGCGTCTGGATAAGGGGCGCGGCGCAGTGGCGACACTGCTCGTTCAGGACGGCACGCTCAATAAGGGTGACACGGTTGTGGTTGGCACCGATTGGGGCCGCGTTCGACAGATACAAAACGATCTAGGCAAGAACGTGAAGGAGGCAGACCCGTCGACGCCCGTCTCGATTACGGGCCTCTCTGGCGTACCAAAGGCAGGCGCGTCCTTCCATGTTGTCGAGAACGACCGCGTGGCGAAGCAGATCGTGGATCACCGTGAAGATCAGGAACGCGGTAAGACCGCGGGTCCGAAGCTGAAGCTCACTTTGGATGAGTTCTACGCTCAGGCAGGAGAAGAAGGGCCGAAGGAACTCACGGTCGTTCTTAAGTCGGACGTGCAGGGCACATGCGAAGCGGCTCGCGACTCTTTAGAAAAGCTGACGACGGACGAAGTCACGCTTCGCGTGCTCTCGTCGGGTGTTGGTGCGATCACGCCGAACGACGTGAACCTCGCTTCTGCGAGCGGCACGATTGTGCTCGGCTACAACGTTCGTCCGGATCCGGATGCGCGGCGCCAAGCCGACACGGACGGCGTCGAGATCCGTACCTACTCGATCATCATGGAGATGCTCGATGACGTGAAGGCGGCCATGGCAGGACTCTTGCCGCCGGTCGTCACGGAGAACATGCTCGGTCGTGCGGAAATCCTCGAAACATTCACGATTCCGAAGGTCGGCACGATCGCCGGTTCGCGGGTTCTCGAAGGGAAGGTCATTCGGCATTCCCATTGTCGGTTGGTGCGCGATGGCAAGATTATGTACACGGGAACGGTCGGCTCGCTGCGACGCTTCAAGGATAATGTCAAGGAAGTCATCAATGGCATGGAGTGCGGCATCGGGGTGGCTACCTATAACGACGTCAAGGTCGGGGACATTATCGAGGCCTACGAGCTGAACGAAAAGCCGGCGACGCTCTGAGAAGTCTGACGTTAGGTTTCGTCGTTCGGAGTTGAGCTAGTCGCACGATGAGATGCCATAAGGGGTAGGGCTAGGCGCGAGCTGCGCTTGCGTTGTCTCGAAAGTTGGATGTAAGCCGAACTAGCGTGATGTCGGACGTGTCGATTGGAGCGGGGTCGCATGGTCGTAGGCGTTGCGGTGATCGAGATTCATGTCGAAGCCTCGCAGTCCCTCAAGGCGAAGCGAGGCGTCGTAAGGTCACTCGCGGGACGTCTCCGTAATAAATTTAATCTATCAGTCGGTGAAGTCGGAGGGCAGGGGACGTGGCAGCGGGCCACCCTCGGGCTTTCGATGACCGGCAGCGATGAAGTCTCGATTCGGCGAGCGCTTGCTCGTGCGATCGACTTCGTGGAAGAAACACATCTCGCACGGGTCATCGGTTCGGATCTAGACACGATCCGGATGCCCCTTGAGATGGAGGCGCCGCTCGCTTCGAGCGGGGAAGACGAAGATTGGCCCTGGCACGAAGGGCTCGGGGAATCGCGGGATCGCGGTGACCCCTCCAATTCATCCGAGGAGTAACAGCGTTGGCGGATTCAGTACGCATCCGGCGCGTAGCCGAACAGATTCGTGGGGAGATCTCTGAGATCCTGCGCGACGAAGTGCAAGATCCACGGATCGGGCTCGTCACGGTTACGCGCGTGAAGCTCGCGTCGGACATGGGCGCGGCCACGGTTTTCTATAGCCCGCTCGGTGAGGACCCCGATGAGGCGCGGCGCGTTGAGCTGAAGAGAGTGATGGGATCGGTCCAGGGATTCATTCGCCGCTCGCTTTCAAAGCGCGTGAAGCTGCGCCACACGCCTGCGCTGCGCTTTGTCCTCGACGATTCGATCGCCGAAGGTAGTCATACCCTCGACCTTATACGTGAGCTCGATTCAGAAACAGGATCGGCCAAGACCACGGGCAATGCCACGGGCGACGCTCCAGGCACCGGCCACGACGGAGAAGAAGACCAGAACGATGGCGAGACGTAATCAGCGTAAGCGTAGGCCGGAGCCGCCGGGACCCTCGGGTTTCCTGATCGTAGACAAGCCGTCCGGGATGACCTCCCACGATGTCGTTGATGCCGCTCGAAGATGGCTAGGCACGCGGCGCGTTGGGCACCTGGGCACTCTTGACCCCCAAGCAACGGGAGTTCTGCCGCTTGCGATCCGGGCCGCGACCAAACTCATCCCTTTCATAGAAGGTGGCGCGAAGGGCTATGACGGAACCGTCGTGCTCGGCTCCGAGACGGATACCCTCGATCTCGAAGGGGCTGTGCTCAGTACCTTCGACGGCAAACTGCCGAGTGAGAGCGAAGTCGAAGCTGAGCTCAAGACTTTCCTCGGAGATATCCAGCAGGTGCCGCCCATGTACAGCGCGGTCAAGATGAACGGCGTGCCGCTTCACAAGCTGGCCCGAGCGGGTGAGGTCGTTGCGCGTGAGCCGAAGTGGATCACGTTCAACGAGATCGAAATAACTCGCTTTGACTCGCCGGAGTTGGACGTTCGTGTGCTCTGCAGTGCCGGGACCTATATTCGAGTCTTGGCAGCCGACTTGGGCACGAAGCTCGGCTGCGGCGCGCATCTTGGCGGCCTTCGAAGGACCCGCAGCGGGCCCTTTGTGCTCGAGCAAGCGCGGACTTTCGGAACGATTGAAGCGGCGATCGAAGACGGCACAGTCAACGACTGCTTGATCCAGCCCGAGATCGCTCTCGGATTCCCTGTTCTTGCTCTCAATGCAGAGCAGACGGCGCGGCTTGGAAACGGTGGCGACCTGCCGGCGGGGGAGTTGCATACGCAGAAGCCCGGGACACGAGTCTCTGTTGTGGACGACGAGGGCAGCTTCTTAGCGGTCGGCGAGATTCGTGCGGATCATCGACTTTGGCCGCTCAGGGTGCTCCCGCCGGAACCTAAGTAGGGGGTAAGCCCCAAGCCGGGGCTCTCGGGCGAAGAAAAGCGGTTTCGGCCGTTGCCAGCCCCGCGAGGATCCGTCAAACTTTCGCGGTCCGAAAAAAGACGCAAAAACAATGGCTTCCCGGTCGGCGCAGGTGCGTCGTCTAGCTCTTCAAAAAGAGCGAAATAGACGGGAAGCGCGAAAACCGGCGAATCGAAACCTCGATTCCCCGACGAGTGACTGTTAGGTCCGCCCTAGTAGGTCGGCCACGAGTCACACAGGAGTCATTCGACTTGATCTCTGCAGAAAAAAAGGCGGAAGTCATCGCAACGCATAAGCGCGGCGATGCGGACACGGGTTCTCCCGAAGTCCAGATCTCTCTCCTCACCGAGCGCATCGCAGGCCTCCAGGACCACTTTAAGACCAACGCGAAGGACCATCATTCGCGTCGTGGCCTTCTGAAGATCGTGAGCCAGCGCCGACGTCTCCTTGATTACCTTCGGGGCAAGGATGTCGACCGCTATCGTTCGCTGATTCAGGAACTCGGCCTGCGCCGATAGTTTCTTCGCCGATTGGCCTGGTCCCGATGAATACGGGAGTCGGCCATACGCGAACCCCTCCCAGTCTTCGCGCATGGGTGATCCCGTAGTCCGGGGCCGTTCCAATCATTTGGAACAGGTCCACGGTCTCGTATTGCATCCAGGTAGGATGCGCGCGCAAAGTGCGCTCGAGACCATCCACACGTCGATTTTCGAATCCCAGCTCGAGTAGGAAGAGGGGGAGCGAGATCGACGTACCAACGAAAGTGAACAAATATGCCTTATTGGTTTGAACCTACGTCCACGTCCGTCGAAATCGGCGGCCGGACGATGACTCTCGAGACCGGAAAGATCGCCAAACAGGCGGCCGGTTCCGTGACGGTCACCTTCGGCGACACCGTCGTCCTCGTGACCGCCGTACATTCAAAGCCCCGAGCGGGTATCGACTTCTTTCCGCTCACTGTCGACTTCGTTGAGAAGTTCGCGGCAGCGGGCAAGATCCCCGGTGGCTTCTTCAAGCGTGAAGGGCGCCTCGCTGATCGCGAAGTGCTTGTTTCCCGCTTCATCGATCGCTCGATCCGACCGCTCTTCGCGGACGGCTACAACGACGACACACAGGTAACGGCGACCGTGCTCTCGCACGATCCTGACTTCTCCGCTGATATGTGCGCCTTCGTGGGTGCCTCGGCTGCGCTCTCAATCTCGGAGATCCCGTTCCTCGGCCCGATCGCCGCGGTGCGCATCGCTCGCTGCGACGGAGACTACGTCATCAATCCCGTTCCCGAAGATCTCGAAGAGAGCGATCTCGAACTGATCGTTGCGGGCAACGAAAAGTCGATTGTCATGGTTGAAGGGGGCGCGAAGCAACTCCCCGAGGACGAAGTCCTCGCGGCGCTCAAGCACGCGCACAATGAGATCAAGCCAATCATCGAAGCAATCGATGCCTTCGCGAAGAAGGTTGGTAAGACCAAGATTGTCATGCCTGAGGCCGCCGACAACAGCGACCTCGAGAAGCGCATCGAGAAGATGGCTGGGGAGCGCCTAACTGAGGCATTCCAGATCAAGGAGAAGAAGGCTCGCGCTGACGCTGTGAAGTCGGTCGAGAAGGAAATCCGCCAGGAGATCTGGGACGAATACCGCAACGAGAAAATGGACTCGACGACGCTGGCCGATTTCGAAGCACGCTCGAACGGTCTCAAGTCGCTTCAGAGTAATGTGAAGAATATCCTTCATGATCTCGGTGGTGAATTGATGCGCGAACGCGTGATGGCCACAGGCGAGCGCATCGATGGACGAAAGAGCAACGAGATCCGGCAGATCGCATGTGAGATTCGTCCTTACCCCCGGCCGCACGGTGTTGCGCTCTTTACCCGCGGCGAGACGCAGGCCGTTGTGACGGCGACGTTAGGTTCTGGCTTCGATGAGCAGACGATCGACGGAATGGGTGGACGCTGGAAGAAGAACTTCATGCTCCACTACAACTTCCCTCCCTTCTCGGTTGGCGAGGCTCGTCCTCTCCGTGGTCCGGGGCGGCGTGAAGTTGGGCATGGCACGTTGGCTGAACGAGCGATTACGCCCGTTCTTCCTGACCACGACGATTTCCCTTACACGCTTCGCGTTGTTTCGGAGACCCTCGAGTCGAACGGTTCTTCGTCGATGGCTGCAGTTTGTGGCTCGACCCTCTCGCTGCTCGATGCTGGTGTGCCGCTGAAGGCACCGGTTGCGGGTATCGCGATGGGCCTGATCAAGGAAGACGACGGCTATGCCGTGTTGTCCGATATTCTCGGTGACGAGGATCATCTCGGCGACATGGACTTCAAGGTCGCCGGTTCCGCTGCCGGCATCACCTCGTTGCAGATGGACATCAAGATCACGTCCATCACCCCGGAGATCATGCAGATCGCGCTGGATCAGGCCAAAGACGGCCGGATTCACATCCTGGGTGAGATGGCCAAGTCTATCGATACCTCGCGCAACGAGCTGTCCCAGCACGCCCCGCGTATCACCACGATGACGGTCCCGACGGACAAAATTCGTGACGTGATTGGCACGGGCGGCAAGGTCATTCGTGAAATCTGCGAAGTGACCGGCTGTAAGGTCGACATCGATGACGAAGGCCTGATCAAGGTTGCGTCCTCGGATGGCGAAGCTGCACAGAAGGCGATCGACTGGATCACCTCCATCGTGGCAGAGCCGGAAGTCGGCGTGATCTACAACGGCAAAGTCGTGAAGGTTGTCGATTTCGGCGCGTTCGTGAACTTCTTCGGTGCACGTGACGGCCTGGTCCACATTTCAGAGCTCAAGAATGAGCGCGTTGGTACAGTCACCGACGTGATCAATGAGGGCGACGAAGTGAAGGTCAAGGTCATCGGGATGGATGATCGCGGCAAGGTCAAACTGTCCATGCGCGTCGTCGATCAGGAGACCGGCGAAGAGCTCGAGGACACACGCCCGCCGCGTGAGCCCCGTGAAGGTGGCGACGACGACCGTCCCCGTCGTCCGCGCCGCCCGCGTCGCGAAGACTAATCTCGGCACATACTGCTGAAACGAAAGCGGCCCCGGAGAAATCCGGGGCCGTTTTTCTTTGTCTCACTGCTGCGCCTAAAACGGCACGTCGCCTTGAATGACGATGCGGTGCATCAGGCGGTGGTCGGTGTAGTCGAACAGGGCGTAGTGAAGCGAGGTGCGGTTGTCCCAAATCGCGAGATCATTCTCCCGCCATTTGTGGCGGTACTGGAACTCGGGCGTGCTTAGGTAATCGAACAGATAGCGCAGCAGCATGTCGCTTTCCTTGCGGTCCATGTCCTTGATGAAGCTGGTCATGGATTCGTTCACGAAAAGGCCCTTTTTGCCGGACACCGGATGGGTGCGCACGACGGGATGCAGGGCCGGGCTGTATTCGGCTTTCTTCTTTTGCAGATGCTCCTGATAATCCGCGTCCCAGAGTTCCGGGCGCACGTGTAGATCATAGGCCTGAAAGCGGTCGTTATAGGCCCACAGCCCGTCGA
>DGPZ01000030.1 GCA_002390675.1 Deltaproteobacteria bacterium UBA4427
CGAGACTGCGGCGAAGGTACCCGGCCTAGAAGAGGCGCTGAGGCATAAGGCCTCAGAACTAAAGGTGCTCCATGAAGACGGGGAGCTTATTCTCCGGCTGCGAGCGCGCATCCTGGAGAGCGAAGCAGCCTTGTCACGCGCCCGGGAGGAGCTCGGTACCGATATTGAAACTGCGACGCGCGGTCTGCGAGCCGCACTCGAGGAGCGTGAGGCCGAGGTGGCTCAGCTAAGGGTCGACGCGCTCAGTGTGTCTTCCTTGAGTGAGCAGCTCATCGCGAGCGAGGCTGCACTCGAACTCGCTGAGGAGGAGACGAATCAACTTCGTGCGGAGAAGATCGAAGCCGAGGCGCTTGCGGCGGCTACGGAAGCCGCAGCCCGCGAAGTCGAGGCCGCGGCTCAGGCTGCTGCCGCGGCCCAGGCCCAGCGTGAGATCGAACTAGCTCGGCTTCCGGGTGGACGCCTCAGTGTGAAAGACGTTGAATCAGGGTCGGCCGAAAGCCCTTCCCTCCGAAATGTTCGTAACTGGGCCAAGGTTGGATACTGGGGATCCACGTTCCAGTTGACCCCGAGACTGCGTGAACAACGAATCGTCGAACGCTTACGGGCGAGTGGCCTTTTCGACGAGGCCTATTACCGGATGTCTTCGCCCGATCTTGCGAATGACGCGGGCGATCTGCTCGCTCACTACGTGACCCATGGTGCGGACGAGGGACGAAATCCTAACGCCGCATTCGACACCGAATACTATGTCGAGACCAACCCGGATGTTCGCAGCACGTCCGCTAACCCACTGGACCATTTCGCGAGCCACGGTTGGAAGGAAGGGCGCAATCCGCATCCGTATTTTGACGTCGGCTATTACTTGGCTGTTAATCCTGATGTCGTCGAATCCGGCGAAAACCCATTGCATCATTGGCTCGATACAGGGTGCGCCGAGTATAGATCCCCCACGCGGGGTGCCTCGAAGCTGATGTCCGAGCTTCGCGCGAGCAAGATAGGTGACGCACTCACTTCGGCACGTACGTTTGACTCTGACAGACAAGGGGAGGGTGCTATCGCTTCTGATGGTCTTCGCGGTGATGATGATCATCCTCGCGAGGAGATCGAACGCGGCGCCGCATCCGGAACGTCAGAGAAGCGGGGAAAGAAGAAGCCGCAGGCGGTCGCGGCTAGTCCTAAGCTGCGATTTGAAATCAAGGATCTCAAACTCGATGTCGAACGAGTCGCGGAGCCCGACGATCCGATCGTCGTGGTCGTCTCCCACGAGCTTCCGTATCCCCCGCGCGCGGGAAACCAGTATAGGATCCATCGTTACATCGCGTGGCTGCAACAGCGTGGCTACCAGGTGTTGACGGTACACTGTCCGCTTCCGGGTTCGGAGTCGAGTGACGAGCTGATCGGCGAAGCCGCACACGCGCTCAAAAATCTGGTGGTTGTTCAGCGGGACGGCCGCCTGCTCGTTTCCGTCGCATCTCACGTGATGCCACTCATCAAGGGCCTCTCGGGCACGTCCGTCGAGGTACTTGATCCGGAGCTGCCCATCTTCGAAGGTGAGGGGCGCGAAGACTTTCAGGAGCGCGTTATGCTCGAGCGGGCCTACTGCCCAGATGTGCTCGCGCGTGCGCTGATCCACATCAATCAAGGGGTCGAGGGGCGTTCGGTCGTCATCACGGCTTACGCGTTCGTCACACGCTACCTCTCGCGGCTCTCTCCCGAGACGCTGACCGTGATCGATACGATCGATGTGTTCTCTTCCAAAGAGGAGAAAGTGGACGCCTTCGGCGTCACGGGTGAGTTGAGAGTCACTGAATTACAAGAGCGCGAACTCCTGATGCGCGGGCAGATTACGATGGCGATACAGGAAAGGGAAGGACGTGAATTTGCTCGCATCGCGCCTGCACGACCCGTCCTGACGGTCGGGGTCGACTATGACTGCGCACCTGATCATCTCGCGGAGCGCCCCCCAGCGGGAAGCGAACGCCGAATCGCGCTCGTCGGATCGGGGAACGCGATGAACGTAAAAGGGGCGAACGATTTTCTTCGTCACTGCTGGCCACTGATTCGGCGGGACCACCCGGAAGTGCGGCTGAGTGTAGTGGGAGCCGTTGGTCGCTCGTTACCCGCGGAAACCCCGGGCGTCGACGTGTTAGGTATTGTCGAATCACTCGAGGAGATCTACCAGAGCGCGGACGTGGTGATCAATCCGACGGCCGCTGGCACAGGTCTCAAGATCAAGACGCTTGAGGCACTCGCACATCACCGAAGGATCGTGACTTGGCCTAACGGCGTAGAGGGTGTTCCTGAGTCGCTTGTCGAATTCTGTTCGGTCGTTTCTGATTGGTATCAATTCTATCTGGCCGTGTCGGAAGCGCTGCAGTTCGAGCCTGGGGAGCCGGTCTTTAGTGCCGAGGCCCGCGCACTGATTGCAGAAACCCTTTCTTCAGAATCCGTCTATCGCCTGCTTGGGGATGCGATCGATGAGCATTGTCGAGGGAGCCACGCTGAGGGACGGCTCGATCACTCGAGTCCGGATTTCGTACAGTCGGTGGAGACCTGCGCTTGAGCGACCGAGCCGTACACGTTTTGATTGATCTGTGCTTGCCCGGCCTCACGGATGCGAGCATTACAGCCATTCTCGACTCTGTTGCGGGGACGGTAGCCGTGCCTGCAAAAGGTGATCAAGCAGCGCTGGCGAGTGGGTCAGGCACAGAAGTCGGAGCGTTGGACGAACGATTGGGCCAACCGAGGCCGGGCGCGTCGCGTTTTGGCGCCGTTCGTATTTTGGTTCGAGAGTCCGACCGGGCGGCTGTTACGGAGCGGTCAGATTCCGGCTGGAAACTAGACTTCAGTGCCGATCGGATCGCAGCCGCGAATGCGTCGTTCGCGGCTGCGGCGGAGTGCGGCACCGATCTGCTCGTGCTGCGCGGAACGGGTGCCCCTACCAACGCCTCACTGCATGCGATGTCGGCTCTCTTCAAACGTGATCCGTTTTTCGCTTTCGTGACGCCACGTTATTCGAGGCTCGGGGAGGAATTGGTAAGCAAACTCGATTCCAAGAGGGGCGATCCACTTCTCGCGACGCTGCCTATGAGCGCGATCCGCTCTCTTCCTGAATATCACTTATTTTCGGACCAGATCAGTGACGCCGTTCTCGTGCGCGGAAATGTGGTTAGAGATTTCGAAACGCTCGATGCCGAGTTCGACACGCTGTGGGGCGGTCTTCGGGATCTCATGGCACGGGCGAGGCGCGTCGGATTTCGTTCGGTGATTGCGAATCGTGCTTTCGTTGCGAATTATGCCGAGATTTCGGATTCATCAATCGACGATCGGGAACGAATCTACACCCGCTATCCGGAGGTGAGGGAGCTCGACGAAGAGTGGGATTTCGCGCCGATTCACGAATATGAAAGCCTAATCGGTCGCGCCCAGTCCGCGAGTGTAGAGCTGCGCAAGACGCTCTTGCTTGACCTTTCGGATCTGGGGGCATGCTTTAACGGTACGAGTGAAGCCGTGATTGGACTCTTGTGGGGTCTGCAAGAATGCCGGTCCGATTGGAAGATCTCCCTGCTCGTCTCACCCGAAGTCGCTCAATTTCACGACCTTGACAGCCACTTCCCACAATTCGAGCACGTGTGGTCCGAATCGACGGGGCGCTACACCGCTGTCTTGCGCCCAATTCAACCCTGGGCTCTCAACCAGCTCGAACGGTTACATCGTCTCGGGCTTTTTAACTTCGTCGTGATGTTCGACACGATCAGTAACGAGATCCGGCTGCAGAGTCCCCTCGGACTCGAGCAGGTCTGGGCGCAGATGGCGAAGAGTGTGGATGGCTTGCTCTATATCAGCCAGTTTACGCGGGACCGCTTTAGGACTCGCTTTCCCGTCCATGAGACTGTCGATGAATGCGTATCCTCTCTCTC
>DGPZ01000055.1:0-6183 GCA_002390675.1 Deltaproteobacteria bacterium UBA4427
AGCATTAGACAAGCGTAATAGGCAAACTTGCGAATCCTCGATTAGTGTCTGAGGGCAGACGATTCACTCCGTCGAGATCGAGGCGGTAGTTAGGCGCACGCGCAAGCAAGGTTTCGAGGCCGATTCGCATTTCCAGACGCGCGAGGCTCGCCCCAAGGCAGAAGTGGATGCCGAACCCGAACGCCAAATGGTTATTGCTTTGGCGACGAATATCGAAGACATCTGGATTCGTGAAGACACGCGCATCGCGGTTCGCAGAGGCATAGAGAAGGTGAACGCGCGCACCTTTCGGAATGGTGACGTCCTGAACGACGACGTCGCGCGTGGTCACTCTAGAGAGGCCCTGAACGGGCGAGTCGAATCGAATAATCTCCTCGACAGCGGAGGGGATCAGGCTGGGATCTTCAATCAATGCACGTCGCGCTTCTCGATGTCGTTCCAAGAGCAGGATCGCGTTGCCTAGTGCGGAAGTGGTGGTCTCGGTTCCTGCGACGAGCAGCAGGAAGCAAAGCCCCAGCAGCTCATCGTCTTGCAGGGCGCGCCCTTCCTCGGAGCTGGTGAGCAATAAACTGATCAGATCGTCGCGCGGCTCGCTCTTGCGGGCCTCGAAGACCGTTTGGAGATAGTCGGTGAGCTCTCTCTGCGCAGCGAATAGTGTTGCAGGATCGGCGCCGCTTGAATAGACGATCGCATCGCCGCACCGTTTGAACATGGGGCGCTCCGCAGCGTCGACGCCTAGCAGTTCCGCCATGACATAGATCGGCAGTGGGTCCGTGAAACCCTCGAACGCATCCACTGTGCCTAACGCGCCTGCCGCGCCGGCTTCGGCTTCGGCGAAGAGTGCGTCGAATAGCCCATCGGCGAAGCCACGGACCTGTTTAGCCATCGCATCCATCCGTCGCGGCGTAAATGCGCGCATCA
Organism: Deltaproteobacteria bacterium UBA4427; assembly: GCA_002390675.1. Lineage (GTDB taxonomy): Bacteria > Myxococcota_A > UBA9160 > UBA9160 > UBA4427 > UBA4427. Next base: position 922 of record DGPZ01000055.1, read on the forward strand.
CCGCCTTACGCATCATCGTGTGATCGGGTGGGTCGAGCACGATCAGCGTCGGAACATCCGGCTTGAATCCACTCGGCACCACCCCTTCACTCGAGGAAAAAGTTTCAGGATCTTTGATTGCGGCGAGTACGTCCGCGTGACGGGAGAGCACCCATAGATCGCGGTCCGGCATGTAGTGGGCTGGATGCTCTTCTCGGAGCTGTTGGTAGATCGGATATGGGTCTGCTTCCGCAGCCCAGGCGATTGGATCTAGATCGGTGGTGTTTCTTGCTTCTTGCGCCATATTGATCTCCCTTCACGCATGTCCAACCCCGACGCTAACCATCAAGACTCTCGCGTGCTACGCAGGCGAATCACCTAAGAGGTAAGAACGAAGACTATGGCGATGACAGATTTCGGGGGGAAAACGGCGCTGATCACTGGGGCTGCGGATGGGATTGGGGCCGCGCTGGCAGAGGCGCTGCTCGAAGCGGGAGCACGGGTCTTCCTGAGTGATATTAATGAGGCGAAGCTCGAAGAAACGGCGAGCCGCTTGAAGTCGCCTAATGCGGTCTGCGACGTGTCTGACGCGAAGGCTGTCGATGCGACAGTTGAAGCGGCTTGGACGGAGCTTGGCGGAGTAGACCTGCTCTGCGCGAATGCCGGCGTGATTGTTCCGGGTTCGCTGCTCGATAGCAGTGACGAGGACGCTCGGTTTATTTTCGGAGTTAACGTTTGGGGCGTCGTGAACGCTTGCCGCTCTCAGGCTCTGCGCCTCAAAGCAAGTGAACGGACCGGGCATATTCTGCTCACTGGCTCCGAGCACAGCCTGTCGAGTCCAGAATATCTGCGTGAAATGCCACTTCATCTCTACAACATGACCAAGCACTCCGTTCTCTCAATCGGTGAATCTATGCGAGCCGAACTCGCAGGAAATGGTGTGGGGGTCAGCGTGCTGTGTCCTGGACCGGTGATGAGCGGGCTTAACGAAAACTCAGAGCAGGCTCGCCCCGAAGAGCTGGGTGAACAGCCCGAATTGAATATTTCTCGCCTCGACCCGGCCACGCTGAGTGGCTTGGGCGATCTCTACCTCTCGGCTGCGGATGCAGCCGAGATTGCCCTTCGCGGGATTCGCGCCGGCGCCTTTGTAATCCCCACTCACGCTTTTCAGCGTAAGGACGTCGATGCGCGATACAAAGAGGTGGTCGCGGGTTTCGATCTGCTTGAGTAGCGTAACCGGCCCCGGCTGACGGGAGAGGAGAAGGAGCAGCATGTCCATGAAGATCGGTCTGTGTTTTCCGTACACCCAAGAGGCGCTCGATCGCGACGTCATTCTCGAATGGTTCCGACGCGTCGATGAAGGGCCCTTTTCGACGCTGTCGTGCGGTGAGCGAATGATTGGGACTAGCGTCGATATGATGGCGCTTCTCGGTGCCGCTGCGGCGGTGACATCCCGCGTGCGGATCGTTCCCACGCTCTATGTATTGCCGATGCACCCGGCGATTAAGGTTGCGAAGCATGCGGCGACTCTTGATCTGATCGCAGGTGGACGTGTCTCGATCACGGTCGGTATCGGAGGTCGCGTGCATGACTATATGTGCATGGAGAAAGAGCCCGTCCGACGTTATGCGCGGATGGATGAACAGGTCGCGCAGATTCGCCGTATTTGGTCGGGAGAGATTCCCTTCGAGGGAGCCGAGCCTATTGGGCCGGCGCTCGTTCAGCCGAGCGGTCCGCCGATTCTTGCGGGTGTGATGGGGCCGAAGGCGACAGCACGCGCTGCGAAATGGGCCGATGGAGTCTATTCCTGGTCTGGTAACGGCGTTGCCGAGGAGATGAAGACACAGCAGCAACGCGTCGTTGATGAATGGGACAAGGCGGGGCGAGATACGGCTCCGGCTCGTATGGGAGGTTTCTGGTGCAGCTCGGGGCCGAACGCCGACGATAATCTCAAGGCCTATGTTTATAAGTACTTGAAAGTGATTGGGGAAGGTCCCGCGAAAGCGATTGCCGGCATGTGCGATCGGTCAAGTGAAGACAAGATCATGGCTTCTCTGGACGCCTACGAAGAAGCGGGCGTTGAAGAGTGCTGGTTGAATACCGCGACCGCAGAAATCTCGGAGATTGATGCGATCGAACAGATTATTGATCGCCGCGGGTGAGGTCTGTGTCGGGCATCTGGAGCGCGGAGGGGCTGGTCCTCCTCTTTGCTCCGTTGCCCGACTAGCACTCTCCTAATTTTCGCATGGGAGCACTGACCTCACGCCCCGCTCCGTTTGCCCGGCGAGAAGACCACCGGCATCTCTTCGATGCCGGTGATGAAGTTGTTGGGGCGGCGCTTTAGCGGCTCGTCGCTCGCGAATCGGATATCGGGCATGCGGGCGAGCACTTCTTCGAAGAGGATCTTGAGCTCGAGTCGCGCGAGGCTTGCGCCGAGACAATGGTGCACACCGTAGCCTCCGAAGGCGACGTGTCGGTTCGGCCATCGTTCGAGGTTGAAGCCTTCCGGATCTTCGAAGACGCGGTCGTCGCGGTTGCCGGCCGGGTAGAGCAGTAACACGCGGTCGCCTTCGGCGAGTTTCTCGCCGTGGAGTTCGGTGTCCTGAGTGACGGTTCGGTTCATATTTACAATCGGCGAGACGAAACGGAGCATTTCTTCGACGGCAATGAGGGTCTTGCTGGGATCGTCGATCAGTTTTTGTTTTTGGTCGGGATGCAAGATGAGCTGCTCGAGGCCGCCGGTCATGACATGGCGCGTCGTCTCGTCCCCGCCGATGAGAATAAGCAGACTCTCTTGGAGGATCTCCTCGTCGTTAAGGCTGTGTCCGCCGATTTCGCCGGTCACAAGCATCGAGACGAGATCGTCGCGCGGATTCACTCGACGGTCGGCGATGACCTTTGCCTGGTATTCGAAATAGCCCTGGGTGTAAGAGCTTTGTTTTGCTCGCCGCTCTTCGTCGTCCATGACGTCAGCGATTTCGCCCCCGCCTAGCATCCAGTCACTCCATTCGAGGAGCTGTGCTCGATCTTCGGGCTCGACGCCGAGCATGTCGCCAATTGCGACCATGGGAATCCAGCGCGCGATGTCCCTTACGAAGTCACACTCGCCCAGTTCAATGACATCGTCGATTAGCTGTGTCGTGAGTTCGCGGAGTTTTCGCTCCTGATCCTGCACGCGCCGGGGCGTGAAGCCTCGATTTACGATGTTGCGGCGGCGTTTATGCTGCGGCTCGTCGAGATTGATCATCGACGGAATCCAGCTGCCGCGTTCGGGTCTGGAACTCTTGCCCGAACAGAAGACGTCGGGATTTTTAGCGATCGACATGATGTCGTCGTATCGGGTCACGCCCCAAAGTCCGCCATCCGCGCTCGCGTCCCAATACACGGGCGCATTGTCCCGCATCCATCGATAGCGATCCCAGGGATCGAGATAAAAGAAGCGGTCGAGTAGACCTATATCGTTTCGGCTTTCATGATTCGGCATAGGAATTCCTTTGATCGGCCCCGCCAAAGATTTAGGTGGAGTATCCCGATCATATCAATCCATACGAGCGCTGCGAGCGCCGATTTGGACCGGAATTCCTGTGCTCTTGAAGCCCAACACTCGAAGACGGGCTTCTACTTCTGCGGGTTGATCAAGTACTTCTCGCCGGTCGCCTGACGTCCGTAGGCATTCAGGATCTTCGGATCGAGCGCTTGCGTGAGCGAGATCTCTGCCGTGTAATGACTGGCGAAGGTTGTCTTGATTTCGTCCGCGACGCGCTGGCGCAGCCGGCCCGTATCTTCCATGCCGATCTTGCCCAGGAAAGGCGGAAGGAGCCAGCCGCCGATTCCCCAAGCCATTCCCAGTTCAGCGCCGAGAATCGTTTCGCTTCGATCGAGACGACCATAAAGGTAGACCTGCTTGTGCGTGTCCGATCCGTAGCGGCTGTATTCCGTTGCGTTCCGGTTGAGCGCGCGTTCCATGCACGTGAGGATCTGGCCGGCGAGTCGGCCGCCGCCGGTCGCGTCGAAAGCGATCGTCGCGCCGGTTTCCGCAAGCGCGTCGGTCAATTGTGCCATGAAGTCGTCGTCGCTCGAGTTGCAGACATAGCGTGCGCCTATGCCGCGGAGGAGTTCCGCCTGCTCTTCTCGGCGTACGATGTTCACGAGATCAACTTCATCGGATAGGCAAATCTTGTTAAGCATCTGCCCGAGATTTGACGCCGCGGCGGTATGAACGAGGGCCTTATGTCCTTCACGCTTCATGGTCTCGACCATTCCGAGTGCGGTCAAAGGATTAACGAACCAAGAGGCCGCCTCTTTCGGGGTCGTGCCTTCGGGCATCGCGAGCGCCATAACCGCAGGAACACTTCGGTACTGCGAATACGTGGCACCGCCGACGATAGAGACGGTTCGGCCGATCAAGGCTTCGCCTGCCGCGTCACCAGCTGCAACGACAATTCCGGCGCCTTCGTTACCAACGGCTAGGGACTGATCGAGGCGAGCACTAAGCGCGCGCATAGTGCCTTCGGCAATTGGCGCGACGACACTTGGTCGGGCGGCATCGCCCGTCGATTCGGCCTTCGTTACGTCGGCCATTGCGAAGAGCAGGCCGAGGTCGGAGGGGTTGATTGGCGCGGCCTCCATGCGGACAAGAATCTCGCCGGGGCCGGGTGTAGGTGTTTCGACCATTTCGAGGGCGATTTCCAGCTGGCCTCCGGTCTGAACGGTGCTGCGAAGTTGGATGCTCTGATCGGGGATTGCGATGGACATGAGACTCCTGCCGCGATTGCGGGGGTAGGCGGGGCGCGAGGGGAGACACTACCACCCGGAGAGTCACCCGACGAAGGAGATGCTGTGACCGAGAGCCACCGGAGTCGCTCCCGTTCCTTTGGGATCGTCCTATCATCTGAGTCTGCCTCTACTTCACGAGGCGCCTGAACTTCCGTCGTTCCTAGAGGTCTCGCCCGTGAGTCGATTCACCCCGCGCTCGTTATTCTCTCCTTTTGTGTTGGGTCTGTGCGCCGCTGCATTGTTGGCGGGTTGCTCTGAGCCCGAAGCGGTTTGGAGCGAGGAGAATGCGAACTCCGCTTCAAAGGCGCTCGACTTCCGAACGCAGAAAGTGTTCGAGGCAGACCTAACGACAATCTCTCGGAGGAGTCAGCCAAACTCCGCCCGGAACGCCTATTTCGGCGACCTTCACGTTCACACAACCTATTCCTTCGATGCGTACGCGTTCGGGACGGTTGCGACGCCCGCGGATGCCTATCGCTATGCGAAGGGCGAAGCAATTCGGCATCC
>DGPZ01000055.1:6196-25201 GCA_002390675.1 Deltaproteobacteria bacterium UBA4427
GATCACGCGATGTTCCTGGGCGCAGCGAAGGAGGCAGCAGATACCTCGACAGAACTCTCGAAATACGATTTCGCAGAAGTTCTGCATAACATTAATGCCCCAGACAATATGGGCATGACGAGCATTCCTCAACGGATCAAGGCATTCGGTGGACTGCTTCCTAAACTTGCGCAAGCGGTGGTTGAAGGCAAAGTCGATCGCGAGCTCATCCTCGATATCACGCGCACGGCATGGCTCGACACGATCGAAGCCGCGGACCGCTACTACGACCCTGGCCACTTCACGACCTTCGCTGCCTACGAGTACACGTCGAGCACGGACGACCGTGGCAACCTGCACCGGAACGTGATCTTCCGCGATACCGACGAACTTCCTGCGGTCCCTTTCTCCCGCTTTCACTCGCAAAACCCCGAAGGCCTTTGGGATTGGATGGACGATCTTCGCGCGAAGGGAATCGAGAGTCTCGCGATTCCGCATAACTCGAACGGCTCGAACGGGCAGATGTTTAAACTGGTCGACTGGGCTGGGAATCCGATGGACGATACGTACGGGGAACGACGGTCTCGGAATGAGCCGTTGGTTGAAATCACTCAGGTAAAGGGAACATCCGAAACACATCCCTCTCTTTCAGATACCGATGAGTGGGCCGGATTCGAAATTATGCCCTACCGAGTTGCGACAATGGTCGATAGCGCGCCGCCGGGAAGTTATGTGCGAGATGCGCTTCGTCGTGGGCTCTCACTGGAGGCAGGTGGATCGGTGAACCCTTATGAGTTCGGTGTTGTTGGTGCAAGCGATACCCACACGGCTGCGATTTCAGATGACGAGTCCAACTATTTTGCGAAGATCGGAATACTGGACGCGACGGCTTCTCGACGGGGGTCGATTCCAATGACCTTTATTGAAGCGACTGCAACCAAAATGATCGCAAGCGATCTCGTGGAAGACGTCGAGGGTCGAGACTACCAGTACGCAGCGAGCCCCACCTACGGTGCATCTGGTCTCGCGGGGGTCTGGGCGGAAGAGAATACGCGTGGCTCGCTTTATGATGGTTTTCGCCGCAAGGAGACTTTTGCAACCTCAGGTCCGCGGATCCCGGTTAGATTTTATGCCGGAGACAATTTAGATACCTCTATGTTAGGCGCATCGGACATGGCTAAGCGGGCCTACGCCGCCGGCGTTCCTATGGGGGCTGATCTAATAGTGAATGCTTCTAGCGCGCCCAAGTTTTTGGTTTGGGCAGCGCAGGATCCCGCGAGTGCACCGCTTGCGCGACTCCAGATCATCAAGGGTTGGGAAGAGGGCGGAGAAACTTTCGAGGTCGTTAATGATGTCGCCTGCTCCGATGGCTTAAAGGTTGATCCGGCGACTCGCCGTTGCCCTGAGAATGGCGCGAAGGTTTCTCTCGAGGACTGCTCGATCACGAGTGAAACTGGAGATGCCGAAATGGCGGTGGTTTGGAGCGACCCTGATTTCGATCCGTCCCAGCGCGCTTTCTATTATGTGCGTGTTCTTGAGAATCCGACCTGCAGATGGTCGACTTGGGATTCGCTTCGCGCGGGTGTTGAACCCCGCCCAGATTTTCCGAAGACAATTCAGGAACGGGCCTGGTCTTCGCCGATCCAAGTGAAGCCTGCGAGCTGAGGTCACGAAGTGAAGGTTTGTTTTACCGGAGATCTCGCGGAGTCGCTTCGCGAGGAAGCGCGGGGAATTATTGCGAACGCGGTGAGCGATTCCGCTCGTGAAGCAGAGCTTATCGTCTTAGGGCCTGATGGCAGCTTTGATGGCGACGCCAGGGGGCTCGAGGTGCTGTACTTCTCGCTCAGCGCTACGAATCATCCCGCGGCGATGAAGGCGCTACTGGGTCTCTTTGATTCGCCCTCGCTACGCTGGGTGCAGGGACCGGGAGCCGGGATAGACCATCCGATCTGGCAGGGTCTGATAGACCGAGGCGTCCGCCTTACGAACGCATCCGGTATTCACAGTGAGCCGATTGCGCAGTACATCTTTGCGTACGTGTTGCATTGGGAACGAAACGTCCGCCAACACCAAGAACAGCAAGCACGCCGCGAATGGAAAACAATTCACAGTGAGGACCTCGCGCAAAAGACGTTAGGTATCGTAGGCTACGGCGGGATTGGCCAAGCTGCGGCACGCATAGCCCGTGCCTTCGGGATGCGCGTTTTGGCAACGAGGCGAACGCCCGTCGAAGATGACGTGCTCGATCGGTTTGTTCCGCTCGCAGACCTTCATGAATTGCTGGCGGAGTCCGACTATGTCGTGCTTTGCATGCCCTTTAACGACGATACACGAGAGATGCTGGGTGCAGCGGAATTCGCAGCCATGGGTGCGAGCTCGGTGCTGATCAATGTCGCTCGCGGCGGTGTTGTGAACGAATCTGACCTAATCGAAGCGCTCTCCGCAAGAATGATCCGGGGCGCGACCCTGGACGTTGTGAGTGAAGAGCCGCTCCCTGAATCATCTCCGTTATGGGGTCTCGATAACTGCATGATCACGCCGCACGACGCGGGCTATTCGCCGCTCGGCGATACGCGTCTCGGCGCATTATTTCTAGAAAACCTCCGGCGATATGCCGCGGGAGATACTCTCATTAACGAGATTTCCACGACCGGCTTCGGTGACCGCTAGCTATTCTTTTCGACCGGATGGAGCGGGTCATCTATGTGCGTGAGCTTCGCGTCCGCGAGTCTATCGAGTATGCGCCTGAAGCTCGATCAGTGGATGCCGGTCAACTTGGTGGCGCGGCGATGATCCCCTCCAGCTTGAGCGAGTGCTTGGTGGGCGAGGATGAGAAGGCTGTAAATGGAGTATGATGGACCTGTCCAAGTGAACAGAGGACTGGAAACCGAAGCGATCATTTCGGAAGTCGAGACGAACGGTTATGCAATCGTTGAGAATGTGATCCCGCGAGAGACCTGCGACGCGGTTCTAGCGAAGGTCGATTTTTTGATGGGTTCCCTAGCTATACCCTTCGGGCAGAATGCTTTCCTTGGTCGTCACACTCGGCGCATATTCAACTTGCTCGCCCGCGATCGTCTATTCGAATCAGTACCGACACATCGCGAGCTGCTAGGAGTTGTTGAAGGGTTGTTGGACCCGGAGTGCTTACTCTCGTCGCTCACTGCAATCGAGATGCAGCCCGGCCAAGCGCGGCAGCCGCTGCACGCCGACGATGGCTCCTACGGATTCTCGCGACCTGCGCCGACGCAAATAGTCGTGGCCCTCTGGGCTCTCACTGACTTCACGAATGAGAATGGTGGAACGCACGTCGTGCCGGGCTCACATCGATTCGATCGACGTCCGGGTCGCGAAGACCATCCGGAGACCGTACAGGTCGAAATGCCCGCCGGGAGCGTGGTCTTCTATAGCGGAAGCCTGTGGCACGGCGGTGGCGAGAACCGGAGCGATGCCCGGCGGGTAGGTCTAGTGAATAACTACTGCGCGGGCTACTTGCGTCAAGAAGAGAGCCAACTGCTGGCGCTTTCGCAAGATCGTGTCGCCGCATTTACGCCGCGACTTCGCAAGCTAGTCGGCTACGGGACCTATCGCGGCCTACTCGGTCACGTCGATCAGCGAAACCCCGAAAGCCTCGTGGACCCAGAGGCGGAAACCGACATGATTTGGGGCCGAATTGGGAAGTAGCGCAATGGCGCTACGCCTCTACAATTTCGGCTGCCGAATTTTTCGCTTGGAGATTTTTGATGTCGACCCTTACTGACTCGCTCGCTGGCCTAGACCGATACCTGCTGATCACGGCGGATAGCCACGCAGGCCCGACCCCTGAAGGCTATGGCCCTTACCTCGAGAAGAAATACCAAAGCGATTACCAGGACTGGCTGACCTGGAGTGTCGAGAACGCAAAGATTATGAAACAGGTCATGGGCAGCCGATCGATCGGCGTCGATGGGGACCCGGATGTTGTCGGCTATCGTAATTGGGATAGCAAGCGACGACTTGCAGAGACCGAGGCCGACGGAGTTGCTGCTGAGGTCATCTTCTCGAACACCTCTCCGCCTTTCGCGCCCACCATGCATAGCGAGTTCGGTGAGGCCGAGGCCGGTGAGGATCTGAAGCGGCGCTGGGCAGGAATCAAAGCGCATAACAGATGGCTTGCTGACTACTGCGCCGAGGTGCCGGGCCGGCGCGCCGGGATCTGCCAGATATTCTTACCTTTTGTTGATGAATCGGTCAAAGAAATTCGCTGGGCCAAAGAGGCAGGCCTAACAGGTGGAGTGCTGCTTCCGGGAGCCGCGCCTGGGTCGACGATTGAGCCGCTCTACTCACCCTCTTATGAACCCATCTTTGCCGTATGCGAAGAATTGGGTATGCCGCTCAATCACCATGCTGGTGGGAGCACGCCAGACTTTGGGAACTATCTGCCGCAGTCCCTCGCCATGTTTATGCTCGAGGTGACGTGGTGGGCGCATCGTTCCCTCTGGCACCTCATGTTCAGTGGTGTCTTCGAACGGCATCCGAATTTGCAATACATCCTGACGGAAGTTGGAACGAGCTGGGTGCGTGAGACGCTCGGGAAACTGGACGGCTTCTACGACCGCATGAAATACAACGACCAGTGTGCGGAGTATATCTTTGGTGGGCCAACGGTGGCCAAGATGTCATTGCGCCCCTCGGAGTATTTCGCGCGCCAGGTTCATCTTGGAGCGAGCTTTCTGCCCAAGGGTGATTGCGATTTGCGGCATGATATCGGGATCGACAAGATCATGTGGGGAAGCGATTACCCGCACGTGGAAGGTTCGTATCCCTATACGCGAGAACATCTCAGGCTCACGTTCGATGGTGTGCCCGAAGACGAAATTCAACAGATGGTAGGTCTTAATGCGGCTGCGGTGTACGGCTTTGATCTGGAGAAACTTGCGCCGGTTGCGGCAAGGATTGGCCCGACGAAATCGGAAGTCGCTGTCACGCTAAACCGCGCGGACGTTCCGAAAGCTGCCTACAAGTGCCCCGCATTTGAGAACAAAGAAAACCCGATGCTCATGTAGGGCTCGGGCTTTCTAGGTTTCGTATGGCCTCGGGTCACGCATGAAACGTGCGGCAGCGAGAGCGAGCAGTGTCACGACTGTCATCGCTAGGAATGTCTCCGAGAAGGCGGCGCGATAGGTTTCCACGACGGCACTCTGAAGCGGCCCTGTGAGCGCTCGGATTGCGTCGGGGCTTTCGATGAAGGATTGCAGGTCGAGTCCGGGAGGGGCTAGGTCTGCGACATCGGCTCGTAGGTGGTGAGATACGCGCACAGCTAAAACGGATCCGAAGACCGAGGTGCCCAGGGTTTGGGCGATAGACCGGGCGAATCCGGGCAAAGAACTCGCGACCCCGAGATAGCGTCCTTCGACTGCATCTTGAAGTGACGCTACGACCACGGGTGTCAGAGCGCCGCTGCCGACACCGAGCAAGGACGTGTAGAAGAGAAATAAGGCGCGAGGCGTTTCGGCATCGACCGTGACGAGTAGCGCCATGCCCGTGCTGTAGATGGCGAGGCCGATCGTCGCATAGCGTCGGTAGCGCCGTGTCGCGGCGGCTCGGCGGCCTACTACGATGCCCGAAACGAGGAGGCCCGCCGTCAGCGACGTCAAGCCATAGCCGGCCTGAACGGCGTCGACGCCTTGGACGACGAGTCCGAAGAGCGGGACAAAGATAGCGATCACGAAATTGGCGAAGCCGAAGAAGCAGGTCGCGAGAAGCGGTGCCCAGACGGCTTGTCGCCCGAGTAGCGACAGTTCGAGGATAGGCTCTTCCGCGCGTCGCTCCTGTCGGATGAATAGAGCGCCGAGGATCGTGCTGACGAGGACGAAGGCGAGGGCGGAAGGCGCGAGCCAACCCCAAGTCGCCCCCGCCCAGGATGTGTAGAGAATGAGCGAGCCGACGCATGAGAAGAGCAGGACCGCGCCCTTGTAGTCGACGGCATGTTCGATTCGCTTCGTCGGGATGCGGTAGCCCCACTGCAGTGCCAAGAGAGTGAGCAAGGCCGTCGGAACGTTCACGTAGAACATCCATCGCCAGCCCGGCCCATCGACGAAAAATCCGCCTAACGGAGGGCCTAGGAAACCGGCCGCTGTCCAGATGACCGTGATGAACGCGATGTAGGCGGCGCGTTCGCGGGGAGGCACTATGTCGCCGAGAATCGCGTAGGGGACCGTGAGCAGCGCGCCGCCACCCAGTCCTTGGAACGCGCGGCAAATCACGAGTTCGAGCATGGTGTCGGCTTGCGAAGCCAGGAGCGACGCGATGATGAAGACGCTGATCGCGATTTGGAAGATGCGGCGTCTTCCGTAGAGGTCGCCGAGCTTGCCCCAAATAGGCATGCTGGATGCACTGGTCAAAAGGTTCGCGCTAAAGATCCAAGGGGCCTGGCTGATATCTCCAAGTTCACCCGCGATCGAACTCACCGCAGTAGAAAGCACCATCTGATCAATCGCCGCGAGCGACACGCCACCCATCATGCCGGCGATTACGACACGTCTTTGGAACGGGGTTAGGAGACTGCTCGGATGGGGTTCGGTAGGACTCATGGGCGCCCGACCATAGCGCGCGAGAGCGGGCCCGATCGTGCTAACCACAGGGGCATGTCCATACTTCCTGACGACGATGGTCTCGAGCTGATGCACTCTCGCGACTACGAGACCAAGATCTACCGGGTGTCCCCCGACGAGCTGCTCGTTCGCGGCGCGGTTTCCGACCGGAAGCCTCCGGGCCTCTATATCGCCAACGATCCAGAGCCCCTCGAGATTCATCAGATGCAGCTCGAACTTCGAGTTGCTTACCCAAGTCTCGAAATCACCGCCGCGCGAGTCGTCTTCGAGAGTCATCCGCATTCGGAATGCCCGCTCATCACAGCGGACTATGGAAAGCTCGTTGGGCTATCGATTGCTCGCGGTTTCACGCGGAAGACGAAGGATCTCTTTGGCGGGCCGAACGGATGCACGCATACGAATGCGCTCCTTCAGGCTATTGCGCCAGCGGTTATTCAGTCGACCTGGTCTGTTCGCATCGAACAACAGAGGCTAGAAGGTAAGAGCCACGCGGAGATCACGCCTGAAGAGCGAGAGCGTCGGGTGCAGTTCAACCTGAATACATGCCACGTCTGGGCGGACGGGGGTGAGCGCGCGACAAATTACCGCGAAGGCAAGGTCGAGGCCGAGCCCCTGATCCCCGTCGCGAGGCGACTGAAAGAGCTAGATCGAGATGGATCGAGCTGGCCGTAGCCGCGGGAGACCGGCGTTAATTGGTTGGCAGGTTTCCATTCTGACGAGCAGTCCCGCGATGTAATCCGCCGGAACCTGAATCACGACAGCTTCAAGAAAGGAGCGGTCGGGAACTCTGCGCAGATCGATGGAGTTGTGAATTACCGCAGACCCGAATTCGGTCGGGTGTGTCGGCCCCTTGAATGCCCCGTGGAGGTCGTCCTTAGCCAAGCCCGCGCAGCTGGTCCAAGTAGGGAAGGATTTGCTCCTTGCCTGTCGGCGGGAGTCCGAAGATCATGCGGTCGACGCCGAGGTCCTCGAAGCGTTTTACGGCGTCTGGTTCGGCCGGCGCCGCGAAGAGCGAGAGCTCAAGGCTCTCAGGATCCCGCCCCGCCTCTCGTGCCGCGTCACGAAATTCGCTCAATTGGCCGTACAAATCTTCGTCCCGGCCCACGATCGGCATCCATCCGTCGCCGTAGCGAATCGCGCGGCGCATTCCTCCCGGATAGGCGCCACCGACATGAATCGGGGGATGCGGCTTCTGCGTCGGCTTCGGGTTTGCCACGATCGGGTCGAAGTCGACCAGTTCGCCATGATATTCCGCCGGATCCTTTGTCCAGATCGCCTTCATGGCTTCGATCCGTTCTCGCAGAAGCTTCCATCGGCCTCTCGACTCGGTTCCGTGATTGTTCATTTCTTCGACGTTCCAACCGCCACCGACACCAAAAAGAAAACGGCCATTCGAGAGTCGGTCGAGGCTCGCGACAGACTTCGCGGTCTGAATCGGATCGCGCTGGATCACTAGGCAGATGCCAGTTCCGATCTTGAGCGTGGCCGTAGCCTGCGCTGCGGCGGACAACCATACAAAGGGATCCATCGCGTCGTAGTACATCTGCGGAAGATCCGTGCCGCCTGGCCAAGGCGTCTCTCGGCTCGAAGGGATATGTGAATGCTCGGCGCTCCAAAGAGACTCGAAGCCCCGCTCCTCGGCGGCGACGCCGAGCTCATCCGGTCGAATCGCGTACTCGGTTGGAAAGATCATGACGCCAAACTTCATTGGAATTCCTTAAGAGGGACGTAGAACGCAGATTTTGAGGGTTAGGCTACAGGTCCGGATGTCTGAATCGGATCCGGATCAATCAATACACACCGGGTTCCCGTATAGATGCTAGGCATGCAGCGGTTGCAATGAATGCAGATGCCGTCGGGCTGCGAGCCCTCCTGCATCTTTAGGAGTAGGTCCGGTTCGCGGAGTAGTGCGCGGCCCATTTGCACGAAGGCATAGCCATCGGCGATCGCTTTTTCGATCGTATCGAGGCGGTTGATGCCGCCTAGCAGGATGACCGGAAGGTCGAGTTCGTCGAGATAGCGCCGGGCCATCGATTCGAAATACGCCTCTTCGAAGGGTAGGTCCGGCATGAATTTTTTGCCGACGAGTTTGAAACCCAAGCGTAGGAAGGGAGGAAGGTGAGCCGCGAAGTCTTTGCGTGGCCCGTCCCCTTTGAACAAGAACATGGGATTGCCATAGCTACTGCCGCCGGTGAGAACGAGCGCATCGAGAGTACCGTCGGCTTCAATCATCTTGGCGACTTCGAGGCTCTCGTCGATCTTAAGCCCGCCGGGAATCGCGTCGACCATGTTCAGTTTAGCGACGATGGCGAGACGGCCTCCGACCGCTTCGCGGACAGAGCGAAGACATTCGCGTGAAAGCCTCGCTCGATTCTCGAGCGACCCGCCCCATTTGTCCTGTCGGTCATTGAGGCCGGGAGCGAGAAATGAGCTGAGCAGATAGTTGTGCCCTAGATGGACCTCGACCGCATCGAAACCGCCTTGTTCTGCACAAAGCGCAGTCTTTGCGAAATCTTCGATCACGCGTTCGATATCGGACTCTTTGGCGGCCGGTGTGAAACTGAAGCTGAGCGGGTTGAACCGCCTGGAGGGACCGAAGCCCGTCACGCCGTTGGACTTCGAGTTGGCCACGAGTCCGGCATGGCCGATCTGGACGGAGGCCTTGGCGCCTTCTGCGTGAATCGCATCGGTGAGCTTGCGCAAGCCTGGAATGACTTCGTCGCGCTGATACAAACATTCACCGTTAGGCCGGCCGTCGGGCGAGACGGCGAGATAAGCGACAGTGTTCATACCAGTGCCGCCGGCGGCGACCTTTCGGTGATAGTCGATTAGCTCTTGGGTGACGAGAGAATCAGGAACGACGCCCTCGAAAGTGGCACTCTTGATGACGCGGTTGCGCAACGTGATCGGCCCGAGCTTCGCGGAGGCAAAGGGGGAGATCGGCGTGACTCCGCTCATGCCAATTGACCGCCGTCGATTGTGATACCCGAGCCCGTCATGAAGCGAGCCTCTGGGGACGAGATGTAGGCGACGAGTGCCGCGATTTCTTCGGGCTGCCCGATAGTGGGCATTTGAGGTGCGATGCGTGCGAAGAGGGCGGGGTCGATATTGTCGACGGGGAAGCCCGCCGCGGTCATGGGGGTCGAAACGCCGCCTGGACAGATCGCGTTTACGCGAATCTTTTGGCGGGCATACTCGGACGCGAGCGCTTTTGATAAGCCCAATACCCCGGCCTTAGAAGCGCCGTAGGCTGCGTTATACGGAACGCCCTGGAGTGCGGCGGCGGAGGCGATGTTGACGATCGTGCATCCGCCATCGGGCTTGGCATCATTTTCTAGGAAATGGGGGAGGGTCGCACGGCACATGTTGAAGGTGCCTGTTAGATTGATTGCGATCGTGAGGTCGAAGATGTCGGGATCTTGTTCATGTGTATGCCCCGGGCGCAGAATGCCGGCGACGTTGGCGAGCAAGTCGAGTCCGCCGAGGGCATCCCGGGCGGCGCCTACCGCCGCGACGCACGCATTTCGGTCCGCGACATCGAGCGAGGTGCTGAAAGCTTTGCCCCCACGACCGTTAATCTGATTGGCGGTCTCTTCTGCGGCTTCGGCTTGAATGTCTACGCAGAATACAAAGGCCCCTTCTGCGGAGAGGCGTTCGGCTGTGGCGCGGCCAATGCCGGATGCGGCGCCTGTGACGAGTGCCTTGCGTCCATCTAGTCGATTCATGCCCATAATTTGCGTCCTCTCTCAAAAGTGTCGTTTGGGAGCGGAAACGTTGGCCGTCCAGCCGTCCAGCTGCGTATCCGCGTGTAGATTGCCGCGAAGCATACCCCGGCGACGGCCAGAGGAACCCCGTCGCGGTTCGCGTTTGACGGGATAGAATAATGGGCCCGTATCGGCTTTGCTGAGTCATTCTTTCGGGGAGAGTGAGGATACCTGATGCACGAGTTTGATCGCGGTGTCACTAAGTACGACATCATGCCTATTCCACCTGTTGAAGCGCAGAGCGTGCGCTTCCCGGTCGGCCCCATCGAAATTTGGGTCGAATACCGATTGCTCGACGAAGCAATTGCGGCTGCGCATACCGTGACCGAAGGCTACGAGGGCGACGCCCCGGCCATCGACGATCGCGGCGTGTCCTTACACGTATTCGGTGAGCTACGTCCGGGCGCGACTCCGGTCGAATTTCTGCGATTCGATTGTTTTGAGGAAGACGCGCACTATCACTACGTGTCCTACGAGCAGAATACGAACGAGATGGTGCATTTAGAGACCGCAGCGTTAGGGGACCCACTGGTTTGGGCGCTCGATCGAATCCGCACGCGCTTGCCACAGATGCTGGCTCGCGCCGGCGCCGAGGAACTGGCGGGTCGGGTCGATCTCGTAGCGCTCGAAGCGGCGCTGCCTAAGATCGCTGAGGCCGCCTACCACGCACGCTTCTCGCACGACGATGCGGCAGTGCACGCGGGAGCGATGGCAGGAGCGGTTCCCGTTGGGAAAGCTGCAGGGGCAACGTCATGAGCGCTGAAGGCATAGGCTCTCGCGCGACTCGCGCCGCCTCCCTGCGTGCGGAAATGGGGCATCCCGTCGTTGATGCGGATGGTCATTGGATCGAGACGGCTCCTGTGATGAAGGGCTTCTTTCTCGACTATGTGAAAGACCTTGGTGGCGCCGACCTCATGGCTCGCTTCGAAGCGAGCGGTGGTCTTGACTACGACGACACCGTATTGCGTCCCTGGAGCGAAATGTCCGAGGAGGGTCGCCGTGCGCAATGGACGCCGCGACCGCCTTGGTGGACGCTGCCCGCGGCCAATACCCTCGACCGCGCGACGGCCCACCTTCCGCGGCTGCTCTATGAACGGCTAGATGATTTCGGCATCGACTTCGCCGTGCTCTATCCGAGCCGTACGCTCACGACGCCGGCGATTCGTGAAGCGGAACTTCGACAAATCGCTTGCCGCGCTTTGAATCTCTATCACAAAGAACTCTACGGAGGGTACGGCGACCGTATGACACCGGTGGCCCTTGTTCCGACACATACGCCGGAAGAGGCGATTGCGGAACTCGACCATGCCGTAGGCGAACTAGGGTTGAAGGCGATCATGATCAACGGTCTGGTACATAGGCCGATCGGTGAAGTCGCTTCTGAAGGCGGTCGGGATAAGCCTAATTGGGGTGCGGGAGCGGGCGAGCGGATCGATGCGCTCGGCCTTGATTCCGACTACGACTACGATCCCTTCTGGCAGCGATGCGTTGACCTTAAGGTTGCTCCGGCCTCGCATACGCCGGGGATGGGTTGGGGAAGTCGCCGCTCGGTGTCGAGTTATGTCTCGAATCACATCGGCTCCTTCGGCGTCAGCATGGAAGCCTCCTGCCGGTCGATTTTTCTCGGCGGCGTGACGCGTCGTTTCCCCGAGCTTTCTTTCGGATTGCTCGAAGGCGGCGTTGCATGGGCCTGCGAGCTCTATGCGGGTCTTGTTGGACACTGGGAGAAGCGGAACTCAGAGACGATTCATCATCTCGATCCAGCAAAGATCGATACCGAAATGATGCTCGATCTCTTCGATCGCTACGGCGACGAGCGCATGAAAAAGGACGGGGCGGCGATCGCCGAGTCGTTTCGGAAGCTTGAACCCGAGCCACCGGAATACGATGAGTACAAGGCCTGTGAGATTGAGAAGAAGGAAGATATCCGCGACCTCTTCGTGCCGCGCTTCTACTTCGGATGTGAGGCGGATGACGGGACGGTAGCGTTTGCCTTTGATGAGCGGGTCAATCCGATGGGCGCACAGCTGCGAGCCATGTTTAGCTCGGATATGGGGCATTGGGATGTCCCGGACATGACGGGCATTCTCGAAGAAGCCTATGAGCTCGTGGAGAAGAAGCTGCTCGATGAATCGCAGTTTCGCGAATTCGTTTGTACCAATCCGATCCGCTTTTATACCGCCGTGAATCCTGATTTCTTCGAAGGGACGCGGGTTGAAGGAGAAGCGCGTCGGGTCGTGGCCGCGGGGGATTCTGCATGAACGGTCCGACTTCGGTCGACCGCGCCCTTGAAGGATGCGTGGCGATTGTCACGGGAGCCAGCCGAGGAATTGGCCGAGGCTGCGCAGTCGGCCTGGGCGCGCGAGGTGCGACGGTTTACTGCACTGCGCGTGGGACAAGCGACTCGGAGCCGCCTGAAGACGGAACGGTCGAGGCGGTTGCTGCGGAGGTCGATTCGGTCGGTGGCCGCGGGATCGCTGTCGCTTGTGATCATCGTGACGACGAAGCCGTCGAAACCCTATTTAGGCGAATTGCGAAAGAGGCGGGGCGTCTCGATGTCCTGGTGAATAACGCCTTCATTATCCCAAACGAACTCACCTCGGGTAAGAAGTTCTGGGAAGTCCCACTCTCCAATTGGGATGACATGATCGATGTCGGGACACGGTCTGCGTACGCAGCAAGCCGGCTCGCGGCCCCAATGATGATCGAGCAAGGTTCTGGCCTGATCGCAAATATTAGTTCCTCCGGCGCGGCGGAATATGCTTGGCACGTCGCGTACGGGGTGGGTAAGGCAGCGCTTGATCGAATCACTTCGGATACTGGGCACGAGTTGCGCCGACATGGTGTGGCCGTCGTGTCGCTTTGGCCCGGGCTTGTGCTGACGGAGAGGAATGAAGCGAATCGGGGGCGGGTGCAGGGCCTCGATTTCAGCACAGCGGAATCGCTCTACTTCACGGGTCGCGCAGTCGCGGCTCTGGCGACGGACGAGGCCATTCTCGAACGGACTGGTCGCGCGTGGACTTCGCGCGGTTTGGCGGACGACTATGGCTTCAAGGATGTAGATGGCACGCTTCCTAACGGCCCAATGCACAAGCGTCCGGATGCGCTGAGCGACTGAGCATCCGCGCGTGCTTGGGTGTTTGCGCGATCGAAAGAAAAGGAGCTTTGATGCGCGACGGCTTTTTTTTGATGATCTGCCTACTGCTCTCCTGCGGGGCTATTGGGTGCCTGCGCTTTCAGCCTCAATCGGTAGAGGCGCCTCATGCTGAAGATCCCTTCGCCGCATTGCATGGCTTGTCTCGTCAGGTCTCGGCGATGGCGGAGTTGGCGCGTGTAGACAGCGCTTCCCAGGTTCCGGGTGGCCAGGGGGAAGGGGCACTCCACGTATTACGGCTCCTGCGTCGCGCGATCGACGAAGAGATCGCCTGGGCGAATACGGATTATCCGTACTTCCAAGCGCAGGATGAACGTTATGCGAAGCTCGCGCTGGGCAATCCGGACAATCTCTATCTCGTCGCGCGTTTGGATGATGACGCCGCCTACCGGGTAGCGGGGCGGCTCGGAACGACCTCCGATTTTAGTCTACAAATCTATCAGGGTTATCCGGGTGTCCATCGTCCCTTTATTGCGAAGGGGGCGATCGGCCTCGATCAACTGGTAGTAGCCGACGAGGAGGGGCGCTTTGAAATTTTCATAGGCGGCGAAAAACGGGGCCCCAACTGGCTCCCGCTGGAGCCTGGATCACGCCGTCTACTAGTTCGTTTCACCTACGGCGATTGGGCGATGGAAGAAGCTGGGGAGATCCATGTCGAGCGGTTAGGGAAGCGAAGGCTTGCTGCGCGGGTCGTGAGCGATGCGGAAGTCGCGGACCGGATCCGGAATACTTCTGCCTATCTCGAAGACGCAATGACGGGCTACATGAAGGTCGTCGACCAGGTCTATGAAGGCCTCGAGCTGAATTCGCTTCGCCCCATGCGTCGCCTGTCCGGTGCCGCGGGTGGACTGTCGAATCAGTACAACGTGACGGGCCGATATGCGGTCGACGATGAACACGCGATCGTCGTGACGGCTCGTCCATCGGATGCGGCCTATCAGGGCTTTCAAATTGGGACCGAATGGTTTGAGGCGCTTGATTTCGTAAATCAGACGACGAGTCTAAATACCGCGCAGGCGAAGTTGAGCTCAGATGGGATTTACCGTTTCGTGATCAGCACGCGCGACCCGGGAGTCGCGAATTGGCTTGACGCCTCTGCGGCGCCGCAAGGGCAGATCTTGATGCGATGGCAAAGGGTGGGCGAGCTGGGGTCTAGTCATGAGCCTACCATCGAGAGGGTGCCTTTCGACCGCTTGAGGTCTGTATTTCCGGCAGACGAGCCAGAATTTGGTGAGACGAAACGCCGCGCACAAATTGCCGAGAGACAGGCCGCGATCGCGCAGCGTTACAGCCTGTCACGGGACTGAGCGGTCAGCTCTTGTGCACCGAAAATGACGACTGGTTCCAGCAATCGTGGTGTGTAGAGTGTGGAGAGGCTCAGCTGCACAGACCTCACTCAAAAAGGAGACGAGCATGGGACGAAAATATCAAGTCATCTCGGGCGACGGACATGTAGAGACGCCGCCGGAATCTTGGGTCAAGTACATGCCGGAGGAACATCGCGAGCGTGCGCCGCGACTCATCCATCTGCCCAAGGGCGGCGAGGCTTGGATGATCGAAGGCCAGCCCTTAATCCCTAACGGCCAGAACATCACGGGCCGAGGCCCAGTGCGAACCGAGGGCGGTAGCTATTTTAATCCGGACGGCTCCGCCGCAGAAGGTGCGGGCGGCGGCGCACAGCGGCTGCGTGAGCAGGATATCGACGGACTCGATGCAGAGGTGCTCTTTCCTCCAATTTTCGCGTCACGTGCGATTGAATCGATTGCGGACAAGGACGTTTATCGCGCGTTGATCCGCGCGTACAACACCTTCCTGGCCAAGGACTACTGCGCCGTCGCGCCGGATCGTCTGATTGGCAATGGTGTCGTTCCAACGACTGGGATCGATGACGCGATCGCGGAAATCGAATTCTTGATCGACAACGGAATCCGTTCCGTGTCGCTCCACATGTTTCCTAACGGCTCCGGGTTTTCGAAGCCGGAAGACGACGCCTTCTGGAAGCGAAGTCTTGAGATCGGTATGAAAATCTCACCGCATTTCGGCTTCGGACAATTTTCGCCGGACATGAGCAGCGTCGGGATCGGCGTGACCGCAGACCCTTTCGCGGGGACATTAGTCCAGCGCGTTTCGGGTCAGCCCCCCATGTATACGATGAGTCAATTGATTTGTGCGGGTGTCTTCGATCGATTCCCGGATCTGGAATTCTACTTCGCGGAAGTAAACGCGAGCTGGTTGCCCTGGGGCCTCTTCGTCATCGACGACAACTACGAGATCTTCCGCGGCCCCTTCAATCGAAAACTCGACCGGAAGCCCTCCGAATACATCTTGGATCATTTTTGGTTTGGGATCATTCGCGACCCGAGAGCAGTCGAAATGCGCGACCATCTGCCCTTCGATCGTCTGATGTTCGGATCGGATTTTCCGCATTCGGTAGGCACATACCCGAACACAAAGACCTTCCTGGGGCAGTGCTTCGATGGCATCGATGACAACTTTCGGAAGCAAATGATTTTGACCAATCCGGCGAACTACTACGGCCTAGATCTCGACGCCGATATCACTGAGACCCCCGCGGCCTAGCAACGAAATAGGCACCTTAAGTGGCTGTATTTTCGAAATAATGAAATGAGGATCGATGAGCGAAGTTGTGGACGATGCCGCGCTGGTTGCGCGCTTTCCGTGGGTTCAAATTAACCACGATTCTAAGCACCATTTCCGAGGCTGGCTCGACAAGCAGTTGTTGATTAATCGCTGTGACGATTGCAGCAAATTTCATCATCCGCCTAAACCGATCTGCCCGGAGTGTTGGTCGAGCAATTTGACGCCGACCGCGGTTTCTGGAAGTGGCACGGTTCATCTTGCGATGCATCTGCATCAAGGGGCTCCGGCTCCGGGAGTCGACTACGCAAAGGGGGCTCACCCGGTGGTTTCTGTCGACCTCGACGACGTTCCGGGTGTTCGCTTCAGCAGCACGGTGATCGATCTTCCTGTTGAGGAAGTGGTGATTGGGCTGCCGGTTAAACTCGATTGGGTCGAGCGGTATGGCTCGCCGTTCCCCGTTTTCCGCAAACGAGCGACTGCAGGAGGTGAATCATGAGTCGCCGTAATCCCATGCGCGATGAGATCGCGATCGTTGGACTTGGCTCGACTGATTTCAGCCGCGATTCGGGAGGGACTTCTGCCGCTGGTTTGGCTGCAGAAGCATGCATCAATGCGATTCGCGATTCTGGGATCGATAAGAGTGAGATCGACGGGGTCGTTGGCGCTCTCGAGCCGGGGGCTCCGCGTGCCAACGAGATGTCGACGATTCTCGGGCTCAAGGACATCACTCATCATTCGAGTCCTATGCCCGTGGCGGTCTTTGGTCTCGTAGATGCGATGACCGCGATTTTCTCGGGCCAGTGCGACACGGTCCTGCTGTATTTCGCGTTTACGCGCGCGCCTTGGAACTCTCGTTCTGCGGCGAAGGACCCTTTCCGTAGTTACCTCGGCGGAATGATGGGGGGTGGCCTTAAGGCGCCGCCCATGCCCGAGTCGATTGATCCGTCGGCTGCCTATACGGCCTGGGCCGCGCGCTACATCCATGAATACGATGTGCCGCGTGAGGATTTCGGCCGCGTAGCACTTAACATGCGCGCAAATGCGGCACGGAACCCGAAAGCTGCCATGAAGGCTCCGTTGACTATGGAGGGTTACTTGCAGGCGAGGATGATTCGCGATCCGCTCTGCATGCTCGACATGGATATCCCGGTCGATGGTGCGGATGCTTTCATCTTGACCACAACGGAAAAGGCGAAGAAGTTGACGCCTAACCCGGTCGTCGTGCATGCGGCAACAGCCGGCATGGTCGGCAGCAATACTGAAGACCAGCTGCCCAGCTTGGCGCGACACGGACAACATGTCGTCGTCGAAGCGCTCAAAGATCGCAGTGACGTTTGGACTGACGACATCGATGTCTTCTTTCCCTACGACGGATTCAGCATCATCACGCTTGGCTGGATCGAAAACATGGGCTTCGCGAAGCCGGGTGGGGCGGGGCGCTTCATGCAGGAGCATTGGGACGACGACCTTGGCTGCGTGATGATCGATGGCCGCGTGCCCATGAATCCCCACGGTGGTTCGCTATCTGAAGGCGCGTCCCGCGGCACTGGTCATTTGAGAGAAGCGGTGACACAGCTACGAAGGGAGGCTGGAGACCGCCAGGTTCATGAGGCGTCGACGGCTTTGATTGGCTGTGGCGGATTTTTCTTCAATTCCCAGGGAGCTGTTTTGAAGCGCCTCTAGCCTTCAAGCGCTGGACCCGGAAGTAACTGTTTTCTCGATCGCGATTTCGCAATTACGAGGCCTCCGAACGCCTCTGGGAGTTCATTTTGATCCGTCACTTCTACTTGTCCCCGGATGCCCAGATTGATATCTCACTCGATCTTTCGTCGAAGTTCTTTATGCCGTGGCCGCAGAACTGCACTGAAGTAGATGCGCCGGCAGTTCGGGTTTCCTGATGTCCAGCGTTGTTATTCGTGGTGCTAAGGTGGTGGATGGAACCGGGGCGGCCGCTTTCTTGGGTGATGTCGGTGTACGTGACGGCAAGATCGATTTCATTGCGCGAAGCGATGACGGAATTGCTGCGAGCGGTCGTGACGGAGTCGATCGCGAGGTAGTCGACGGGACCGGCTTGATTCTGACGCCAGGTTTCGTAGATCCGCACACGCATTACGATGCCCAGCTCGGATGGGATCCAACGGCTTCGCCTTCAAATTTGCACGGCGTGACGACGATTATCGGAGGCAACTGCGGCTTTTCGATCGCTCCGATCGGAGACGACGACGCCCAATATATTCGTGAAATGCTTGCCGTGGTCGAAGGGATGCCGCTCGAAGCGCTTGAGACAGGCATCGATTGGAATTGGCGATCTTTCGGCGAATGGCTGGATGGTCTCGACGGCAAGACCGCCGTCAACGCAGGCTTTCTAGTAGGCCATTGCGCGCTCCGGCGAACCGTGATGGGTGCTCGCTCGGTCGGCGAAGAAGCGACTGAAGATGAAGTCGCGAAGATGAGCAAGCTCCTTCGTGAGTCGATCGAGGCGGGTGGCTTCGGTCTGTCGAGCTCGCGTTCGTTCACGCATAGAGATGGGGACGGTAACCCCGTGCCGTCTCGTTCGGCGACAGAGGAAGAACTGCTGTCGCTATGCGATGTGACAGGCAGCCTGCCGGGAACCACTCTCGAGTTCATCACGGATGGATGTCTTCAAGGATTCAAGGCCCCGGAAATCGAACTGATGACGCGCATGTCGCTTCGCGCAGGGCGGCCGCTCAATTGGAACGTTCTTACGATAGATGTATCAGAACCGGCTCGGTTCGAGAATCAACTCCGCGCGCAAGAAGATGCCGCTAAACAAGGCGCGCAAATTGTTGCCCTGACTATGCCGACGGTTGTCGGCTTGACCATGAGCTTCCTGACATATTCGGCGATTCATCAACTGCCTGGATGGCTTCCGATTCTCTCGCTGCCAGTTGTT
>DGPZ01000059.1:0-12664 GCA_002390675.1 Deltaproteobacteria bacterium UBA4427
TCGAATCCCTGAGCCTAACACGCTCAACTTCGCGTCCGACAAGCGAATCCGGAAGCCCAATAGAACGCCGCCCGTCGCGCACTCGCAAATGAAGGTCCGCGCCCTTTAAGAGCACATCAATTTCTTCCTTAGAAATTCCGGGCAGATCGACCTCAAGCCGCGTCCGCCCTCCGGCACGTCGGATCCGAATCGGCCGGCCGGTCGAAAGCATCGCCGCAGGATCCTCGTCGCCATAAATATCTCGCGCGAGCACCTCAAGCGCTGGCACGCCAATCACTTCTGCAGACCGCAAAGCGACCTTCCGAACCGGAACCGGAAAGCTCTCTTCAATCCGCTTAATCTCTTCACGCTCGCGTTCAATCCATCGGTTGAAATAGCCGCCGGAAGCCGCCTCGGGCATTACTCGGTTCACGAGGACCGCATCCGTAGCGACACCATAAAGAGACAGATAGGCGAAGGAGCGTCTAGTTTCGTCGACCACGACTCGAGCTGGATTCACGACCAACCGCGCACTAGTGCGGTCTCCATCGAGCAGAATCCTTTGCACGTCATCTACTTCTTCATAAAGCCGCTCGAAGGCGTCAAAGAACTCTTCGCGCGGAAGCAGACGCCCCGCGTCTAGTCCGCGAAGAAAGGGCCGCAGCAATCGCGCCCCCTTGCGTTCGAACTCGAAAAAATGCGTCATAAAAATGCGCAGCGCATCCGGGAAGCGCAGCATTCGCATGGTTGAACCCGTCGGCGCACAATCGACCACGCAGACATCAAAGTCTCCCGTCGCTGCTACTTCACGAACCGCACGCAGAGCCATCAACTCCTCGATTCCGGGGAAAGCGAGTAGCTCCTCCGTGAGCAGTTCATCCGCCTCTTCGCGCAAGAGCTCGCGCAACCAACTTTGAATACTCCCCCACGAACGGTCCAGATCCGTTTGAGCACGAATCTCGCGCGCCCAAACGTTTTCGGCGATTGCCCGCATACGGGTACCGACAGGCTCACCCAATGCATCCGCGAGACTATGTGCAGGATCTGTCGAGAGCACGCAGACCCTATGCCCATGACTCGCGGCGCCTAACGCGGTCGCGAGCGCGAGCGTCGTCTTCCCAACGCCACCCTTTCCAGTATGAAGCAAGACCCTCATGGATGTTCACCGGGCGTCGTTCCTAAGTCGGGATCGTTCGCGAATGTCACAACAAGTTCTCCGCTCTCGACTAAAACTCGCTCGACTTCAAGAGACGCAAAGCCTGCCGGCAGCGCAATTCGTCGCCTCCGACCTTCTACGCCGATCACAAGTTCGTCATCGACCCGCAGCACCTGGACGGCCTTCCCGCTCCGCCCGTTCATGGGCAGCCGCAGCGAAGCTTGTTGTTTATTCCGCTCGAAGCGGAGCCCCGGGCGCGTACCCAACACGGCCATCGGATCGAGCCCGGCGAAGAGCACCTCGCCATGAGCAGCCAGGGCCTCGAGGCCGCAAACCTCGTCAGCCTGCAGGGGGGCGACTAACATAGACATCGGTGAGAAATGCGTCTCGACATCGCGCAGCCGCTCTTGTTGGTTTCTCCCCCAATCTCTAAAAAACTCCTCGCGCAGAGCTTCGTCGGGCCAGACCCGGTTCATCACCACCGCGTCGCTGGCGAGTTCAAAAAGCGCCAAGTCCGTCAGCGAACGACGCGCTTCATCGATCACCATAGTCTCAGGTGTCACGACGAGTCGAATGCTCGTCTCTTTCGACAGCAATCGGGCGCGTAACTGCTCGAGGGTTTTGTATAACAAACGCTCGGCTTCGGCGAAGACTTCGGCCTTCGGAAGCGGCGTCCCCACGAGTTCCCTCGCGATCGGTTCCGCGATCTTCGCTGCGGCGCGCTGCAAACGCAGCAGCCACTTGAAGCCACCATGCGCGACTTCGGGCAGGGTGACGAGGCGAAGCGCGCTCCCGGTCGGGGCGCAGTCGACGACGATTAGGTCGTACTGGCCACTTGTTGCGTGATCTTCGACGCTCACGAGTGTCGCGAGTTCATCGGCGCCAGGAAGCAAGGCCAGCTCTTCTGCCACAACTTCGTCTATTCCCTGATGCCGAAGCAACTCGACAACGTACGCGCGAATCTGGCCCCAATGGCCTTCGATCACATCGCGCGCATCAATCTCGAGAGCATCCAAGCAGGGCGCAATCGAAACGGGCAACGGAGTCGCACTTAAGTGAAGATCGAAAACATCCCCGAGGCTATGCGCCGCGTCCGCAGAGAGAACGAGCGTCCGAACGCCTCGTCGGGCAGCAAGCGCGGCCGTCGCCGCCGCCGTGGTCGTCTTACCGACGCCCCCTTTGCCCGTGTATAGAAGCAAGCGCATAGGTGCACCCTATCACGTCACCCGGATGAGACACCAAAATCTCCAAAGCAGGGAGCATGCCAAAGCACAAAATCGCATGGCGCAGAGACGCTAGTTCGCGATCCGTGCGTCGATGGCCCCGCCTCTTTCTGCATACTTGGCAACGAACCGCGTCCCCCCTCGACTTGTCATTCTCTTACCCAACTCGCTCCATCGTGCACGAGGTCGAGCCGTCCATCTGTGTTCACAATTGAGACATTCCGATAGACGCAGGGTCGTGCCCGCTTCGAATACGTCGTCCCGCACAACCTTGCCGCTCTCGCAGACGGGACATCCGGCCGGGGTACTGGCCAGCGCTCGGACATGAAACGCACTGGAGGACGATCGAGACTGCTCCAAAGAAGAAGGTGCGGAAGGCGAAAAAGGCGGAGTAGGCATTCGCCGCTCCGCATCGATCAGTGCCGACCCGAGCATCTCTTCTACACGCGTACGCTCGGCCGCATTGCGCTCTCGCACTTTTTGGCGATCGCGCGCGCTCGAAAGGCGCCCCCCGAATCCGGCAGGACCGCCATCACGACGGGCTCGCCCCGAAGCGCGACGGGAGCGACTTGCCCGAGCACGCGCCGGTGCGCGAGGTTCACGTTCAGCAGTCCCTGCAGATTCCAGCTTGCTCATGCTCATATTCATGCCCGTGCCCATGACCTCTGTTTCCTCTCTTCTCTTCCATCTTCATTCATGCTGTTGCCGGTCCGCATGGCGGACGGCAGGACGCGACGGGTCCAAGACCAAAAGCCCGCAGACCCTACGTGCCGCCCTCCGCCACACGACCGACCCCGGGCACCTTTTTCCGCCGTTTGAGGGGGAGGGGGGTTGGGGAAGCAGTGCGCCCGACACCTCACAAGATGAGGGCCAGGCGTGACAGATTCGGTCACGATTTGCGAAAAAAAAGCGAAAACAGGAGCGAAATGGGGGCGAGTAAGCCGCCGAGCACAGGGCAAAACCGAGGACGCGCGCGCGGGGCGATGGCTCAGTCGCGCAGCTCGCGCTTCAGGATCTTGCCGGTCGGGCCCTTGGGCAGCTCCGCGACGATCTCGACGAACCGGGGATATTTGTAAGCAGCGAGGCGATCTTTGCAGAATGCCTGGATCTCTTCCTCGGTAGCCTTCGCGTCTGGGACGAGGGCGACAACAGCCTTCACCTCTTCTCCGTGACTCTCGTGCGGCACGCCGATCACCGCGGCCTCAACCACCTCTTCGTGCTGGTAGAGCACCTCTTCTACTTCACGCGGATAGACGTTGAAGCCGCCGCGCAAGATCATGTCCTTCATGCGGTCGACTATGAAATAGCATCCGTCTTCATCTCGATAGCCGACATCTCCGGAATGGAACCAGCCATTCTTCAACGTCTCTTCGTTCGCCTCGGGACGGTTCAGATAGCCCTTCATGATGTTATGTCCGCGAATGCAAATTTCTCCGCGCTCGCCGTCAGGGAGTCGATTATCTTCCTCATCAACGATGCGCATTTCAACGCCCCAGACCGGGTAGCCGATTGAACCGACCTTCCGAGGCTTATTCGGGACCGTAAAACTCGAGATCGGAGAAGTCTCGGAGAGACCAAAGCCTTCCTCAATTCGCACGTTGAATTTTTCTTCGAAGGCACTCATCACTTCGAGGGGCATAGGCGCTCCGCCCGTCATGCAGGCAGTGAGGCTCGACACGTCGTAGGCGCGATCGCCTCTATGATGAAGAAGTGCGAAATACATAGTCGGAACGCCCGCGAAGACCGTTAGGCGATTTTTCTCTATCAGCTCAAAAGCATCTTGTGGCGTAAACCGCGGCAGAAGCGTGAATGAACCCCCTGTCGCTATCATTCCGTTTTGGATGACGGTCTGACCGAAGGAGTGAAAGAGCGGCAGCGTCGCAATCGCGCGATGGCCCCCGGCAGGCGTAGGCGGCATCAGCCTAGGCACAACAACCGCGCAGTTCATCAGGAGATTCGAGTGCGTAAGCTCGGCGCCCTTCGGTTTACCCGTCGTACCCGACGTATAAAGGATGACCGCCGTGTCCTGGGGATTCGTCTTATGGGGCTCATCGCAAGGATTACCTAACGCCATCCCGCCAACCGTATTCGGCGAATCTCCGGGAACCGCTAAGATCACATCGACGTCGAGCGAAGCAGCTCCTGCGCGGCCCGGCTCTTCGAAGAGCGGGTGTACGAAAAGAACACGAGCGCCTGAGTCTTCGAGGAAGTACGCAACTTCCGGCGCAGCCGCGAGAACATTAATCGGGACGACGGCGGCCCCCGCATAAAGAATTCCAAAATACGCAATCGTGAATTCCGGAACGTTCGGAACCAGGAGAGCCACCTTGTCGCCGGGCGACACGCCTCGTGCTCGAAGACTCGTCGCCACGCCACGCGCCGCGCGGTCGAGCTCCTGATAGGTGATCTCACGGTCGCCAGCGCGAATAACGACGGAGTTTGCCTTTTCGTTCGCGTTCGCAAGCAGGATTGATCCGAGATTCAGATACATAGGTACTCCGTGGGCGTGAGCCATTCTTAGGTCGTAATCGCAGCTGCCGGCAGCCTGCAGAGCGTCCCTATTCAGAACATATTGAGGGCCGCGGCGAGGCAGGAATCTACTCGGATGCGGAAGTTCGCGCGACTCGCGGCGGCGCGGGCACTAGAACTCGCGGCCGATTTCACTGAGGTATGCTCGTCGCGCCTCGAGGGAGGACGCGCGACATCGCGCGCGCGCAGGGAGATTGATCGTGAGCGAAGCCACACCAGAAACCAGAACGCGCGGCGCCTGGCTCCTTTTAGCCGGAGCGGCCTTGGGCCTCGCGATGGCTAGTTTCGGTTTGCTCGAACCCAAGATTGATCCATCCTTACTGCCCGAGGACGCAGCAGCCGTTGTCGGCGAACGCAAGATTCGGCGTGTCGACTATGAGCGCGTTTTGAGCGGTGTCGCGGGGGATCTGAGGAGCCCCATCGATGACGCGATGCGCAGGCGAGTACTCGACCGAATGATCGACGAAGAACTTCTCGTCCAGCGCGCGCTCTCTCTCGGCCTCGCCGGAATCGATCGGCGAGTCCGCGGTGAACTGACCTCTAGCATGATCGATTCGATCGTCTCGGAGGTCGACAGCACCGAGCCAGACAGCGACCAAATAGCGGACCACTACGAAGAGAATGTCGACTTCTTTACCCGACCGGGCCGCTTGCAGGCGCAGCGCATCTACTTCTCGCCGCGTCGCGATGAAAGCGATCCCCGAGGTCCGGCAACCGAGCGCGCCGCAGCAGCACTCGTCCGGTTGCAGGCTGGCGATGCCCCTGACACCGTCGAAGACGATCTCGCGGATCGACAAGTGTCGCCGGTCCCTAATACGATGCTGCCGCCGGGCAAGGTCCGCGATTACGTTGGACCGAGTCTCCTGACCGCGCTCATGCAGCTCGAAACCGGTATCTGGAGCGAGCCGACCGAGTCCAACGGCAGCTACCACATCCTTCGTGTCCTCGACCGCGAGCCGTCTGTCGTGCCAACCCTCGAGGTNNCTCGTCCGGCAAGACCTCAAACGCCGCCGCGGTGACGATGCGCTCCGCGCCTATCTCGAGAGTCTAAAAGCAGAAACGCCGATCGCGATCGATGAGCGCCTCTTCGAGACTACCGAGGCCCCTCGTGGCGAAGCGGCCATCAGTAGTTAACTCTACCTCCCTGCGCCTAACGCCTGATGGCGAGCATGTCTTGCAGGAATGCCGCCGTCGTCTCGACGAGTTGTTCGCGGCTGCTGCCCATATCCTCGATCCACCCGTGGTACATCGCGGTGCGCTCGAGGCACGAGGACAGTGCCGTCGCCCCTACCAACGGATCGACTGGGCCGCCTCGCCAAACACCGTCCTGCGGATCAACGGCTTTCGCCTGAGATCGCTCCAGCGAAGCCTTAAAGGCATCAACGAGGGGAATCATGGCGGCCATCCGTTCTTCGCGAAGGGCTGCATTGCCTTCGTCTGAAGCGTTGTTTCGGGCCCGCAGAACCGGCGCGTATTTTTCCCAGTGATCGATCACTAGGTTGGAAAGTTTCTTGCCGCGCTCGAAGCCGGCTTCGCCTTCCCAATCGCCGGCAATGAGTTCGACCATAAGCGGAGTGGATTCCTTCGCCTGACCAGCGAGATGCAGCACGACGTCTTCGACGTCTTTGAAATACTGGTAGAAGGTCGCGGGGGAGGAACCGATCTGACGCGCGATGTCGATCACTCGCATGTCGCGCATCGGCTTTTCAGCGAGCAAGGCAACCGCTGCCTCCAGAATATTCCGACGCGTCCGGAGCGCGCGCGGACCGAGCGGACGCCCTGCTTGATCGACGAGCACTTCGTCGCTGGGGTCCGGCTGATCGTCTCTGCTTGCTTCGAGCCCTACTTTGCGCATACCCGGATGATCGGCCGTGCTGGCGAAGACTGCACTGGATATTTGCGGTGAATTCTGTGTTGCCGCTCGCGCAGCATCCGAGTCGGAGGGCATTCGTATCATGTCTGCCACCCTACCCTAAATTCGCCATCCGTATGTAAAATATATCCCTGAGGGGGCGTCAGAAACGAATGTGAGTCGTATCACGTATTTTTTTAATTGATTGCACGATCATCTATGCAAATCCATCCAGTCCAAAAAGGTGTGATGTCGCCCGCGCACTGCATTGTGGAACGCTGCTTTTCCCGTAATTTGTTGGGGTGCGGTTGTTCCGCACCCAATTGCTGCTTCGACCCCGTCTCCGCCGAACGGGTCCGCGCAAAAGGACTCGAATACGGAGAACAAGCCCCCCTCCCAGGGCACACACCCAACTAGGAGGTCCGATGGCCAAGCTCACGATCGAGATCGACATGGACGATTCCCAAGAAACCTGGGAAGCCCTTTACCGTCGCATCGAAGCCCATGGCGAATCCGCCGAGGGCGAAGAGGAGCAACCTACTTCTGGCTCCGTCGATCCCCAAATGACGTACGATCTATTGCTCGATACTGAGACAGCATTCGGTGACGTCGGCGACTTCTTCGGTGCGATCGCCGGCAACAGAAGTGGCAACACTCGCGACTGATCTATCAGCGGTCAGAGCGCGCCCAGTCCCACATCTCGCTCTATCCGTCACTCGTTGCGCGAACCGCGGGGCAGCGGTCAGTCCTTCTTCGAAACGACGTTGACGCGGACCTTCGCCATGGGGTGTTGCTTCACGAAGAGTTCGAAGGCTCCCACTTCGTCGAAGGTGTAGTGCCAGCCTTCGTCAACCTTCTCAAGAGGCGGACTTTCGATCTTTCCGGTCGTGTCCACGACCGTGTGCCCACCGGGCATCCATTCTTGGTTATTGAAATGGACCGTCGTGCCCACGAAGAGATTCAGGAGCGCGGGCTTCATTTCGGCGTGCGTGATCTCGATCGTCGGGCCGTGAGCCTTCACGGCGGATGCAAAGAGAACCCCCGTCGCCACGGCGATGAGAGCGACCGCAATGACGCGATTGGAAGGGCGAGAGGCACGACAGATCGATAGAAAAGACATTGGCTGAAAATTCTCCGAGACGAGTTCGAGTGCAGGATCGCACGATCTAAGCAGGATGGGTAGGCTACCGCTGCGCGCTCGCCCAACGCCTTCCGGAATCTTCCGATCTTGCCGCGGAGATCCCGATGTCTGCCAACCCTCTCGACGAAGGTCGCACCCGCAAAGAATTTCGCACGCTCTTTGCGCTCTCCGCGCCGGTGGCCGCTACCCAGCTCGGCATGATGATGATGGGCGTGATCGACACCATGATGGTGGCACGGGTGGGACTCGCGGAATTAGCAGCCGTCGCAGTCGCCTCGACGTGGGCTTGGTCGTCCGGCTCGCTCGTCCAGGGAATGGTTCAAGGCATGGACCCTCTCGTTTCCCAGGCCCACGGCCGCGGCGATGGCGAAGCCGTGGGACTCGCATTGCAGCGCGGCATCGTGATCGCCATTGCGGCCTCGGTCCCTCTTGCCCTCCTTTGGACCGCCACGGAACCGCTTCTCTTGGCTTTCGGTCAAGGAGCCGAGGTCGCACGCCTAGCGCAGATCTACATGCTGACGCGTC
Organism: Deltaproteobacteria bacterium UBA4427; assembly: GCA_002390675.1. GTDB lineage: Bacteria > Myxococcota_A > UBA9160 > UBA9160 > UBA4427 > UBA4427. Next base: position 8,406 of record DGPZ01000059.1, read on the forward strand.
TGCCGAGCGCCTTAGGCTTCAACCTCTTCATCGCGATGCGCCAATACCTAGCGGGACGCGGGCTCACGCGACCGGGCATGTGGGTGATGTTCATCTGCAACATCCTCAACGTATTCCTGAATTGGGTACTGATCTTCGGAAACCTTGGGGTGCCGCCGTTAGGCTTGCAGGGCGCCGGACTCGCGACGGGCATAACAAATATTATTCTACCGATCGTCCTCTGGGCATGGATCGTCCGATTCAAACTCCACGAAGGTGCCTGGCGACGATGGGATGCTCGGTCTTTTGCGTGGCCCGGATACGCGCGCTACCTGGCGCTCGGCTTACCCGTCGGCTTCCAACTCGCCCTTGAAGCGAACGCATTTACGGTCGCCATGCTAATGGTCGGATGGATGGGTGTCGCGGAATTAGGCGCCCATCAAATCGTGATGAACCTAGCCAGCCTGACCTTCATGGTGCCGCTTGGGATCGCGATCGGGGCCGGGGCGCGCGCAGGAAACTTGATCGGAGCCGCCGACCTACCGGGCCTGCACGTCGCATGTCGCGTCGCGTTCTTCATGGGCGGCGGCGTGATGGCCTTCGCAGCCGTCGTCTTCATCGTCTTCCGCAATGAGCTTCCAGCTCTCTACACGCCCGACGTGGCCGCCATCGCACTAGCCGCGACGCTCCTGCCAATCGCAGGTGCGTTCCAAATTGCAGACGGCGTCCAAGTCGTAGGCGCGGGGCTCTTGCGCGGCATGGGGCGGCCTATGGCAGGCGCGATCGTCAACTTAATCGGCTTCTACTTGATTGGCTTGCCCCTTGCCTATCTCCTCGCATTCCGTCTTGAGATGGGGCTCGCGGGAATTTGGTGGGGGCTCGCGGCAGGGCTCGGTGGCGTCGCAATCACCCTGGTCGGCTGGGTTACGCGCACGAGCCGTAGTCCTCTTAGCGAGTTAAGCGTAGCGAGCGAATAAGCTAAATTTGTGCGTGTCTGCCTAATGCACGCGAATCGAAGAAACCATGACTTCGAATTCGCCTAGCATTCTCGGGATGTTATTTTGGGTCGATGTTGCAGTCAGGATCAGCATCATCCCGTCGTCGCGCAAAATCTGATACTGAAACGTCTTGGTTCCGAGCAGAGCGCCATCGAAGGCGAGGTAGAGAGCGGCTCGGCCTGCGATGGCCCGCATTTCGCAATTCTCCATACCGATTGGGCGACCGAACAAACGTGAAAACTCTCAGGCGAGGAGCTGGCAGATATCCTGGAGCTGGCGCGCATTCGCCGGCAGTTCCGCCTTCTGCATCATCACATTGACATTGTCGACGAAGGCGCTGCCGACGCCTTCGGTTCGGTAGAAAATTTCGAGTTGCCCAGCCTGAACGCGATCGTAGACTCCGCGGCGCAAAGTGCTCGAAACGGCTCGCATGCGACCGTCGCCGGCGTCCTCGAAAAAGACCTCGGCATTTTTCTGAACTTCATCCCGAGTGAGGACGAGGTATTCATCCGGCACCGAAATCCCGAAGCCGCTCAGATCGTCTCCGGCGCGAGCCGGACTGGCGGCGAGCACGAGCACAGCGAGGCCTGCCGCGACTGCGTGCTTTGCGACCATTCGCATCGGCTTAAACTCTCCGCTGGCCCTGAAATTCCCGCGGGCCCCCCGTTCGTCGGCGCTCCGACGGCAGGCCTTGAGCAACTCCAGCCAGTCGATTGGCCGGGCGCAGCAATCGTGGGCATCGACCCTCGCAGAGACCCTTCCCAGGGCTGCTATTTTTATCCATGGAAGCCAAATGCTCGAAACCTTTCGATCCTTCTTCGACCCACCGATCACCGCCGACCCCGAGCAGAGCACAGCGAAGCTCGCGTGGGTCGTTCGCTTGCGTTGGGTCGCAATTGCCGCGCAGGTGCTCACGATCGCGCCGGCCCTCGAGTTCCAGGTCTTGGAACCATCGATGCTCCCGCTCTTCGCCGCCGTTGTCGCCACCCTCGCGGCGCTCAACACCGGTACGTGGATCGGGCTCCGCCGAGGGACCCGGGGCAGCCCCGGACATCTCATGATTCAACTCGGCGCAGATATTCTCGGCTTGTCGGCGCTGCTCATTTTGACCGGCGGCGCATGGAATCCGATGGTGCCTATTTTGCTTGTGCATTCCGTCTTAGGCGCGCTCTTGCTAGAAGGGCGCCTCGGCCTCACCTTCTTCGGCCTGCTCCTCGCCAGCCTCGTGATCATCCAGTTCAACAGCCATATCCCCCCTGCGCTTGCCGGGGCGCTTGTCCCCGCCAATATCCTTTTCCCGGCGCAGATCGTCGTCGTCCTCGTTTTCTGGATTCTGACAGCTTGGCTCTCCAGTACCCTCGACCAGTTGAAGGTGTGGTTCGCGGAAGCCCAGGAACGAAAGACGCGTATCGATCGGCTCCGCGCAGTCGGCGCCCTCGCCGCCGGCCTCTCCCACGAATTCGCGACTCCTCTTAACACCGCGCAGCTCCGGCTCGCCCGCGTCGCTCGCGCACACAAACTTGAAGCAGATCCGGACCTACTGACCGCGATCGAAGAACTCGATCGATGCGGCGACATCCTGCGCCACATGGCGGGCAGCCAACTTCAGCCGGACCGGCTCTCCCTAGAAGTCGTCGACCTCGAGCCCCTCGTGCGCCAAGTGAGCGAGAGCATCGCCGGCGTACACGAAGATGCGACCATCCGCGTACTAGGCGATGGCCGAGGCGTGAAGCGTGTTCTGATACCGCCGGTCGCGTTTTCTCAAGCCCTCATCAATTTGGTCGACAACTCAATCGAGTCTGGTGGACGCGAGAGCGAGGTCGAGATCGTGGTCCAGCGCAACGGATCCCGAGTCGAACTAAGGGTCCAAGATCGCGGCTCCGGCTGGCCCGAAGTAGTTAGACGTCATCTCGGTGAACCCTTCGTCACAACGAAACAAGAAGGGGTCGGGCTCGGCCTCTACTATGTTCACTCACTAGCCGAGGCGATCGGAGCGGAGCTCACCCTCGATGATCGCGACTTCGGCGGTGCTGTCGCCAAGATCTCAATACCGATCGTGCCAAGTACTTCTTCCAGCGAAACACCCAAGTCCGCAACGATTCCAGCGCCCGATTGGAGACCTAAGGATGGCCGACTCCACGATGTCTAATGCTGTGGATGCGCAAAACGAGGGACGATCGCTCTTGATCGTCGAAGATAATGATCGCTTTGCCGAGACCCTCGGCTCGGAGCTGACGGACCGCGGCTATACAGTCCAAAGAGCGCGCAACCTCGCAGAGGTCGATGCGATCCGAAGCCTCGACGTGGACTTCGCGGTTGTGGATTTGCGACTCGGGGCCGATTCGGGACTCGATGCGATCCAAAAAATTCTGTCTCGATCGCCACGAGCTCGAATCGTCGTACTCACGGGCTACGGCAGTATCGCTACGGCCGTCAAAGCAACGAAGCTCGGCGCCGTCGGCTACCTCATGAAGCCGACCGACGTCGATCAAGTCGAGCGCGCGCTTCACGAAGAGGAGGACGAAGAAGGCGAAGTTCCGATCCCCGACGAATTCCAGAGCCTCTATCGACATGAACGCGAATACATCGAGTTCGTACTCGCCGAATGCGAAGGCAACATCTCCCAGGCAGCGCGTCGCCTCGGCCTGCATCGGCAGAGCCTTCAGCGCAAGCTCCGCAAATACACACCGCACTAGGACTCCAGCATATGACCTCAGCCTCGTCTTCGAATCGCCCGGTCCTGATCGGTGCCTCTCAACTCTCCCACCGCAATGTCAATCTAGAGACCTCCCAAAGTCCTCTCGCTATGTCGCTCCGTATCGCTCAGGAATCCGCGACAGCGTCTGGCGCGAGCGATCCATTAGCCCTGCTCCGTTCGATCGACACCATCGCACTCACCGCTATCGCCGGCTGGAGCGCCCAAAATGCGCCACGCCTAATCGGCGATGCACTCGGCGCAAAACCCCAAACCGAATGGGTGAGCCATCACGGCGGCGAATCCGCGCTCGCTCTCGTGAACGGCGTCGCTAACCGAATCGTGCGCGGCGAAAGCGAACTCGGTTTTGTTTTTGGTGCGAATAACATTAAGAGCCTCAATCTCGCGCGCACAGCTGAGAGCCGACTCGATTGGCCCATGGGCGGCGACGGCACGCCTGAGACTGTCGGCAAAGAAGGTTGGGGGCATAACGACTTCGAAGCCGACGCGGGCTTCGATATGCCGATCAACATCTATCCACTCTTTGAAAACGCGTTGCGCGTCGCGCGCGGCCAATCCCTCGAAGA